>NZ_JAMOKS010000023.1:0-107657 GCF_023656785.1 Parabacteroides caecihominis
ACCTAGTCCTATGTGAACTACGTTAATAATGCCACTAGTATTGATATTTTGAAAAACTTAGTTTGGCAAAATATACAGGTAAATCGATCTGATAGTTTGCTGTTGGATTGTCTTCTTTGGATACTTCTAAGATATTAATGTTATTGTTGATTTTTAGAAAAAAAACGCTAATTGTCTGTTATGGTATAAAAACGCTAAAAAACTCCTGTCATCTGTATTGAGGGAGATACTATACATCTAAAAAGTCTATATAGAATTGTCTAACTTTTTATTTCTGGTTGATTATGAGGTACAATAGTAGCTAATAGAGGAGATAGAAGGATCGTTCCTTTTAACCTAATCCGTGAATAGTTTTTTTATTCAAGTTTTAATCGTTAATTAATTAAGTTATGAATAATTACACAAAGAAAGTTGCCTGCATGGCCATTCCTTTGTTTTGTCTTAATTTGACCATGGCGGCTGAAAGCAATCTTTCAGACCTTGATATCCGGAAAGCCGTAGCAATAGAGGAAGCTGCATCGGTAAATCAGAATACCCGCAAAGTGACTGGTGTCGTTAAAGATGAAAACGGGGAGCCGGTAATTGGCGCCAGTGTTGTTGAAGTAGGCACAACGAATGGTATTATGACAGATATGGACGGAAAATTTGAATTGTCCGTCAATGCTAACGGTTCATTACAAGTCTCTTATGTAGGTTTTGTAACCCAGACTATAAAACCTGGAAATAAAAACAATATTCAAATCATATTACAGGAAGATAACCAGGCATTGGACGAAGTGGTGGTTGTCGCTTTCGGTAAAAGTACGAAAGAGGCCTTCACCGGTTCTGCCGGTATAATGAAATCGGACGACCTTTTGAAAGCACAGGTTAGTAATCCGGCTCAGGCTTTGGCAGGGCGTGTAGCCGGTGTACAGCTAAGCAATTCATCTTCACAACCGGGTAGTTCGCCTTCTATTACAATTCGTGGTTTCGGTTCAATCTCTTCAGATACAGAACCTTTGATCGTTGTTGACGGTATGCCTTTCGATGGTGACCTGAACCTGATAAACTCGAACGATATCGAGTCGATGACCGTATTGAAAGATGCAGCATCTAATGCTTTGTATGGTGCCCGTGGTGCCAATGGTGTTATCATGATTACTACAAAGAAAGGTAAGAATGGTGATGCAAAAGTATCAGTGGATGCCAAATGGGGGGCTAACTCGAATGGTCTCCAGAATTATAAAACGACAAACGCCCAGCAGTTCTACGAAACTTATTACAAGATGTTGTATAACTATTATATAACTGAACCGGGCGGTTCTATGTCGGCAACAGATGCTCATGCTTTGGCAAATCAACATCTGACAAATTCATCCAGTGGTGTCGGTCCGGGTTATATGATATATACGGTTCCTGAAGGACAAGACTTTATTCAACAGGGTGGCATAATGAATCCGGGAGCGACTATGGGAGCACTTTATGATTATAATGGTCAGAAATTCTGGTTGCAGGCCGATGACTGGGAAGAGATCGGGTTGCAGAACGGCTTCCGTCAAGAGTATAACGTATCGGTATCCGGTGCTTCCGAGCGTATAAACTATTATACCTCTATAGGATATTTGGATCAGGACGGTATCCAGGAAGGGTCCATGCAAAAACGTTTAACTGCACGTGCAAAATTGGATTACCAAGCAAAGAAATGGTTGAAAGTCGGTGCAAACTTCAACTATACAAAATATAATTACAGCCAGACGTCCGAAGGTACGATCGGTACTGGAACCATCTGGAGTACAATAAAGAGCCAGGCTCCTATTTACCCTGTTTATCTCCGGGATGCGAACAAGAATATTATGATCGACCAATGGGGAGAGAAAATGTATGACTTTGCACAAGCTTATGATCTGACTCGTGCAGGCGGTGTAGGAGGTAACTGTATCTTCTCTAACAAATACCGTTCGGATGAAACAACTGGTAATTCTTTTATTGCCAGTGGTTATGCAGATATTAATCTGACTCAGGATCTGACATTCACGTTTAATGCCAATGCATATGATTATGATCGTCGTTATACCTATGCAACCAGTCCTTTTGTCGATTACTATACCAGTTCTTCTGATAATGGTTACCTCTCGAAAGCATCTTACCGTACTTTCACTTATAATACGCAACAGTTATTGAATTATAACAAGCAGTTCGGTAAACATGATGTCGGAGCAATGGTCGGTCATGAATATTATAATTACAAATATGAATCATTGAGTGCTTCCGGACGTAATTTCGGAATCGATGGAACACGTGAACTGGCTACTCTTTTGAATTTGAATAATAATCCGTACTCTTATTCAAATTCCTATAATAATGAAGGTTACTTCTTCCGCGCCATGTATAACTACGATGCGAAGTACTTCGGTTCGGTATCTTATCGTCGTGATGCTTCTTCACGTTTCGCGAAAGAACACCGTTGGGGTAACTTCTGGTCGGTCGGCGGAGCTTGGCTTATTTCAAAAGAGGCTTTCTTCAATGCTCCCTGGGTAAACTCCCTGAAGTTGAAAGCGTCTGTCGGATCGCAGGGTAATGACAATATCGGTGATTATTTGTATGCCGATTCTTACAAAGTGGTAAATAATGATGATCAGGCTGCTTACCAGTGGCGTCAGAAAGGTTCCGGTGATATTACCTGGGAAACCAATACAAACTGGAATATAGGAACAGAATTTGATCTTTTCGGCGGACGCCTAAGTGGTAGCTTGGATTATTTCTATCGGAAAACCAGTGATATGTTGTTTTCTTTGAATACACCTCCCTCTATTGGTTACACTAGTTATTTCGTTAACTTGGGTGATATGCGTAATGCCGGTCTTGAACTGGTTTTACAGGGTACCCTGATCAGTAATAAGGATTTCAAATGGGATGTTAACTTCAATATTTCTCATGTAAAGAATAAAGTATTGACTTTACCGGATGCAATCAAAACAACAAAAGTAGACGGACATAACGGTTATGTCAATCTGGATAAATCGTTTGTATCCAAATACAAATATTTTGTGGCAGAAGGTCTTTCACTGTATACTTGGTACTTGCCTAAATTTGCCGGTCTGGATCCTGAAACAGGAGAATCTTTATTCTATAAAGATATTCTTGATGAGGCAGGAAATGTCACAGGACAAGAAACAACCAAGGATGCAAGTCAGGCAACCGATTATCTGATTGGTGATGCTCTTCCTTCTTTCTATGGTGGTTTGGGTACTTCATTATCCTATCGTGGTTTTGACTTCTCTATCAACTTGAACTATCAGTTGGGGGGAAAGGCTTACGACTATACTTATCAGACATTGATGCACACAAGTACCACTACGTCTACAACCTGGCATAAGGACATCTTAAATGCCTGGTCACCGGAAAATACAGGTTCAAGTGTTCCGCGTTTACAGTTTGCAGAAAAGTATTCACAGAATCCGCGTTCAGACCGCTTCATAACCAATGCAAGCTATCTGAATATCCAGAACATCAACTTGGGATATACATTGCCTTCCAGTCTGACACAGAAGTATAATATCCAGAATATACGTGTTTATTTCTCGGGTGAAAACCTGTTCTATTTCTCGGCACGGCAGGGATTCGATCCTCGATATACATTGAAAGGATATAGTAATCCGGAACTTTATTCTCCGATACGTACTATCTCGGGTGGTATTTCATTGACATTCTAAACACTAAAAAGAAAACATCATGAAGAAATATAAGATTTTATTGGCTACTGCGGCTCTTTTGGGGCTAAGTAGCTGTATCGAAGAAACATTGCCGACAGAATATGTGCTGAATGACCAAATTCAAGCATCGGAATCGGCTTTACAGGGGATGGTCAACTCTATTTATACTTCGATGGGCGGGTATATAAATGATGACGGTGGCATAGAAATGATTTCGTATGGTAGTATGCGTGCCATGCTTGAACATAGTACGACCCAGTTTGTTTGTTCTGGTGCGAATGGGTATAACACCATGGGAGCTTATTGCTATGGAGCGATCAGTGCTACAGGTTCCAATCGAGGATTGTATCCTTCTTATCTCTACTATTCTTATATTAAGAATGTAAACGACATTATCGGGATGATCGATGTAAACGATTTGGATGATACGAAAAAGGGATATTTGGGCGTCAGCTATGCTTACCGTGCACTTTATTATTTGGACTTGGTTCAGATTATGGAATACAAGAAACCAACCGATAGCCGTTACAGTTATGTAAGTCCTGAAAATGACTTGACGAATCTGGGGGTGCCTATCGTAACAGAGAAGACAACATCGGAAGAGGCTTCCAACAACCCGCGTGCAACAGTGGATGCAGCCTACGATTTGATATTGAGTGACCTGCAACAGGCAGAAACATATCTGAACGGATATACCCGTACTGATAAAACCCAGCCGAACCTGGCGGTTGTGTATGGTTTGTATGCCCGTACATATGCTAATCTGGCTTCTCGTGTGAAAACATCCGCTACCTATAAAGACGAAGCATCCTATTGGCAGAAATCCGGTGAATATGCAGATAAGGCTATTTCTGTAGCCGGTTGTACTCCATTGACAGAAGCAGAGTGGACTGACCCGGTTAATGGTTTTAACAATCGTAACTCTCAGAATTCATGGATGTGGGCGACTTCTATTTCCGAAGGTAACACCACTGCTGCTACGGGAAACAATCAGTCATTCTCTTTTGCTATGATCTTCGGAACAGAAACGACTTTCAGTGTGTATGGTTGGCGTGTCGGTCGTTCACTCGATCGTAAATGGTACGAACGCCTTTCGGACAACGACTTCCGTAAGAAATCATGGTTGGATCCCAGCTTTTTCTATGAATCGAAAAATCAGAAAGAGGGTGAGCCGTATTTGGTGGAGAGAGATGCTGATGGTAAGTTCATTAATAACAAATGGGCATTGAACGATGTAAGTACAAGTACTACTCAAAGTGATTGGAGTGATGATTATTCTGGATTCGGTCCTGATAAATATCAATATAAGTACAACAGTTCTGCCTCATGGATTCGTTCACGTATCAATTCGTCTAATGGTTTCCAGTCGTGGCCGTGGTTATATGTAAATATGAAATTCCGTCCGCATAACGGAGACTATCGTACTCATACCGTCGGCGGTGCAGTCGATTATCCGATTATGCGTATTGAGGAAATGTATTTCTTGAAAGCTGAAGCGGCACTTCATACATCAGGGGTACCTGCAGCAGCGAAAGTATTAGAGGATATCGTGAAAACACGTAACTCCGCTTATACCTGTACGGCTACTACTGCCGATACATTCCTGGATGAATATGTTTTCCAGAAAGGTATCGAGTTCTGGGGTGAGGGAATTAATTATTTTGATGCTAAACGTTTGGAAGTTGGTATCCACCGTGCTTACAAAGGTTCCAACTGTGAACGTTATCAGCACTGTATTGATATGGATGGTGCCTATGTAGGTTGGACTCCGGGCTGGAACCAGGCTGAATTGAATGCCAATCCTGCCATCTTCCATTATAATAATCCGTATACGAATCCGACGACTTATTATGTATTTAAGTCTAATGATGAGCTTAGGCCGTATTATGGTACCGAAATCACTGAATAAGAAGGGTTATTTGAAATAGTAGAAAGGTATGTCGCGGTTGTCGGCATACCTTTTTTGTTGATGAACCTTTTTGATAATGGCCTCCTTTTGAATAATTACTTACCTAAGCAGACTTTAAAGATTACCTAACTACCATTTGTCCCGTAAATTACAATATCCATCTTGTTTGTCATCTGTCGAACGCTTGTTCGACTGCTTTCTAATAAGCGTTTGACTGTTATCAAACAAGCGTACGATAAATGAAAAACAAAAAAGAATAAGGCATAACGCGGCTAAGAGGTCGTTGTTTGGGGATTATAATAAAGTATGCTGACGGATTGTTTGTCGAATGATGCAGGTAAATAAAAAAGCGCTCCTGTGTGGGAAGCGCTTTTCTGTTTGAATTATCCTTGTTCCTTTGTGCGGTAGGCCAGTGCGTACATTCGCATTTGCTTGACCATAGCCACCAGGCCGTTTGAGCGGGTAGGGGAAAGGTGCTCCTTCAATCCGATCTGCTCAATGAAATAAAGATCGGTATCCAGGATCTCCTGCGGAGTATGGCCGGACAGGACGTTGATCAGTAAGGATACGATACCTTTTACAATCACAGCATCGCTTTCGCCTTTGAATATAATTTTGCCGTCCTCGTAGTCTGCCTGAAGCCATACACGGCTCTGGCAACCTTCGATCAGGTTACTTTCTGTTTTATACTTTTCTTCCAGCGGGGGAAGTGAGTTGCCTAAATCGATCAGCAACGCATACTTGTCCATCCAGTCGTCGAAGGCTGAGAACTCTTCAATAACATTATCCTGAAGTTCGTTGATAGTCATCGTTTGTATTATTTCTTTTGTCGGTTATATATTACTTCCAGAACCGTTTGCCCTACCGCTTTAAGGGTTTCGCGGTCGATATTTTCCATATTGTCCTTTTGTGTATGCCAGTACCAACCGAAACCGCTTTTGCTGTCAGGGTCGTAGTTGATAATGTCGATACAAGGGATATTGCGTCCTTTGATCACATATTCGTGATCGTCGGTGATGGCGCCGCCTGTCGCATTGATGAAATACCTGCCGTATCCGAGGTTGCGTGCCGTGCTCCATACCATTTCCACAATGTTGCCAGCCTTGCTCAATGAAGTCTGTTCCTTGAAGAAAGTGGCGTTTTTAGCTCCGACCATATCCAGCAGGATACCGAAGTCGGCGCGGTAATTGGGTACGTGCGGATTCTTTGCCCAGAACTGGGTACCCAGGCACCAGGTGTCGGGTTTATAATCGTCTACAAACTCCGGTGTACCGTAATCTTCAGCATCAAAGAAGATGATGTCGATACCTACTCCGGGATCTTTTTGCCCGATCTGCCGGGCTATTTCAAGCAAAGCTCCTACACCGCTGGCTCCGTCGTCGGCTCCGTCGATCGCTTTACGATGATTAGCCGGGTCGGGATCGTGGTCGGAATAAGGACGCGAATCCCAATGGGCGAAGAGCAGGATACGTTTATCGTTTTCCGGGTTGAAAGAGCCGATGATGTTTTTGGCTTCCAGTCCGGTATTGTCGTAGGCGGTAAGCATGGCTTCCTGTTCGTATACTTTGGCCCCGAAACGTTTCAGTTCGGAGGCGAGATAGTTGCCGCATGCTTTATGGGCATCGGTGTTCGGTACGCGCGGGCCGAATTTAACCTGGTTTTCAACATAAACATAGGCGCTGTCGGCATTGAAAGAAGGCGTTGTTGTCATTGGCGTCTGGCTGACTGTCGTTACTTCCTGTTGCTGGTTCTTTGCCTGGCTACAGGCGAGCAATGAAAAAGCAAATAGAGCTATATACAAAACGTGCATCATATCTGTTAGTATTTCTTTATTATCATCCGTTATAGGCCGACTGCACACGTGACATGACACGCAGCAGGTTGCCTCCCCATATCTTTGCAATATCATTCTCTTTGTAGCCGTCTTTCAGAAGGCGCAGGGTGATATTGATAAGTTCGTTACTTGCCCGGCATCCGATCAGTTCGCCGTCGCCGTCGAAATCGGAGCCGATGCCCACATGGTTGATACCGATCAGGTCCACTATATGATTAATGTGGCGTATGGCATCGGTAAGCGATGCTTTTTCAGCATCTTCATTGATGAAGCCTTTATAAAGGCATACTTGTACTACGCCTTGTTTTTCGGCCAGTGCTTTCAGTTGCTCATCTGTCAGATTGCGCGGATGGTTGCACAGAGCGCGTGCCGAAGAATGTGAAGCGATGATCGGTTGTGTACTGACTTCCAATGCGTCGTAGAAGGTACTTTCGGCAGCGTGCGACACATCTACCAAGATGCCCAACCGGTTCATTTCGGCAACCACTTCTTTTCCGAAAGGACTTAGTCCGCCCCATTCGGCATCTCCGCGGGCAGAGTCGCATATGTCGTTGCTCCCGTTGTGGCAAAGCGTGATATAGCTGACGCCCAGTTCTTTGAAACGGGCTATGTTTCGAATGTCTTTACCTATGGCATAACCGTTTTCCAGACCCAGCATGATCGCTTTCTTGCCGGCATCTTTCGTTACCCATACTTCCTGTGAAGTCCGGGCGATGTTCATTCTGCCGCGGTTAATTTCCATTTGGCGATGAATTTCGTTCAGCCGGTTCATGGCAAAATCGGTTGCCTGCTGCAATGATTCGTCATCCCGTTTGCCTTGCGGGATATAAGCGACCATGATCGCAGCGTCGACCATTCCTTCTTCCATCAGCGGCAGGTTTACTTTGCCTCCCTCTTTCAGCCCGATATTGAACTGGCCGGGGAAGATCATCGGTGTGTCCGTATGGGAATCGAGTATGACGTTCCGGCTATGGATGCGTTTGGCTTCCTTGAACAGGCGGGCCGTTTCTACATGATGCCTGAACAGTTCGAGCATAAGTTCGTCGTCGTTGGCTGCCATTGCTTCGGGATGCCATTGCACGCTGAAGATCTCTTTTTCGGGATGCTCCATGGCCTCGTTGATACCATCCGGGGCAACTGCCGTTTCTTTAAATTCGGGTGCGATATCTTTGACTGCCTGATGATGGAAAGAGTTGACGAATATATCCGGTTCTTTCTTTAACAGATCGAACAGGCGCGAAGAAGTATCGGTGATCCGTACGGAATGGGAAGCCTGTTCGCGCGGCATCGTCTGGCTGTGCTTGAACAACCTGGCTTCGTGTTGCGAATGGATATCCTGGTACACGGAACCGCCGAAGACTACGTTGATAAGCTGGTGGCCGCGGCAAATACCCATGACAGGTAACTGGCGGTTAGTTGCCAGCCTGAGCAAGATCAGGTCGAACTCGTCGCGGAAAGTATCCACGTCCTGTAATTGCGGAACGGGTTCCTCCCCGACATAAAGCGGGTTGATATCTCCGCCGCCGCTCATCAGCAGTCCGTCCAGTCCGGATACGATTGCCGTAAGTGCTTCCATATCCGTAATGACAGGGATCAGCACCGGTGCGCCTCCTGCTTTCACTACGGATTGCACATAGGTATCGGCTATACAGGAAAGTCCGTCTTTCCGGTTTGAAGATATTCCTATGCGGGGAGGCTGAAGTTTTTCTTTTTTCGGACTGAAATTGTCAACTTCCCTGAATAAGGCTTCTAAACTCGGACGACGGACTTGCATAATTGAAAATTATAAATTGAAAATTGAATATTAATATATTGAAAATGAGAGTTGAAGTGATTGTTTAATTTTCAATTCTCAATTTTCAATTAACTATGCGTCAATATTTGCGTAAGTTGCATTCTCTTCGATAAACTCGCGGCGCGGACCTACTTCTTCACCCATTAACATGGCAAAGATCTGGTCTGCTTCTGCTGCGCTGTCGATCGTGATCTGCTTCAACGTACGGTTTTCAGGATTCATGGTCGTATCCCATAACTGGTGGTCGTTCATTTCTCCCAAACCTTTGTATCGTTGTGTATGGATCTGGTTCTCGTTACCTCCACCATATTTATCGATGAATGCCTGGCGTTGTTGTTCAGTCCAGCAGTATTCTTCGACTTTGCCTTTCTTACAGAGGTAAAGGGGAGGAGTCGCCAGATAAACATATCCGTTTTCGATCAGGGCACGCATTCTGCGGAAGAAGAAAGTAAGAATCAATGTGGCAATGTGGCTTCCGTCCACGTCGGCATCGGTCATGATGATTACCTTGTGGTAGCGGAGCTTGCTCAGATTCAATTCCTTCGGATCTTCCTCTGTACCAATAGTAACACCCATTGCACGGAAGATGTTCTGGATTTCTTCACTTTCGAATACTTTGTGGTCCATTGCCTTTTCTACGTTCAGGATCTTACCACGAAGCGGCAGGATAGCCTGAAATACACGGTCGCGGCCCTGTTTAGCCGTACCGCCTGCCGAGTCCCCTTCGACCAGGAATAATTCGCAGATTGCAGCGTCTTTCGAAGAACAGTCGGCCAGTTTACCGGGCAGACCGCCACCAGTCATCGGCGATTTGCGCTGAACCAGTTCACGTGCTTTACGTGCAGCCTGACGTGCTTGTGCTGCCAGAACAACCTTTTCTACAATTATTTTGGCTTCTTTCGGATGCTCTTCCAGATAGTAAGTAAGTGCTTCTCCGATGGCCTGGTCTACGGCACCGGTCACTTCACTGTTACCCAGTTTTGTTTTTGTCTGTCCTTCAAACTGCGGTTCGGCCACTTTGATAGAGATAACGGCTGTCAGACCTTCGCGGAAGTCATCGCCCTGGATCTCTACTTTTGCTTTTTCCAGCAACTTGGAGTCTTCAGCATATTTCTTCAGTGTACGTGTCAGACCACGACGGAAACCGGCGAGGTGCGTACCACCTTCAATCGTATTAATATCATTTACATAGGAGAACACGCTTTCGTTGAAAGATGTGTTGTATGTCATGGCTACTTCAACAGGAATACCCTGCTTTTCTGTAACGATATGGATAACGTCAGGAATCAGGGATTCTTTGGAACGGTCTACGTAACGGACGAACTCTTTCAATCCTTCTTCCGAGCGAAATACTTCCGACTTATAAGAACCGTCTTCTTTCGTTACACGCTTGTCCGTCAATGTCAGGCTGATACCTGCATTCAGGAAAGCAAGTTCGCGTAAGCGGGTAGCCAATATATCGTATTTGTATTCAGTAACAGTAAAGATACTGCCGTCCGGTTTGAAAGAGATAGTCGTTCCGGTCGTATCGGCTGTACCGACAACTTCTACACCGTGCAACGGTTTACCACAAGAGAATTCCTGCATATGGATTTTACCTTCACGGCGGACTTCTGCTTTCAGGTAAGTGGAAAGTGCGTTTACGCAGGAAACACCCACACCGTGCAGACCTCCGGATACCTTATAGGTACCTTTGTCAAATTTACCACCGGCGTGTAGAACGGTTAATACTACTTCCAGGGCAGATTTGCCTTCTTTCTCATGAATACCTACCGGTATGCCACGGCCGTCGTCTGTTACTGTGATAGAGTTATCTTCGTTTATAACTACGTCGATCTGGGAACAAAATCCGGCTAGTGCTTCGTCAATAGAGTTGTCAACAACTTCATACACCAGATGGTGCAGACCTTTTTCGCTAGTGTCGCCAATGTACATGGACGGCCTTTTTCGTACTGCTTCTAACCCTTCAAGTACCTGAATACTGTCCGCAGAGTATTCTCCGGAAGTATTCTTCATTTCTTCACTCATGAGTTTCTATCCTTTAAAATCACTAAATTTCTATATATCTAAAAATGCTAACAAATGTAGTGAAAATAATTGACTTAGATGGTACAAATGTAGTGAAAATAGCAAAAAAAGCAGGGTGGAGAAAGTGTGATGGGAGGTATAAAAACAAAGCAGTCGGATCACAATTGATCCGACTGCTTCTGTAAAGTAGCCCATAGGGGAATCGAACCCCTCTTTCAAGAATGAAAATCTTGCGTCCTAACCGATAGACGAATGGGCCATCTGGGTTAAAAAAGCCGGGCGTTAAAGTCCGGCTCATACTATATAAGTATAACCTATTCCTTATGCAAGTTTGTTAACGTGCTTTGTCAATTTGGATTTCAGGTTGCCAGCTTTATTCTTGTGAATAACGTTTTTCTTAGCAAGCTTATCCAACATAGAGCACACCTTCGGTAACAGAGCCTGAGCTTCGTTTTTGTCTTCAGTAGCACGCAAAACACGCATTGCATTTCTAGCAGTTTTTGCATGATATCTGTTCTGCAAACGTCTTGCGTTAGTCTGTCTGATCCTTTTGATTGATGACTTGTGATTTGCCATTTCTTAGCTATTCTTTATTGAATTTTTTAATCTTGTTTATTGTAGCCCATAGGGGAATCGAACCCCTCTTTCAAGAATGAAAATCTTGCGTCCTAACCGATAGACGAATGGGCCATCATGTCAAAGTTCTCACTTTCAGCGCTCTGGGATTGTTGATTTCCCGATTGCGAGTGCAAAGATAGATGTTCTCCCTGAACTACCAAAACATTTCAAGGGAAAATTTGATAGATATTCTCGTTTTAACTTCTATTTAGAACTTATATCCTGTAAATGTATTTCGAGAGCCTTGACGGAAATGTTTATTTCCCAGATACATACGCATAGGGAAGCGGCCAGCAGCAGCAGTGCGACACCGAATATCCAGGCAGCAATGATTTGCCATGAAATATAGATAAAGAACATGGAAATTACGCAAAGGAGCAGACTGAGTATCCCGAGTATCTGCATCGAACGGGTCAGGTAAAGCCGTTTGCGGAGGTTTGCAATCTGTGCAATATCTTTCGGGTCGTGTGTCTGCTGGTGTTTTTCTTTCAATGTGCGGACCACGCTGGCGTACGACAGGAAACGGTTGGTGTAGGCCAGTAATATTAATGATATGGCTGAAAACAAAAGCGACGGGGTAGTAAGATCTAACATAACTCAAATGTATTTATAGTATTATAACCTGCAAATATCGTAAATAGTTTGTTGTTTTGTATCTTTGTATCCGATAAAGAACGGAAGATATGTTATGTAAAACACGCGGGATCGTCCTGCATGCCATCCCCTATAACGATAAGTACTCTATTATATATATGTATACGGAGGCGTTCGGTCGTACTTCTTATCTGGTGGCGCGCAGCCGTGGAAAGAAGTCGCCTGTTTCCAGAGCGCTGTTTATGCCCCTTTCGGTTTTAGAGATGGAGGTGGAGCATCTGAATAAACGTGACCTGCACCGGATTCGTGAGACGAAGTTGTGTTATCCGTTAACTGAAGTTTTTTGTAATCCGGTCAAGAATGTGCTGGCGCTTTTCCTGGCGGAAGTATTGTTCCGGGTGGTAAAGGATACGGAGCCTGACCAGCGGCTGTTCGATTATTTATATGAATCCATTCACTTGTTGGAGTATGCCGATAAGGGAGTGGCAAATTTCCATCTGGTGTTCCTGCTCCGCCTGCTTCATTATATGGGGATTTATCCGAATGCCGATTCGTATTCGACGGGTTGTTATTTCGATATGCAGAACGGTGTCTTTGTGGATCGCATTCCTATGCACCGGCATTATCTGAACCGGGAAGAGAGTCAGGTCTTTGCTCGCCTCTTGAAAATCAGCTTTGAGAATATGTCGTTGTATTCTTTTTCCCGTCAGGACAGGGTCGGAGTTATCAACCGTATCGTTGAATATTATCGCCTGCATCTGCCCGACTTCCCGGAGATAAAATCCCTCTCCGTGATGCAAAGTCTCTTTGATTGATCAGATTACTGCCTGAATACTTGCCAGTTTGCAGAAAAGATTATACTTTTGCCCCCACTTTATATAAAGTTGCCCCTGTAGTTCAACGGATAGAATAGATGTTTCCTAAACATTAGATAGCAGTTCGATTCTGCTCGGGGGTACAAAAGACCATACTTTTAGGAAGTATGGTCTTTTTTGTTTTCTTTGTTCAATCCGAGTGTCGTTTTTGCATTGAGGGGTGAAACGACGGAATGTCCCAGTTGACTTTCTAGTTGTTCACGGGCAACTTGGGCAACTTTTCCTCCCTGGTGTGCTATGTTTGCATGTTCCTGAAATTCTTTGGGGTACTTTTCTTTTGACAAATCTGTTGTTGCCGCTTCTGCTAGCATATTGAGAACAAGTTCCGTATTTGTCATATTATCCCGTAGATTCTCTTTTTTCAATCCTTTGAATTGTTTGTACTCTTTGGCTGTTTTTCCAGCCCACGTTTTATAGATAATATCAGTAAGTGTTGCGAATTGTATGCCTTCCTGTAAATTGTGTTTCTTCCATTCATCGGTTAGGTCCTTGCGGATTTCGATGGATTTTAATCGTTGGTTTATCCAGCTATCGGAATATCCGAGACGTTTATAATCCATCATAGCTTGTTCGATGGACAGTTCTGGGTCCTGCATCTGATCTAATCGTTCTTTGGCAATTTGGGCTATCCAAAGTTTGAATGGTTCGGCTTTGGGAGAAGGTATAGATTGGATAAGGCGAAAAAGTTGTTCGGTAGTCGCTACATCTGTCAATCTCATTTTACCATCAAGTGAAGGCATTTTCAACTGGCTACAATTTGTAGCCGTTTCATTGCCTTCTTTTCTAAGCCTTGTCTTTAATACGCTCCAATACTTGCGGGGATTATCACTTTCCGTTAGGACTGCTATCACATCGATTATTGAAAAGTACCATTCTTCAGTTTCGTCATCCCAGAGGGTACGGACTTTCTTTTCCTCAAAAATTTTGATTGCTTCTTTTTTTGTCATAGTCTGTTTTGTAAGTGGTTGCTAAATGGAATATTTATTTATGTGGACAAAAATAGATTAAATAATTCATATAGTAAAGAAATTGTGAATTAAAATATAGAAGGACCATACTCTGCAAATATGCTTGTACAGTCCTTCTCTCACTTAACCAGTAATGAAAATCCATCCCGGATTTTCTCCCTTTTATTGATATAAATTTAAACGCATTCCTGTAAGCAGTTCTCCTACTGTAAATGAACCGGTATAACCGTAACAGGTTATTGTGACCGTATCCGAAAGTTTGTTGCCGGATTTTACGGTGATGTTATACATACTACTCCTGTTGGTTGTGAAATTATTGATAATACTAGTGTTGGAAGATGTTGCGGAACGACTCTGGAGTGTGTATGTCAGTCCGTTATAGACGGCACGCAATTCTCCCGAAACACCGATATTGGCAGCCAAGTAATTGTCAACCGCAATAGTAGCCTTACTGAATCCCGGAGCACTGATGACTACTTGTTCACGGCTGTCAGGTTGGACCGATTTGAACAGAACGGTCTGCTCTCCGGCCGGTGCCGTGTTGTAAGTATAGCTATACCCACCGTCGACAGCATTCCAGCCGGCCTGTGATGTAGTCAGATTCTTTGTCGCTATAAATACTGTCAGCGGATATCTGGGAGGATAGTCCGGATATTCGGGAATGGTAAACTTCACGGTTGCGGAATTACCAGTTCCGTAAGTTACCATGTTATTTCCATTGACAGATACTCCTTCAAGCTGACGCGATATCAGTTTGACTTCAGCCGTTTTGAAATAGTCGTTCTCTATCGTTATTGTCTCGTTGCTGTTGTCCAAGCTTGTTTTAAAACTCAGTTCTTTAATGCCGGGGCTGTATACCCAGTATACATATTTATAGACGCCGTCCTCGAATGCTATTTCCAGGTTCTTATTCGGTTCTACCGGATACAGGTACTTTGTCGTCACTTCACATTTCAAAGGATACAGATAGTTTGGAATAACATCCGGTATGCGGAATGATAAAGTCATATCCTGATCCTTGCCGGTATATAACTCAGGAGATAAGGTGGCCGGGTCGAAACTGTATAATGTACTGGAAGTAACAGTGATTATACGGGATAGTTCCCCCGCCTTCACCAATAGGGTCGCTTCATTCTGGCCGGCTGAAACTTTGGCGACACGGGCTGTGATATTCCCGTTACCGTCATACGACAGGCTACTGATGATGCTACCTCTGTCTTCCTGTACCGAGACACTGATCTTGCTATCGTTCGGCACTTCGTTTTCCGTATAATGTGCTGTAACATTCAGCGTGCCACCCTGTGTGAACAGGAAATTCAGCCTGCTTACCGTCAGCCGGTTATTGTCGCTGTCGGAGATAGAAGGAGAATCCTTGAAGACTTCGGCATAGATGTTATTGGATACTTCCGAATTTTTGGCATCCGCAAAAGTCGTACTACCATTAGCCTGATTACTGAATGAATTGATTATGACCTTATACTGAAAGTTTCTGACGATCGTATAAGGTTTTTTATCGGTGTCCAGGAACTGTATTTTGTAATACAGTTCCGGACCTCCTCCTTCCAGGTGGCCTTTGATAATAAGATAAGACTGGTCGTTGAAGTAGTTAGGATTCTCGAACATATATTTGGCTTCCAGGTTGCAGTCTGTATCGCTCTGGCTTGTTTTAGAGAGTGTACCCGGAGGTAATGTGGTGGCATTATCCTGTATGATGAACGGATTTGGAGTCATCTCCGGCATAAACGGCACAACAGTACCGCTGGTTGCCATATTGCCGAGCGCATAACCGGTAACCGTAAAGTTGGATGCTTCGTTTTGCACTGTCACTTTGGCCTGGTTACGGAAAAGCGTCACTGTTACAGGTGAAGAAGACGGAGTAACTTCGCTTCTTCCCCAGAAAACCATTTTATTGCCATATAAAGAGGGCATTACTTCCTTTTCATCTTTTTGCAGGGAAGCATTGTCGTTGAAGGAAGACCAGTTGTCGTAGTTGGCTACCACATGGATGATCCCTGTTTCTTCGGGTACTTCCGCTTTAAAAGAACCGCTACCTACACCGTCTGCCTCCCCGCTGTTCAGTTCGGTTGCCTGAACACGTTCAAGGAACAGTCCGTTCCGGTCAAACGCCAGCAGCCAGACATCCGAGAGGTTGTTTTCGAAAGAGGCGGCACGTGTGGCAATCCTGTATTCCGGAATGTTTACCGATACCCGCAAAAGCTCTTTGCCCGGTTTCGTTGCTTTCTCCACTTCAAGTTCATCCTGGCAGGCAAACAATGCAAGTGAAGCCATTAAATATATGATAACATTTTTCATAACATTTCAATTTTAGAATTTAACATCCCTGACACAACGAACTGACGAGTGCAGTGCATTGAAAGAATTTGTATTACCCACTCTGGGGTCCATGAACTGTACGGCAGAACTGGCCCTGGCACTCCAGTACCAGCTACCTTCCAGAATCTTTTTTACTTCTGCCACCTTGATATTCTGAAGTACATCGATCAGATAGACCTCAGCCAGAGTAGGCATACGCCAGTCTGAATACCTCTCATTGGTGGTGGCATCGTTTTCCACATATGCTGCGCATTTATCCCTTGAGTTCGTATAGCTGTCTGCCGTTGTCACCCCGTGCTGGGATGCCAGCATAAGACGTGGCGATATACGGCGGTTGTTTTCTTCCGTATCGATGGTCTGGCCCTCGCTGTCTGTCAGCGGATTTCCTAATACGGCATTGTTTCTGATATATTCCGCATATGATTTACCTAATGCGGGGTTGGCTGCATAGTGGGTGTATCCGCTTCCGAAGTCTTCGTCAAACTCATCCGGGTCGGGTAGGGAAGAGAAGTCGGCAACGAAAGAACCGATCACGAACATCTTGTTATTGTTCTGCCCCTGGCTGCCGCCCGGTGCGTCGGCGGAAATATCAGAGCCTATATATAAGGCCGGATATTGTAAAACCGTTACTTTCTGTGTCAGGCCTACGCCGTTTTTTACGATGAAAGTGATCTCTTTGGCAACGAAGTTTTCCGGCAGTGTGCTGAGTATGACGATGTCACCGGTTTTTACCCCTTGCGAGCAACTGATAAGTATGCCTTCATCTCCGTTCGTAATCGCTTTGTCATTGACTGTGATATCGGTGATTTCAACATCCGGTGTGGATGACTGGAATGTTGTCGTATACTTGATGCTGTTAGGTAATTTGATATCGGTGTTCTCTACATAAATAAAGTTGAAACCTTCCACTGCAACGATCACTTCTTTGGTTGTCCAGTCTTTTATCACATAATTGGCACTGATCTCGATTGCAGTCTCAGGAGTGGGCGATCCCGGCTGGTCTACCAGAACTGTTATGTCGTACAGGTGGTTGCGTTCCAATCTGTATATTGCATTACGTTCAGCCTCCTGTTCTTCGGACGGATTTGCCGTATCATCGGCCGGAATACGGAAGTTGACAGGCACTTTATAATAGTTCTGTGCATACTCCTTGCCATCAGGGCCTGTTGCCGGGATGTTGACTATCAGATAGGTTTCATTCTGTTTCTTCTGGCTCCAGTCGTTCGGATAGGAATAGACTACAATTTTATCTGTTCCCGTACCGGGTGTAAAACCGGACATGCTCTGTAACTGAGGAACAACCGGATTGCCGTTTTCCAGTACGGAGGTATTAGTTGCGTATTGGAACAGCTTTTTGCTGATGGTTCCGCCGACGAAAGCCGAGAAGCCATTCGTATAGGCTGTCGATACCCTGATTTTGGATGCGGCCCGTTTCAGTGATACAGCAATTTCTTTGTTAACGATACGTCCGTCATTCAGGATATTAGCGGCAGTACCGTCCATCAGAAAACTGTCCTGTATTTTATCGGGATTCAATGCTGATACATTCAATGCCTTCAGGTCAGAGCGGCTAAGTCCGCCAGCCGGTATGTTCCCGGAATAGTTGGATACCACATAAGTATTATAAGTTGCATTCTGGACAAACTGATCCTGCGTAGCATGCAGTGTTGCGGTATATTCCCCGCTTCCTGTCTGCTCCGGAGAAGGGGTGATATGCTCGTAGAAAGAACAAGTTTCCTGATCTTCCCTGTAAATGAAAACGTCCAGTGTCTTGATCAGGTTTTCATTCAGATCATTTTCTCCAACTTCCGTATCGGCCCGGGTGACGGCCGGTTGCGACAGGGATAGCCGGAGGGCTATCTTGCCGGAACCGGATACAGCCTCCGGTTGGTCCATCAGTTCCTCCTGGCTACAGGAAGAGAACAGCAGGACCAGTGCCGATATCAATTGAATGATGTAGATATTATTTCGTTTCATAACCCTTTTCTCCTTTTATTTATATTCTGTTTGTGTGATCAGAATATCCGTGTCGTTGTTACCCGGCAGCGCCCGCTGTCCGTTGCTGCGGACCGGATTGATCTTTAACTTTTGCCCTTCGGCGGTGATATAGAGATAGACTTTCCTTTCCTGGCTGTTCCAGGGTCTGGAAGCTCCTACCTTGATTTCATATGTATTGTCGCCGGCAATCCCTTTCGATATGGCAAGTTTGCCATTGGTAGAACCTTCCGTTCCGAAAGTAAATTCCAGGCCGTTTGTCAGTGTCGCTGTCCAGACTGCTCCGGCCGGGGCCGTCAGTTTGAAGTTGTAACTGGCATACGATGTACCGTTTTGCGATTCACCGTTCAGCACATAAGGATACTGTACGATTCCTGTTGCCGCTTCCGTGTTATTGGCACTGAAGCTGTAATCTCCTTCATTAACCACATGGCCGATCTGTGAGGATGATTTCGTCCACGGCAAAGTGGTTGTTTTAAGTATCAGCAGATTATCCGGATTATCAAGCATCGCGATAATACGGTAGACCGTGTTGCGTTTCAGGCTGTACTTATCGGTCGTTTGTCCGCTGTCGGTGATGTACCCCTTATACCGGTGACTCACCCCGTCTATGTCTGCTGTTATCAACAGGTAAGGAGTAACGTTTGGATCAGGGTCTGCCGATGCGGCAATATTCTGGTAACTGTAAAAAGATTCCGTCGCATTGTCGGGAATAATTCCTGACATATCATCCGGCATGACTCCCAATACATTGTTGCTACTGATCGTTCTGAGGTCATTTTGAGTTTCGACCGGCGATACCATGATCGTATTCTGATATTCACCCCGTGTGTTGGTTATCTGGTTGACCAGTTCGATGGACTTTAAAATAACCGTGTTGTTCTCTAACCTTCTGCTTTTGAACATATATACATCCAGGCGGGCAACGAGTCTTTCCATTGGAATAGTGGCATTTGTCACAAGACCATCGATTTGGACCATCTGCTTTCCGACCATCAACAGGTTTGTATCTTTAAACCCGTTCTTATTCGATATAGTCATCGTTTCCAGCTCCGGCAAGAGTTTGGAACCGTCGGGTATCATCGAATAAACTTTCTCCTCGTCGTTGTAATTGCCGATGGCATAGATGATTTTATCCTGCGGTGAGACCTGGATTGACCGAGTTAACTCGTCCACGTATTGCGGAGTGATAACCGGGATTAATTCCGAGTATTCGCATACGCCATTTTCCTTGTTGAATATGTAAAGTGCCAGGCTGGAAAACTTGCCGTCGCCGCCTTTTATCAGGTCATCCGCTGTAGCGCGGGTAGAGATGGTCAGGTTTAGCCGGGCATTCATTTCTAAGCTTGTCTGTTCGACCTCTTGCTCGTCGCTACAGGATGTAACCAGCAGGGCGACAATGAAGAATCCTATTGACGCTATATAATTGTTATACCTTTTCATATTGTTTGTGGGCTATCCGAGGCCCGGTTTTATCACCTCTTCATCCCAGGGTAGAACTGTGACCGAGGTTCCATTGAAACGAAAACGGATTCCGACTGTGACTTCATTGATCCCGTCTACCGTGATCCGGTTGTCCTGCATAAAATCCTTCAGATTCAATGTGTATATTGTTTTATTTGTCTCTTTACTGACTAAGTTGATATAGATACCGTTATTGTTGTTGAACCGCAATACGTTGAATCTCGATTTAAAACCGGAGGTGTTTCCTTCTTTCTGTACAACCGGCCTGTACGAAACATTCTCCGAAGAGAATGTTTTCGCAAAGTCGACTGTAGGACTCAGGTTACCGACCTCGATTTCGATCGGAGATGTACCGCCAGCCATGGCCATTTCTTCCAGTCCGTCCAGTTCTAAATACATCTTTATATGTGAACTGCTGAAATAAACAGTATCTGTGCTTGAGGCATCCTGAAAAATCTCAATATCCCTGCTTCCAATGTACAGGCTATCATTAGTGGTAATTATTTCTTTTGTAAAATAGTGAGGGGCAGCAACCAGAGCTGTGTTTAATGCCGCAGCCTGATTGATCCGGGTATCGTTCTTGGAGTTACCCCAACCAACGACCCGGTATTTGCCGGCCGGGAGGTTGAGGGGAGTTCCCTGATTATTTCTTAAATCACCCTGATCTAGTCCAATCGTTTCTACAAGTGCTCCGTTTTCGCTATATACATACAGATCCACTTTTTCTATTTTTTCAGGGAAAATATCCTTTGTCCCGTCTCCGAAGTATCTGAAGATTAGATTTGTGTCGCAACTATCCAGGTCTTCTTTGATACAACCGGTCGTCAGGGCAACCAATAGCATAATGCTGAAATATTTAATTCGTTTCATATGTTCTGTATGTTGAAATGATGATGAAATCGGATATTATTGATCCAAATCGAATCCCGGAGTGATGTATTCAACAGCCCAAGGCTCGATTGTTACCTTAACCAATACGTTAAACTGTATATTCTGCAGGTCGTTGTCCAGCATCGGGATCAACTCGACTTCCATATTGTAGATCGTACCGGCTTTAAAATCGGCGGCTGTCATTTCGGTATTCGTATCTTTGAAATACTTTACGATATTGGCGAAACGGACCGTGTTAATCAATGTCGGGTTGAATACGTTTACATCAGTCGATGACAGGCCTGCGATATTAAGATCAGCCAGGTCGAGATGAATTTTAGGCAACTGGTCGCCCGGGAAAATATTGAATGCATAACTTTTGTTGGCCGGCAGTGTAAGAGGCAGATCTTCATAGCTGCCACCTGTGTATTTGCTATAGCTGGCATATGCAGCTGCATCTATGGACGAATTATTAAAGAGCCACTGGCCTTCCTTAATATTATTTACTGAAGTTGCATTATTATACAATTCTGTAGCACTTGCCGGGTCCTGATAAACCGTATAGAAATTGTTCAGGTAGATGCCTTTCAACTTCGGATTAAAACTGGTCCAGCTTACTGTCGCTTTGTGCGAACTGCCACTGATCACGCGTGTGAATTCAAAGGATCCGCTGTCTTTTACTTTGATGTTTGTAATTTGTAGACGGGCCACAACCGGCTTAATGGATACATTGGCTGTATAGGTCTGCCCGGCTGTCGGATCCGGATCAATCGGTTCGCTTACGATTGGCGTAAGGTCGTCGTCAAAACCGAAGTACAAGACTTCAGAGCCTTGCTGTTGAGCGAGTGTCGTATTGATCTTGTTATCTGTAACGGCACTGCCCGGATTACCGTAAACATATACTTTAGATACACTTTGCGGCACGTTGACAAACTTGAATCCTTTATTCGGGCTAACCAGTTTATCCCAGTTTGAATCCGTAATTGCATCTTTTGTGATGGTCTCCGATTTAACTACTGCGCCACTACCGTCTGTCAGATTGATAAGTATGCTGTTGACATTCATTGTATCGGCAGCCAGGAAATTTCCGGCTTCTGTCGATTTGGTTTTTACTCCTGATAATCCGGCTAACGATACGGAAATAGATTTTGTACCTTTACTGTCGGGAACGGGTGATTCGTCGTCTTCGCTACAAGCAAATAAAGTGGAAGCTGCGAATAATGCTATAAATAAATTTTTGATTTTCATAACTCTTTGAAATTAATGATTAATACTCTATGTGGAAGTCTTTCCTTCCTGCCTGTCATTAGTGGGCTCTTTTGCTCCGGCTAAGCATAAGTATGGCCGTACATATAAAAATATATGTATATTCTTTCTTAAATTTTTCTTATTGATATCTCCTTTCTATTTGAGGATGTAGATGAGGCTTACACCTGCTTTGGTAGGACCGAAGTAATTCTTATGGCCGTCTTTGAGCTTTGTCCCACATTTACCACAAGGATATTTATCATAATCCAGATAAGCGTAGCCTACACCGATGGTTGCTTCTATGCTTAGCCGTTTATTTAATATCCAATGGTAGCCGTATGAAACTCCGGCGCCATACAGGTTTCCTTGATAACGATGGTCTTTCAGTCCTAGCATCTTAATGCCGCCAACGTTGTACTCGGCATAATGTGCATGAAGTCCGAAAAAGTGTCCGTTAAATCGTTCGCAAGTCCAGTAGCGCAGTTCGGGTTGAACCAGCCAGTGTTTGAGTTTCTTGCTGTCGGAAAATGTCCATGGATTGTAATTCCCTGACAAGTCAAGTGTAAATTTATCGGATAGACCTATTTCAAACCCCAGGTTCGGAGTTGTAGTTGCCCAATATAATGCGTTTGTCTTGATAGCGTAAGCTGGTAAACTATTCTTATTATCTTTTACTTGTGCTGTTATGCTACTGACAAATGCATAAATAATGCATATTATCAATATTCCTCTTTTCATCGTACTTTTACTCACTAATTGTTAAAACTCACTGAAGAATCTCCCTTATTACGATAGACGTTTGACTGTCTGATTTTTACCCTATGAGATTCTTGCTCTCTTTATGAATTAAACAACTAAAATTCAGATAAGTTTTAGAAAGTATGTAGAATAAGAAATTTTGACATAACATTTAGTTTCGATGATACTATTTAAGGTTAAAATGGCTCAAAAGTGACATCATAATCGTTTAGTACGCCGGATAACTCATATGGACTGATATACATATCCCCAAAATAGGAATAGGTTCCGTCGGAATAGTCTATAAATATGGAATAAGGATATTCTTCATCCCAGGACCATTGAAAGGTATAAGTAAATTTCTCTGTACTGCCCATGAAATCATCTAGATAGCGTACAACTGTTTCTTTTCCTCCGCCGTCAAAATAGAAAACGAACTTTTGGTCACAGTCAAATCCGTCATAGTCTCTATACTGACGAAACCATCCTGTTCCATTGCATAAGATATCTTCCGGTTCTTCCTCTATGGGACCAAGCGGCTTATCCTCGCAACTATTGAATCCGCAAAGGATGGTAAGTAAAAAGATGAGACTGAGTATGTTTTCCTTTTTCATAACGGTTACTTTTGTTGAGTACAAAGATACTCTTTGTTTTTACAATTGTGCAACTTTATAGCTGCACAATTGTGTATGAAGTTATTCCGGCAATTCATTCTCTTCCGGTTCATCCCACTCGCCGTTGTTCCCAATGATCAGGTTGAAGGTGTTTTCTGTTTCATCCGGTTTGGGAGGCGTATATAAGATGCCTGTGTAACGGATTATTTTATTGGCGATGGGAATAATATCGGTTACTGTCCGCTTTCGCAGTATTTGATTATCCGGTCCGGTGGCCGTGAGCGTGACGGATATCTTTTCATCGCCTGTCGGAATAAAGGAATAAAAGGAATGGATTTTACCGGATTGTCCTTTTTCTTCCGTTTTGAATTCATAAGAGAAATCGTTGGGCCCAGAAGACACGATCCCTTTTCCGGTCAGGATATCGAGCCGGTCGGGATGATTGCTGACTGCCAGTTCAAACCGGACGATATCTTCCGGAATCTTGTCGGCAGCCTTAAACTCTATCCGGCTGACAATCCGTTGCAGGTTTATATCGACGTTGGTCTCGTCTCCTTCTTTCAGCTGAAGCTTTTGGCCTTTATAGAATGAATCGGATAGTTCGTCAAAGCTGAAAGCGTTTTCTGAAAATGTAGCTTTTTGCGACTGATGAGCCAGCAGGTAAACCTGGTAACTGCCGGCAAGAAGCGTGTCGTAAACAATGCCGAAGTCGGGTTCTGTGTCTGCATGGTAAGTCCGGTGTTTTACCAACTCCGGCTGGTCGCCGTCTTTGTAAACCAGATATTCGATGGCAGAACATAACTCTTTTAACTCTTTGTCTGGATTGTCTCCATCCGGAACAGTCGGTTCGGGCACCGTGTTAGGTGGCATACTGCGGGTAGAGTAGAACGGAAGTACCTCTTTTTGAAGTTGAACACTAAATTGTACAGGAAATAAATTCTTTACAATTTCAATTTCGTCCGAAGCCGGATCACTACAACCTGCCAGCCAAAACAGGCAGGCTACTGCACATAATTCTTTCTTTTTCATAGCAAGGAAAATGTTAATGATAAAATCTACACAAAGAAAATACTTATTTTGGAATTTAGAAAATATTAAGGAGGGAACTTGCAGATTATGAGCGGAACTTTTTTAGATTTGTAGAAAACAGACTCAATGTAATAACCTTAAAATTAAAAGAAATGGCACGTCCAGTAACATTATGTACCCTTCAATGGGGGGATTTACCCCTCGAAACAGTTTGTGAAAAAGCGAAAGCATTCGGATATGACGGATTGGAACTGGGTTTACCCAACCATCTGGATGTCCGGCGAACGGATCAGGCCTATTATGACGGCATAAAAGAATTGCTTGCCAAATATGACCTGCAACTTTATTGTATCTCTATCCATCTGATCAGTCAGGCGGTTTGCGATACTATCGACCAGCGGCATAAGGCGGTTCTGCCCGATTGTATCTGGGGCGACGGTGAACCGGAAGGTGTGCGTCAGCGTGCAGCCGAGTATATGGTGCAGACGGCACATGCGGCAAAAGCCTTAGGTATCGATACGGTTGCCGGATTTACCGGTAGTCCTATCTGGCATTGGCTTTATTCTTTTCCTCCCGTTACAGATCAGATGATTGAAGACGGTTATGCCGATTTCGCCCATCGTTTTATCCCGATCATGGATGAATATCAGAAGTTAGGTATCCGTTATGGTCTGGAGGTGCATCCGACGGAAATAGCATTCGATACTTATTCTGCCCGTAAAGCGCTCGATGCGTTGAACAATCATCCGGCATTCGGGTTCAATTACGATCCGAGCCATATGGGATATCAAGGGGTAGATTATGTGGATTTCATTTATCAGTTCTCCGATCGTATTTTCCACGTACATATGAAAGATGTATACTGGAGTGATACCCCTAAGCAGATCGGTGTGTTCGGCGGCCATTCCACTTTCGGCGATTCCCGCCGTTTCTGGAATTTCCGCAGTATGGGACGCGGACGGATTTGTTTCGAAGAGATTATCCGTGCTCTGAACGATATCGGTTATCAGGGGCCGTTGTCCGTTGAATGGGAAGACAGCGCGATGGACCGTGAACATGGAGCACGCGAATCCTGCCAGTTTGTTAAGCAGGTGGATTTCCAGCCTTCAGGGCATGCTTTCGACGCTTTTTTCGATAAACAATAGTAACAGTACCCTTTGTTTTTGCTTGCACATAATCGTCGGTAGGCTTGCCGATAATTATGCGCAGGCTTGTCGACAATTGTGAGCAGGTCTGCCGACAATTATCGACAGGCAATAAGTAAGGTTTGTCCTGTCCGGATATTAGTGTATAAAATATGAGCTCTACATATATATATTTGCTCCAGAGGCCAAATGATAAGAAATATCATTTATAACCTCATAACTTTTCTTTATAAGCTACGGATGGATTTTCGGCAATTATAATTAACTTTGCGGTTGGTTGAAAAGTAAAAACTAAAGTATGAAGAAAATTAGAGCCGCCATCGTTGGTTATGGCAACATTGGAAAGTATGTGTTAGAGGCCCTGGAAGCCGCTCCAGATTTTGAAGTGGCAGGTGTTGTACGTCGTAATCCGAATGACGTACCGGACGAACTGAAAGCTTATACTGTGACAGACAGTATCACCAAGTTAGATAAAGTAGACGTTGCCGTTCTTGCAACTCCTACCCGCAGCGTTGAAACGTACGCAAAAGAAATTCTTTCATTAGGTATCAATACGGTAGATAGCTTCGATATCCACGGAGGTATCGTAGACCTGCGCCGTTCGCTGGATGCTGTAGCCAAAGCACATAATACGGTTGCCGTTATTTCTGCCGGATGGGATCCGGGAAGCGACTCTGTTGTTCGCGCCCTGCTGGAAGCGATGGTGCCGAAAGGTATCACTTATACAAACTTCGGCCCGGGGATGAGTATGGGACATACGGTTGCCGTGAAAGCGATCGAAGGTGTCAAGGCTGCTTTGTCCATGACAATTCCGATGGGAACAGGCGTTCACCGCCGTATGGTTTATATCGAAGTAAAAGACGGTTACGATTTCAAGCAGGTAGCTGCCGCAATCAAGGCTGACGATTATTTCGCACACGACGAAACACATGTAATGCAGGTGGAATGTGTCGACAACCTGCTGGATATGGGACACGGTGTGAACCTGGTCCGCAAAGGTGTATCAGGCAAGACTCAGAACCAGTTGGTTGAATTCGACATGAAGATCAACAACCCGGCTCTTACTGCCCAGATCCTGGTAGCCGTTGCCCGCGCAAGCTTCAAACAGCAGCCGGGTGCTTACACCATGATCGAATTGCCGGTGATCGATATGATCTGCGGCGATAGAGAAGACTTGATTAAAAGACTGGTTTAATAAATTGAAAATTGAGAATTGAAAATTGAAAATTAGGTCCCGCCCTGTTCTCAATTTTCAATTTTCAATTTTTAATTTTCAATTATAAAATTATGCTCGATTTTATTACCTGGACGGCTGACCCCGCCATCTTTTCCATAGGTTCACGCGAAATTCGCTGGTACGGACTTGCTTTTGCTATCGGTTTCTGGATTGGTTATTCCATTGTAAGCCGTATGTGGAAAAATGAAAAACTTCCTCCTGCATGGATCGATTCCCTGCTGATTTATACCATGGTGGGTACTGTAGTCGGCGCCCGTCTGGGACATTGTCTCTTTTATGATCCCGGATATTATCTGGCTAATCCGATAGAGATTTTCAAAGTTTGGGAAGGCGGGCTGGCAAGCCATGGCGGTACGCTGGGTATCGTTATTGCCATCTATTTTTATTCCAGACGCATCACGCATAAAAGCATGCTTTGGACATTCGATAAACTGGTTGTTCCGACCGGACTGGTCGCAGCTATGATCCGTTTGGGAAACCTGATGAACCATGAGATATACGGTCATCCGACCGATCTTCCGTGGGGTTTCCGTTTCATCGAGAACCTGCATGCCTGGAAAATGGGGGCAGAGCCGATCTTTACCGTTCCCAGCCATCCGACACAGCTGTACGAGGCTTTATGCTACCTGGTTACATTCGGTATATGCATGTGGCTTTACTTTATCAAAAAGGAGTGGAAGCGGGAAGGTCTTATTTTCGGGGTCTTTATGATTTGTATATTCGGCTCGCGTATCTTTATCGAATTCCTGAAAAATAATCAGGAAGCGTTTGAAGATAGCATGGTCCTGAATATGGGCCAGTGGCTCAGTATTCCGTTCGTGCTGGCAGGTTGCTGGTTTGTATGGAGGGCGCTTACAAGGAAGCCGAATAACTATGAAGAGCTAAAAATAAAAAAGTAAAAAGTATAAAATGTACAAATTAAAAGAAATAGCAGATAAGGTATATTATGTAGGAGTAAACGACCGTCAGAAGGCCCTCTTCGAAAATATGTGGCCGCTTCCGTACGGCGTTTCTTATAATTCGTATTTGATCGTAGACGAAAAGACTGTATTGATCGATACAGTAGACGTTTGCTATTCTGATATCTTTTTGAAAAAAATAGCGGATGCGCTGGACGGACGTACGCTCGATTATCTGGTCGTGAACCATATGGAACCCGACCATGCCGGCAGTATCCGCCTGTTGCGCCAGCAATATCCTGATGTGCAGATCATCGGTAACAAGCAGACATTCGGTATGCTGGACGGCTATCATAATATAACGACCGGGCTTTACGAAGTGAAAGAAGGCGATACGCTGAACATCGGCCGTCACCAACTATCTTTCTATATGGCTCCGATGGTGCACTGGCCGGAGGTAATGGTGACTTACGATTCTACCGATAAGTTGCTGTTTTCTGCCGATGCTTTCGGAACCTACGGAACGTTGGATGGCGGTGTGATCGATGAGGAAATGAATGTAGATCATTTCTGGGAAGAGATGATCCGTTATTATTCCAATATCGTCGGGAAATACGGTAATCCGGTACAGCGTGCCTTGCAGAAACTGTCTGCCCTGGAGATCAATACGATCTGTTCGACACATGGTCCGGTATGGCGCAAATATGCTCACAAGGCAATTGAAATATATGACCGTCTGAGCCGTTATGAAGGGGAGGATGGTGTTGTCGTTATTTATGGCAGCATGTATGGAAATACGGAACAAATGGCGGAAGCAATCGCTTCTTCTTTGTCGGCAAACGGTGTAAAGAACATTGTGTTGCATAATGTCAGCAAGACTCCGTCTTCGTATGTCCTGAAAGATGTATTCAAATACAAAGGCGTCATTATCGGCAGTCCGACCTATTCAAACAGTCTGTTCCCGGAAGTGGAAGCCATCCTGAGCAAGATCGAGATGCGCGAAGTGAAAAACCGCCTGTATGGCTATTTCGGTTCGTTCACCTGGGCGGGTGCGGCAGTGAAACGCCTGACTGCTTTCGGAGAAAAGATGAAATGGGAAACCGTTGGTACTCCTGTGGAGCAAAAACAAGGTCTGAAAGCCGATAAGTATGAAGAATGCTGGGCTTTGGGAGAGGCAATGGCTAACAAATTGAAAATTGAGAATTGAGAATTGAAAATTTGAAAGGACCGGTTTTCGTAATGTAGAGAATATTATTAACGAAAGATCTAATTAATAAACACAGAAGATTGTCTGTTGATATTGGAAGTTCCTGCAATTTTCAATTTTCAATTCTCAATTTTCAATTAACAAAACACGTTATGAGACTAATTATTGAACCAGATTACGAGCAACTCTCGAAGTGGGCTGCCAACTATGTAGCTGCGAAGATTAAGAAAGCGAATCCGACAGCTGAAAAGCCATTTGTTCTGGGCCTGCCTACCGGATCATCTCCGCTGGGTATGTACAAGAACCTGATTGAACTGAACAAGCAAGGTGTCCTTTCCTTCCAGAATATCATCACTTTCAACATGGATGAATATGTAGGATTGCCGAAAGATCATCCTGAAAGCTATCATTCATTCATGTGGAATAACTTTTTCAGCCATGTAGACATCAAGCCGGAGAATGTAAATATCCTGAACGGTAACGCTCCTGACCTGGAAGCTGAATGTGCTGCTTATGAAGCAAAGATGAAAGCTGTAGGCGGTGTAGACCTGTTCCTGGGCGGTATCGGTCCTGACGGCCATATCGCGTTCAACGAACCGGGTTCTTCATTGGCTTCACGTACACGTGTTAAGTCACTGACTACAGATACGATCATCGCTAACTCACGTTTCTTCGACAACGATGTAAACAAGGTTCCGAAGACTTCTGTAACAGTTGGTGTCGGTACGGTATTGGATGCGAAAGAAGTGCTGATCATGGTAAACGGTCACAACAAGGCTCGCGCTTTGCAGCAGGCTGTTGAAGGCTCGATCAACCAGATGTGGACAATCACTGCTTTGCAGATGCATCCGAAAGGTATCATCGTAGCTGACGAAGCTGCTTGTGCTGAAATAAAAGTAGGTACATACAACTACTTTAAAGATATCGAAAAAGATAATCTTTGTCCTTGCAGCTTGCTGAAATAAGATTCGAGTCTATTCTTACTAATAAAAAGAAAAACCGGTTGGTAGCTCCCTTCCGGTTTTTCTTTTTTTGTCTGTGTTTATTTACATCTTATCTGCAATAGTTGTAAAAAGAATGCGTTAATATAATTGTTATATTTATCTTTGGTCAGTGTATAAATAAAGACAGGCATTGTTGAAATAGAATCGTTTGAATTTTTTTGAGATAGAATTTTGTGTTTAATATCTAAAACAATTTGTAGTATGAAAAAGATTGCATGTTTATTACTTCTTTTCGTGGCATTTCAGGTAAATGCACAGGAGTTTCATTTTATCCCGAAGATCGGTTTGAATTTTGCCAATATGACAAATATGGAAGGAAGCATGAAACCCGGACTGAATATAGGAGTGGCCGGTGAAGTTATGATGACCGATAATTTTGCTATTGAGCCGGGAGTATTTTATTCGATGCAAGGAACGAAAGGGGATGTAGGTAGTAGTACCGTGAAGTATAAGAATGATTATCTGAATATTCCTATTTTGTTTAAAGGGTATGTTTATGAAGGATTTAATTTATTTGCAGGTCCTCAATTGGGATTTAAGGTTTCTTCTAAGCTAAAAGCATCCGAGTCCGGAACCTCTGTTTCGACGGATGTTGCTAGCGATTGGTTTAAGACATTTGATTTTTCAATAGCAATCGGGGCAGGTTATCAGTCGCCTATGGGGTTGATATTCTCCTTAAGTTATAATATTGGATTGACAAATGTTTTGGATAAAGATAATATAGCTTCCTTTATAAATAAAACCTCGGGAGTTAGTGGAATAAGTGCTTCCGATCTTGACGGAAAGAGTCGTAACGGTGTTCTTCAGTTCAATGTTGGCTGGCGCTTTTAATATTGATGGTTGATAAAATATTTATTATATCTAAAAAGCCGGATTTAGCAAACTTTAGGTCGAAATCCGGCTATTATTATATGTAAAAGATCTATTATTTTTGTGGTAATAAATACTATTGCCATGAAATATTCTTTTATAACGATTTTATTTTTAGCCTTGTCCTTACACTTAGGCTATGGGCAGAATCAGATTTTGCCTGTCCCGTCTAACCAGCCCAGTCCGGCACAACAGAAACAGATTGCCCGGAAGTATGGGATGTTTATTCATTTTGGTATTAATACATTCCATGATCAGGAATGGACGGATGGCTCAAAGCCGGCTTCTTCTTATTGCCCTACAGCTATCGATGCCGATCAATGGATCAAAACAGCCAAAGATGCCGGCATGAAATATGTTATATTGGTAGCCAAACATCATGAAGGCTTCTGTCTTTGGGATAGCAAATACACCGAATATGATGTGGCTAATTCGGGGAATAAAACGAACGTGATAGAAGAGGTTGCCAAGGCTTGTAAAAAATATGATATAGGTTTGGGGTTGTATTATTCATTGTGGGACCGTAAGGTGAATGCAGATGTAAAGGATAAAAGTCTGGATGCAACCTACAACGAATATATGATTAAACAACTGAATGAGCTGATCGATATTGTACAGCCATATACTCATATCGCCGAGTTCTGGTTTGACGGGGGATGGGAGAAAGAACATGAGCGCTGGCCTGCAAAAGAGATATATCAGACAATCAAATCAAGGGAACCGGAATGCCAGATCGGTATAAACTGGACAATCGGCCTGCCTGAAAATCCGGATGCTCATCCCGTATTACCGGAAAATCAGAAAGAAGGTTATCCGATCCGTTATTTCCCGAGTGACTTCCGTTTGGGTGATCCGTACCTGCCCGCCGATAATGATCCGAAATTATTCTCGCATGACGGCAAATTATATTATATGCCATGGGAATCTACTATCTGTATAAGTGAGCGTTGGTTCTATAATACTACAGATAAAAAGTATAAGACAGTAGAAGAATTAGCCGGTTTGTACCACCAGTGTACAAAGAACGACAATATCCTGATCCTGAACTGCCCGCCCAACCGGGAAGGAAAGATACGGGATGCCGATGTTACATTGTTAAAGGAACTACGGAAAAAGATTCAAATGTAGAAATAATAGCACCGACCGGTTTCTGTGAAACAAAAGGAACACAGTTGTGATATGCATTACTTTGCACTTATAAATTGCCTCTTAGTGATTATACATATCTTTGTTATAAAAATCTAATATTTTGATTTGGGCATTATAGGCGGTTTGTGCCGGACTGTCGGGGTTTAATTCGATAGCCATGAGGTAGTTGTTGAGTGCCTGGCGAATATCGCCCATCTTGCGGTATACGTTTCCGCGCAGATAATACGCTTCATCGTCTGAATCATTTTTTTTGATGTACTCGTCCAACAAATGGAGTGCTTCGTCTGTTTTATTATCGTTGATAAGTTGTCTGATAGTTTCCATATTGAAATAATGTGATATTTTACGGACAAAGATAATTCTGAAGAGGTTACATACATAATAATCACGGTTTAAAAAACTGTTTTTTTGTTACTGATGTACGGTTACGTTAATTATTTGTGTATGTTTGCACTCGATTTCTAAAAAGTGAAAAGTGATTATGCAAAAGAATCTGGTAATAGTGGAGTCACCCGCCAAGGCAAAAACCATTGAGAAATTCCTCGGAAAAGATTTCAAGGTCATGTCGAGTTACGGGCACATCCGCGATTTGAAGACAAAAGAATTTAGTATAGACGTAGAACACGATTATGCTCCGCAGTACGTGATCCCGGCAGATAAGAAGAAGCTGGTTTCCGAATTGAAATCCGAAGCGAAGTCTGCCGAACAGGTATGGCTCGCATCCGATGAGGACCGCGAGGGAGAAGCTATATCCTGGCATCTGTACGAAGTTTTGGGATTAAAACCGGAAAATACAAAACGTATTGTTTTCCATGAAATTACCAAGAATGCTATTTTGCATGCGATTGAAACGCCGCGCGATATTAATATCGATCTGGTAAATGCCCAGCAGGCACGTCGTGTATTAGACCGTATCGTGGGGTTTGAACTGTCTCCTATCTTATGGAGAAAGGTAAAACCGGCTTTATCTGCCGGACGTGTGCAGTCGGTAGCTGTCCGCCTGATCGTGGAACGTGAACGCGAGATCAACGAATTTGTGTCGGAAGCCGCTTACCGTGTCATTGCCAATTTCATACTTCCTGACGGAACAACGATCCTGAAAGCGGAATTGAGCAAGCGTCTGAAGGATAAAAAAGAGGTGATGGAGTTTTTGGAATCCTGCAAAGCAGCCTCTTTCTCTATTGACGAGATCACTAAGAAACCGGTAAAGAAATCACCTGCACCTCCTTTTACCACATCCACTTTGCAACAGGAAGCTGCCCGCAAACTGGGTTATTCCGTTTCTCAAACCATGATGATTGCACAGCGTTTGTATGAATCGGGATTGATCACTTATATGCGTACCGACTCGGTGAACCTGAGTGACCTGGCATTGGGTACGGCTAAGGAAGCTATTCTGGATACTTACGGGGAGAAATATTATAAATTCCGCCAGTATCACACAAAGAGTAAAGGTGCACAGGAAGCGCACGAAGCGATCCGCCCTACTTATATAAGTAATACGGAAATCAGCGGATCGGCGCAGGAAAAGAAATTATATGAATTGATCCGTAAACGGACGATTGCGTCACAGATGGCTGATGCTGAACTGGAACGTACGACAATCTCTGTTTGCATCAATAATAAGAAAGAAAAATTCGTGGCTGTCGGTGAAGTGATCACTTTCGACGGTTTCCTTCAGGTATATCGTGAAAGTTACGATGACGAAAACGAAAAGGAACAGGAGAACGGTTTATTGCCGCCGGTTGAGTTGCATGAAGTGTTGACACTGAACGATATTGTGGCTACGGAACGTTTTACGCAACGTCCTCCGCGTTATACGGAAGCCAGCCTGGTTCGCCGCCTGGAAGAATTGGGTATCGGACGTCCTTCTACCTATGCTCCGACTATTCAGACGATACAGAATCGTGAGTATGTGATTAAAGGAGATAAGGAAGGGGTAGAGCGTATTTATAGCGTGATCACACTTGCCAAAGATAAGATAAAGGAAGCTGACAAGAAAGAGATTGTAGGTGCCGACCGTAATAAGTTGATGCCGACCGATATCGGTACTGTCGTGAACGACTTTTTGATGACTTATTTCCCGGATGTGTTGGATTATAACTTTACAGCCAGTGTGGAAAAAGAATTCGATGCTGTTGCTGAAGGAGAAATGGTCTGGACGGAAGCGATCGATAAGTTTTATAAGCTGTTTCATCCGATCGTAGAAGAGACGGCTGCCATAAAGACTGAACATAAAGTGGGAGAACGCCAGTTAGGTGTGGACCCGAAGAGTGGAAATCCTGTATTTGTAAAGATCGGCCGTTATGGTCCGGTTGTACAGATCGGACAGGCTCATCCGGATGATAAGGAAGCGCCGAAACCTCAGTTCGCTACATTGATGAAGGGGCAGTCTATTGAAACGATTACACTGGAAGAGGCACTGAAGTTATTCGATCTTCCCCGTACCATCGGTGAATATGAAGGAAAAGATATGGTTGCAGCCGTAGGCCGGTTCGGACCGTTCATTCGTCATGACGGCAAGTTTATCTCTATCCCGAAAGATCTGAATCCGCTTTCCATCACCGCGGAAGAAGCGATCGAACTGATTGATGAAAAACGGAAAAAGGACGAACAGCGTTATCTGAAGAAGTTTGACGAGGACCCTGAATTGGAGATCCTGAATGGACGTTATGGCCCTTACATTACGTATAAGAAAGCCAATTACCGGATACCGAAGACGGTTACCCAGCCGGAAAAATTGACTTATGAAGAATGTATGAAGATCATAACCGAAGCAGCGGAGAAACCTGCTACACCGAAAAAGCGGACAACCAAGAAGAAAGCATAAGTAGGTAGCTCTTCCGGGAATAACACTTACGGAAAATTATAGACATCGTCCCCGGGTGGGACAGCGCTTGCAGAAAATTATAAGCGTTGTTCCCCCCGGGGATTGCATTTACAGAAAATTATAAGCGCCATCCCCAGAGAGGACAGCGCTTACAGAAAATTATAAGACTTATTCCCGCTTTGGACAGGGCATTTTCCTTTACATTCTTTCCGGAACTTCGATGCCCAGTAACGACATGCCTGATTTTACGACTTTGGCAACATTTTCAGATAATACCAGACGGAATTGTTTGATTTCCGGATTCTCTTCACGGAGGATAGAGAAGTCGTGGTAGAACTGGTTGTATTCTTTTACCAGGTCGTAAATGTAATTGGCAATATAAGCCGGGCTGTATTCTTTCCCTGCTTCTTTAACTGTTACAGCGTAATCGGCAATCATCTGGACTAACCCTTCTTCTTTTTCAGAGATGGGAGTATTGGCCGGTAATTGTTTCGGTAATACGATGCCTTGTTCAGCTGCTTTTCGTAAAACAGAACGGATGCGTGCATATGTATATTGTATGAATGGTCCTGTATTTCCGTTAAAATCGATAGACTCTTTCGGGTTGAAGGTCATATTTTTGCGCGGATCGACTTTTAAGATGAAGTATTTCAGAGAACCTAATCCGACAATGCGGGAAATATTGGCAGCTTCTTCCGGGGTCATTTCATCCAGTTTACCCAGTTCCTGCGAAATTTCATGAGCAGTACCGATCATTTCTTCCATCAGGTCGTCTGCATCGACAACCGTACCTTCACGGCTCTTCATCTTGCCTTCCGGAAGTTCTACCATTCCGTAAGAGAAGTGCACCAGACCTTTTCCGAATTCAAAGCCCAGTTTATCCAGTAAGATGGAAAGAACCTGGAAATGATAGTTCTGTTCGTTTCCGACTACATAGATCATTTTATTGATCGGATAATCGTCGAAGCGTAACTTGGCTGTACCGATATCCTGTGTCATATATACGGAAGTTCCGTCGGCACGGAGCAGTAGCTTTTCGTCCAGTCCGTCCTTGGTCAGATCGGCCCATACGGAACCGTCTTCGCGGCGGTAGAAGACACCTTTTTCAAGACCTTCCATCACTTTGCCTTTACCTTCCAGGTAGGTCTGTGATTCGTAATAGATCTTGTCGAAGTCTACGCCCATCATCTTATAGGTTTCATCAAAACCGGCATATACCCAACTGTTCATTTTCTCCCATAAAGCACGGACTTCAGCGTCGCCGGCTTCCCATTTGCGGAGCATTTCGCGGGCTTCGGCCATCAAGGTCGACTGCGCTTCTGCCTCTTCTTTGGTCAGGCCCTTTTCTTCCAGTTCTTTTAACTCCTGTTTGTAATGTTTGTCAAACAATACATAAAAATCACCGATCAGGTGGTCGCCTTTCTTTCCGGATGATTCGGGAGTAACGCCCTCGCCCCATTTCTGCCAGGCAAGCATGGATTTACAGATATGGATACCGCGGTCATTAACAATATTGGTCTTGACTACTTTGTTACCGTTGGCTTTCATGATCTCAGACAAGCTGTAACCCAACAGGTTGTTTCGTACGTGACCCAGGTGTAACGGTTTGTTTGTATTGGGTGAAGAATATTCGATCATCACCAGCGGAGATTGTTCTGTAACAGGAACTATTCCGTATGAAGGTTGCTCATTGATCGTGTTCAGCAAGTCGATCCAGCACGGGCCGGCAACAGTCAGGTTCAGAAATCCTTTGATTACATTGAACTCAGATACGGCCGGTTCGTTTTTCTGCAAATATTCGCCGATTTCCTGTGCTGTTTGTTCCGGCGATTTCTTCGATGCACGAAGGAATGGGAATACAACCAGGGTAAGATGTCCTTTAAACTCTTTTTTTGTCTTCTGTAACTGTGTCTGGGCGGCAGGAACTTCTGCTCCATACAGTTCTTTTATGCCGGCAATGATCGCACCGGTAATCTGTTGTTCAATAACCATATTCTTACTTCTATATATTCGGATTTTATTTTGCATGCAAAGGTACATGATTATTTTCTAAAAACCTGCGTCCGGCTATTCCGAATTAGTAGTTTGCCTGTCCTTTGCCGTATCCTCCAAAAGAGAGGAAATCGGGTTTACATATTTGTTGATAATATTTACAAATCGTGCGGTATGAGTGTGTTTGTTTTTCACTTTTTGCAAATAAAGTTGAATTGCTTAATGCTTGTTGCGAAAAGTGTAAGCGTTTTGTGCTTTCCCTTTGAAATGGGTAGTGATGGAGAGTGTTAATGCATAATATCAGAAACAACAATAGAATAGTAATTTGTTTGAGAAAAACGATCTTTGTAACTGAAAGAAAGAGTGTTATTTGGGAAATAATAGAGAAAGAAAAGAGTGAAACGAGTATTTAGTATCGAAAGAACTTTTTACAGTTTCTATATATTCTTTTTCACTATGTGAGAGATCGGGATATAGTTTTTTTGTCGGATATAGCGGTTATACTAAATTCAGTAAAGCTAGTATTGAGTAGAATGCGCTGAAACTCTATGAAGTATCAAGATCCTTTTTCTTTTGGATAATAATGAGTGCTTGAAATATTACCTGCTTTATTTACTGCAAGTAATGCAAGAGTGTTCATGGGAATGTTTGGGATACATCTTCTAAGCAATGGCTCAGTAGTAAGATTTTGGGATACTATCGAAGGCCGGATAAGCTTGAAGTATGGTAATTTGGGATAGTTTATATGTACTGATTGGGTAAGTAGTGTTATTAATGGTTGTAAGAAAATATAAAATATATAAAGGCTTTATTTTCATCTTATTGCTGGTGACCTCTTCTGTATGTATTCCATCCAATACCAAATTAGATATTATTCAGTTAGGAAGTAAAAAATAAAATAGATGAAAAGAGCATTGATACTCCTGATTTTTATACTCGGATGCCTGACCATAGAAAGTAAGGCTCAGAAAATTGCGCTTAAAAGTAATCTTTTGTATGACGCAACTACAACGATGAATCTGGGATTGGAGTTTGGGTTGGCCCGTAAATGGACATTGGACATTCCGGTCAACTATAATCCGTGGAAACCAGACAATGGCAGGCGTTTGCGTCATTGGGGAGTACAGCCGGAAATTCGTTATTGGTTCTGCGAAAGTTTCAACCGGACGTTTGTCGGGTTGCATGCGCATTATGCCGATTTCAATGTTGGCGGATTACCGGGTCTTTTTAGTGAAAATATGCAAAAGAACCGGTATCAGGGGCATCTGTATGGAGGAGGTCTTTCGGTTGGGCATTCCTGGATATTAAAGAAACGGTGGAGTATAGAAGCCTCTATCGGTCTGGGATATGCACGTATAGAATATGAAAAATATCCTTGTGCGGAGTGCGGTTCCAAACTGAAAGATACCGGGCGGAACTATTTCGGTCCGACAAAAGCCGCGTTGTCAATTATTTATCTGATTAAATAAAAGAAGTATGATGAAAAGGAATATACAATTCATTATATGCCTGTTAGCTTTTACCTGTTTGAATATTCTTCAGGTAAAGGCTCAGTCACGTTCTTATGAAGGAAATATTATAGTGAATCCCGTACGGTTGGAACAGGCGGGCGATTCTCTTTATATAGATATGGACATTGTCCTGAACAGGGTAAAAGTCAAATCAACCCGTGGGGTGGACTTGATTCCGCAGTTGATTTCTTCGGAAAAAGGCTGTAATTTGCCTAAAGTAACAATGAAAGGGAGAGATGAATACCGGGTTTACGAACGTTCGCTTTCTCTGATGAATGCGGCAGAGAAGGCTGGTTATGAAAAACCTTATATCGTTAAGAAAGTAAATAAACCGACAAACGAAACCATCCGGTATCGCTATATCCTTCCCTATGAATCATGGATGGCTGACGCTCATCTGGATATGCAGCGGGATGAATGTGGTTGTGGTGAGACGTTATTGATGAAGGTGGAGCCGGTTGCAGATCGAGTAACGCTGGAATACATACCGGAACCCTACGTCATAGTACCTCATATGGCTTTTGTTAAACCGGTAGTCGAAGAGACCAAACGACGTGACATACAGGTGGAAAGTTTCCTTGATTTCGAAGTGAACAAGACGAATATCCGGCCCGAATATATGAACAACCCGCAGGAACTGGCAAAGATCCGTTCGATGATCGACGAATTGAAATCCGATCCGAGTGTCGAAGTGAAAGATCTGGATATTATCGGTTACGCATCGCCTGAAGGCTCACTGGCAAACAATAAACGATTGTCCGAAGGACGTGCGGTAGCGTTGCGCGATTATCTGTTGACCCGTTACGATTTCTCACGCAGCCAGTATCATACCGTCTTCGGTGGTGAGAACTGGGACGGTTTGGTGAAAGCGCTTAATGCCGGCGATATAGAATATAAAAATGAGATACTGGCAATCATCGATAATAATCCGGTCGACACAGAAAGAAAAACGAAGTTAAAACAGTTTCGGGGAGGGGGGCCTTATCAGTCTTTGCTGAGAAATGTATATCCGCGTTTGCGTGTTGCTGTTTGTAAAGTAAACTTTAATGTAAAGAATTTCGATGTGGAAGAAGCGAAGGAGGTAATCAAAACGCGTCCGCAGAATCTGAGCCTGAATGAAATGTTCATGGTTGCCAATAGTTATCCGGCCGGTTCGCAGGAGTTTGTCGATGTCTTCGAAGTTGCCGTACGGATGTATCCTGAAAATGAGATTGCCAATATGAATGCGGCAGCGGCAGCTATCCTGCGTAATGATCTGGTTGCAGCTGAGCGTTATCTGAATAAGGTAAACTCAAAAGAACCGGAATATATCAATTCGCTGGGTGTAGTCGCTTTATTGAAAGGAGACTATGACCAGGCCGGGGAATATTTGAAAGTAGCAGCTGATTCAGGGTTGGAAACAGCCAAAGATAATCTGAATGAGTTGGCGAAGAAAAAAGCGAATATTGCTGAGATAGAGAATAAAATGAGATAAATAAATGAGTAAAAATGACTAATTAAAATTGAGTGAAATGAAAAAGAAGAACTTCTTAATGTTTGCACTTGCATCTTTTATGTTTGCATCGTGTAGTGAAAGTCTCCCGGATGGAGGAGAGGATGGTGGTGGTAACTCCAGTGCAGGAGGTGACGCTTGGGTATCTCTGAATGTTGTGACAACGACAACTACCAAGGCTTTGCATGATCCTGATCAGGAAAATGGTACGGCTGATGAATCGAAAGTCAATACGATGATGGCTCTTTTCTTTGATAGCCATCTTACAGGATCGAATAATCCGGCATTGTTGACTAAATTGTCATGGGGGACGGGAGACCCTGAAATAGGAACTCCGGGACAGCCTGGCGGAACCCCGACAAAGGCTTTTAAAGTGGATAAGAATTCGAAAGCTTTTATGATCATATTAAATCCATCTTCTGATTTTACAACAAACGTGGCTTCTGCCAGTACATTCGATGACGTAAATAAAATTATTGCTAATACCAGTGTCGGTGCGGTTATCGGCGGTACAAATCAGAATAGCTTTATGATGACCAATGCCAAAGGCAAGCTGGAACCGACAACGATTACAGATGCAGGTAGTTCGGTTACTGTAACAGATAATGATCTGGTAACTTATGCGACTGCAGGTGAGGCGGAAGGCAAACCTTATAAAGTTACCGTAGACCGTGTAGCTGCAAAAGTACGTTTGTTTGCAGATAATAATTATCCGCAATCTACCCTTGATATTAATACTGTCGGATGGACATTGAATGTGACTAATAAAAAATATTACCCGATGTCTGAGAGAACTGAGACGTGGTTGGAAACAACGGCTCGTGGTTGTATCACTCCGTTTGATAAATGGCATTTCGGTTCTTACAGGGTAGACCCGAATTACGATGGGCAGAAAACGTCTATGGCGAATATAACAACCACTCCATATACGGATAATTATGCTTATTATACGCATGCTTCTGCGCCATCCTGGGTCACTGCAACAGCTGACTCTACAGGTCCCAATGCCTCTAAGATCCCAGCTTTGTATTGCCTGGAGAATACGCAGGAAGAAAATGATAACTACCAGGCCTACACTACACATGTTTTGTTGAAGGTGGTAAGTCAGCCTAAAGGATTACAACTCCCGAATAACGGTGGAACTTATAATGGGACTACTAATAGCGATAACGATGTGGATGCTTCAGGAAAAGTTAATCCCGGAAGTGCTTGGATTAAAATTGGTACTGATGGATATTATTCTTACAAATTGGTAGTGAAGTACATTGAGGCAGAATTAACAGCAAAATATACAGACCAAGCTCCGGATGATTATCTTCAGACTTCGGTGACTAATGCATTTGGTGCGTATCTGGATTCGTTGGTAAAGTATTCTGTACCAAACGTGACTGCTATTACTCTTCCTACAGCTGCTGCATTTCAGGCTAAGCTTGATGATAATACCTATAGTAGTATAGCTGATGGAGCTCAGAAAATTGCTGCATCATTTGAGCAGGCTGGTGTTAAAACATATGGAGCAGCCGCTTATGGAAATGTGTCTTATTACGAAGGAGGAGAAGGCTATCATGTTATTATGATTAAGCATGATAATGATACGGATAACACGAACAATAAGCTCGGAGAGTTTGGCGTGGTGCGTAATTCTGTATATGACATTGCTATCAAGGACATAAAGACTCCGGGTTATCCGATTATTCCTGAACCGGATCCAGGCAAGAAAGATGAAGAAGAAGAAAGTTTCATCTCTGTTGAAATTGGCATCAATCCTTGGACCTGGTATAGACAAGAGATAGAATTATAAATTCGAAATCTTTTTAATATAAGAGGAGGTGTGTCAAAAGTCACTATCCTGTCATCCCGAGCTTGTCCCGGGATCGCAAAATAGACTTTTGCTACACCTTCTTACTTTTAACGAATGAGTTGCCGGAGACTTGATAAAACTCTGGGATTTATATTTGACGGAACAGACAGTTCTGTCCACTGAATTGGAAATAACGAGAAAAGAAGAAATATCTTTTCCTCTCTATATAGAATAATTAGAAAACTAAAAAATATGAAGCTAAAAAGCCTATTACGTCACATAGCCATGTGGTTTGTCCTTATCGGCTCCCTGATAATGACTTCATGCGATAGCTTTAACGAAGATCTGCCGGAGTGCCGTTTGTTTGTTAAGTTTAAGTATGATTACAATATGGAATTTGCTGATGCATTCCATTCGCAGGTGGATAAAGTGGAGCTTTATGTATTTGATAAAGACGGCAAGTTCCTGTTCAAACAAGCAGAGGAGGGGAGTACATTGGGAACAGGCAGTTATCTGATGGAAGTTAAGTTGCCTGTCGGACAATACCAGTTTATGGCATGGGCAGGTGCACATGATTCATACGATATAACATCGTTGCAGGCAGGTATTTCCTCCATCGCCGACTTGAAGCTACAGTTGAAACGTGAGGAAACACTTATCATCGATAAGGAACTCGAGCCGCTTTGGTATGGCGAGATTAATAACGTGGACTTTACCGGTACCACCGATCAGACGGAGGTCATCAACCTGATAAAAGATACCAATAAAGTACGGTTTGTTTTTCAGGGGAGCAATGAAGACTCCTGGGGGGTAGATGTGAATGCCTATACCTATGAAATAATCGAATCCAACGGTTATCTGGCACACGATAATTCATTACTGGGAGATGATAATCTTAGTTACCGCCCTTATCATATCGAGCAAAAGAACCTGGCAGCAGGTATTGTCGAACTGAATACAATGCGGTTTCTGGAAAATCGTAACGCACGTTTTGTAGTGACGGAGAAGGCTACGGGTAAAAAGGTATTCAATATCAATCTGACAGACTTTTTGGTAATGACAAAGATAGAAGGTCATAATATGAGTGCACAGGAATATCTCGACCGGGAGAGTGAATACAAGATCGTCTTTTTCTTTGCCGACAACGATCCCTGGCTGGTTCTTCAGATTAATATTAACGGATGGACCTGGTATTTCCAGCATGAGGGTGGTCTTTGATCGCATAATTCATTCGATTTACTCTATTCGTGCTGTGCGGAGCGAATGGTCTGCAAATAGAGCGTATATATGTTTGATGTATTCTCGTTGTTGCGGAAAATGAAATTTAGGTGGCGATAGTTGCTTACAAAGAGGCTTTCTGGAGTCGCCTGGTGCGGCATGAGAACCATAAATACAATGATAATTGATTGAAAAGCAGGATCTTTGTAATGTGATAGATGAAACGGGACCGAAGTCCCGTTATCATGTTTTGTTCGGAATAACAATACTAACCTGTGTAATCAGGTAAGTTTAATATTAATACTAGTGTGGGTTCCAGGGGGCAGTGATGTTCTCTGGAATTATTTTTATATCATATATTATGCGAAAAGAATATCATAATATATGAGAATGCAGTATCATAATATATGCGAATACTGTATCACAATATATGATAAAACAACATTCCAACAATGAAAGAATAAAGAAGGTGTTGTAAAACTGACAAATGACACTTTTGCAACACCTCTTCGAATATGAAAATATTCCGTTTCTTACTGAACCTTGTCGTTTAACTCTGCGCCGGGTTTAAATTTGATGGCTTTGCGAGCTGCGATTTCAATTGGTTGTTTTGTCTTTGGGTTAACGCCTTTGCGGGCTGCTTTTTCAGTTACGGAGAATGAGCCGAAACCTAGAAGAGCAATTTTCCCTCCTGCTTTCATTTCGTCGGATACTGTTTCAACAAAAGCATCTACTGCTTTCTTGGCATCAGCCTTACTTAAACCGGATTTTTCCGCTACAGCTGTGATAAATTCTGTTTTGTTCATGATGGATTGATAATTAATATATTAAACAAATCTGTGATAGCCTAAAAGTCGGTTCAAATGTAGTTTTAATTTGATATTCTGCAAAGAAAAAATCTGTTTTTTTTATTGATTTACTATGTTTTAGTACTATTTGAAGGAAAAACAATCAAAATATATTTACCTTTGCCCGCAAATTGATATATGTATGATGAATCAAAATGGCTCCGGGTTCTTGAATAGTATACCGCCCGTTACAAAAAACCTTATCATTATCAACCTGCTATTCTGGGTAGCCAGTCTGGTGTTGCCAAAAGTAGGGATTGATTTGGTGCAACTATTGGGATTGCACTTTCCGGGTGTGAAAGATTTCTACCCGTTTCAGTTTGTTACTTATATGTTCATGCACGATACGCACTCTTTTGCACATGTCTTTTTTAATATGTTCGGGGTGTATATGTTTGGACGTGTACTAGAAAATGTGTGGGGACCGAAACGTTTCCTTACCTTTTATCTCGTGACAGGTATCGGTGCCGGTATCGTACAGGAACTGGTATGGGCATATTCGGTTCAATCTTTTGCCAGTGCGAATGGTCTGACGCTGTTTGAACTGGTTCGTATGGATCCTTCATTGAATATGATGATCACGATAGGGGCTTCCGGTTCAGTGTTCGGTATCCTGTTGGCATTTGCCATGCTGTTCCCGAATGTGCCGTTGTTCCTGATGTTTATTCCGATACCTATTAAAGCTAAATATTTTGTTGTGTTTTACGGTCTGGCAGAACTATTTATGGGTGTTTCCAGTTTTGGTGGAGATACGGTCGCACACTTCGCCCATTTAGGCGGTATGTTGTTCGGCTTCTTTATGGTTCGCTACTGGAAAAAGAAAGATGCAGACAATGGAAAGTATTTTTACTAATCTGAAGAATACGTTCCGGGCAGGAAATATACTGGCAAAGCTTATATATATTAATGTAGGGCTTTTCATCCTGATCCGGTTGATGGGGGTGATATTTCTCCTTTTTAATATCCCCGGAATATCTTTTTTGCAATATTTGCAGATGCCTTCTTCGCCGGAGTTGTTGATGTACCGGCCGTGGACGGTTATTACTTATATGTTCACCCATTTCGACTTCCTGCATATCCTTTTTAATATGCTTTGGTTGTACTGGTTTGGCGGGCTGTTTCTGACATTTTTCAGCGAACGGCAGTTGGGGGGATTGTATCTGCTGGGAGGTATTGCCGGTGCAATACTGTTTATGCTTGCTTATAATATCTTTCCGTATTTTCAGACGGTGGCTTCTTCAAGCTATCTGATGGGGGCTTCGGCTTCGGTGATGGCAATAGTTTTTGCCGTATCGTTCTACCGGAAAGATCTGGAGATAAATCTGTTTCTGATAGGGCGGATCAAATTGATCTATCTGGCGCTCTTCACTTTTGTGATCGACCTGTTGGCCATTACTTCCGAGAATGCCGGTGGGCATATTGCCCATATTGGCGGTGCCTTATTCGGTATCTGGTTTGCCATGCGGATTAAAGAAGGAAAAGATTTGACGGCACCGATGAATCGCCTGTTGGATTGGGTGGTGAATCTCGGAAAGAGAAAACCCAAAATGAAGGTGACGCACAAACGTGCAGAAACCGATTATGAATATAATGCCCGTAAACATCGGGAATCGGCAGACCTTGATGCTATTCTGGATAAATTGAAACGTTCCGGATATGAGAGTCTTTCAGCTGATGAAAAAAGGCAATTATTTGACGCAAGTAAAAAATGAGTGAAGGATTGAAAACACTGAAGCTTTTATTCAAATCATTGTTCGTTCTTGCCAATGTTTTGATTGTCGTGCTGTTTGTTATTTCAGCTTATTCAGATCGTGTTTCTCCTGATACTATCCTAAGTTTTTCTTATCTGGGATTGGTTTTCCCTGTTTTATGTGTCCTGAACCTTTGTTTTATCCTCTATTGGTTGTTTTTATGGGAATGGCGTTTCCTGCTGATCGGATTATGTTCTTTCCTGATCTGCTGGGGGCCGGTGAAAAAGTATTTCCCTTATCATAGCCGGACAAAAGATATTCCAAAGGAAAATGTATTGAAGGTGCTGACTTATAATGTGATGGCTTTTGCTTACCTGAACCACACGGCAGAATCTCCTAATAAGATTCTCGAATATATTGCCGGTTCGGGGGCCGATATTGTCTGTTTGCAGGAGTACGCCGTGAGTAAATCCGACAAGTACCTGACATCGGCGAAGGTGTATAAGGCGCTTGATATGTATCCGTACCGTTCTGTTATTCCTATAAATAAGACCAGTTATGCAGATTATGGGATAGCTGTCTTTTCTAAATATCCGATTTCGAACAGCCGGAAGATAAAATATAAGAGCGATAGCAATGCTTCTTCTATTCATGAGTTGAATGTGAATGGGAAGAAACTGACTTTGATCAATAATCACCTGGAATCTTTTAAATTGACGATGGAGGACCGGAGCCGCTATACTGCTTTTATAAAAAATATCGGCACGGATACTTTCGATGGGATTAAAGGTGCGCTTGAACAAAAGCTGGGCCCGGCTTTTAAGATACGTGCCCGGCAAGCAGATGTCGTCGCAGAAGAAATATCAAAGGCAAAAGGTGATTACATCCTGGTTTGCGGTGACTTTAATGATACGCCGATTTCATATGCACATCGTACGGTACAGGGGCCTTTAATTGATTCGTTTGCCGAATCCGGACAGGGGATGGGAATAACCTATAATCAGAATATGTTCTGGTTCCGCATCGATAATATATTGCATTCAAAGAATATGAAGTCAATGAACTGCACTATTGACAAGGTACGATATTCCGACCACTATCCGTTATGGTGCTATCTGAGCCTGGAAGAATAAAATAAGGGAACCCCTTGCCGGAATCCCCTTACATTAATATATATAGTCTGTTTGTTTTTTACTCGTCATTATCTGCTGCACTAAACACATCGGCAAATAAATTTTCTGCAAAAAAGAAGGTCGCATTACAGAAAAGTAACGGATCTTTGATCAATGCGATTGTGTTGCTCTTTCCGTTGTTGGCAATAACGTTTTCGGCCGGATAGGTCTTATATTTCTTTTCGTTGTTTGGGTCGTATTGATATGAAATATCCGTCAGCTCTACATTATATTTCTCGTCGTGGCAATAGATTCTCATCTTGTACTTGACGATTGTTTTATCCGTATCGTTCAGAAGTAGCTCGACTTTTGAGTTGATAAATATCGTTCCTTTCGACTTGCTGGAATTGACACTCGACAGGAAAACATCTTTCCCATAATTCTTCTTGGCCCATTTGTCGATCGCTTTAAACAACTCGCCTTTCTTCACGCCTTCAACGTCTACTTCGTCGCTGTAGCAAACCTTTCCCTCTTTCATCGGGGCACACGACTCTACACTGCCTTTATGTCCCTGTGCCATAGCAAGCACGGGACATATCAGCAATAGCAGTAATATTGTTTTCTTTATCATTTTTGTATTTATCTGATCCATACGTTAAGTATCTCTCCAATAACGATTTTCTGTTGTCCTTCGCTTGACTCGCCCTGCTTAACGCACTGAATCATGAACCAGGTTTCCGTATCATCCTTTTTGGTGAAAGTGATCGTGTAGATGTCGTTATCTTTGACTGCTTTGTAGACTTCACTTTCCGGGCTGATAGAAATAGAAGCGATATTCTTTCCGAACATCTTGCCCATTTCCTTCCACGTGGCATATCTCTCGATCAGATTCTCATTATCTGCCGGTGTTACCTGCATTTTGCTATCCGGCAGCATATTCAATAATGTAGAAGGGATTTTATCCGGTTCGAAAGCCGATAATCCCTGACATACATCTGTGTTGTTGCCGACGGGAGCCTGTGCGATTTGCTGGGCAGGAGCTGCCGGTCTGACTGCTTGTTGTTGCTGTTGTACCGGAGTTGCAGGGGTAAGGGCATAAGCAGGTGTTACCGTGCCGGCCGGCTGGATACCGAATGCGGCATCGGCACTCTGGAACATATTTTCCGCAAAATCGACTGTTTTACGACGGAACTTGCCGTTGCCGCGATTCAGTTTATCTTTCTTTTTGTTCAGTGCATATTTGTCTGTGATCCATTCTTCTGCTGTGTACTTTTCAGGTTCACGCTGATAGGATACATTGTATTCGTAACGGATGCCAGCCAGTTTAATTTTAGCAGCATTGTCTTCGCATTCGATGGTTACGCGGTAATCCATCAGTGTGCGGTCCAATGATAAGGCTGTGCTTTGGAATACCAGGTATTCTTCACCTACGGCAGCAATATCGCCTTTGTCCTTGTCAGAATAGACCAGTCGGCGTCCTTCTTCGCTGAAGAACTTTTCGGCCCATTGGTACATAATATCGTAAATCTGCCCTTTCGAAAGTGATGGCATATTTATCTCTTTGGTAAATACGACTTTGCCTCCTTCTTCAGGAATAGCACCGGCTAAATACTTTTGATCTTCCTGTGCTATAAGCAAGGAGGGAATAAATAAAAAGAATAATAATAGCTGTTTCATGGTCAATACTGTGTTTTTTTACAGGCAAAGATATATATTTGTACTTGAAATTAACTAAGAGAGTGACAAATAATTAATCTAATTACTATTTGACAAAGAAAAAAAGCCTATATTTGCACCCTGTGAAAAAACGAAAATAAATAATGTAATAACATAAACTCAAGATTCAAATGCAAAACAAAGGATTTGTAAGGGTCTTCGCGGTATTACTTACGCTTGTATGTTTGTTCTATCTATCGTTCTCATTTGTAACAAGATATTACAACAATAAAGCCGCTGAGTATGCAGGAGGGGATCCGTCGAAAGAGAGTCTTTATTTGGACTCATTATCTACTCAGAAGGTGTGGCTGGGCTATACGCTTAAGCAATGCCGTGAAATGGAAATTAGTTTAGGACTTGACCTGAAAGGCGGTATGAACGTCGTTCTGGAATTGAATGTGGCAGATGTAATCCGCTCACTTTCAAATAATAACCAGGATGAGAACTTCAACAAGGCTTTGGATTTAGCTTATGCTCGCCAGGCAACCAGTCAGAGAGACTTTATTGACTTGTTTGCAGAAGAGTACAAGAACCTGGATAATGGCGCACGTTTGTCTGCTATTTTCAGCACATTTGAGTTGAAAGATAAAATTACTCCGCAGAGCACAGATGCTCAGGTCGTTTCAGTGTTGAAAAATGAATTGAAGAGTGCTATTGATAATTCATTCAACGTATTGCGTACCCGTATCGACCGTTTCGGTGTGGTATCTCCTAACATCCAGCGTTTGGAAACAGCAGGACGTATCCTGGTGGAACTTCCGGGTGTAAAAGAGCCTGAACGTGTTCGTAAATTGTTACAGGGTAGTGCAAACCTGGAATTTTGGGAAACTTATCAGTTGCCGGAAGTTTACCAGCAGTTGGTTGCTGCCGACAATATTCTGGCTACAGTGTTGAAAGAACATAACGACGAAGCAGCCGTAACTGAAACAGAAACTGTTTCTGCCGATGGTACTGAAACAACTGCTACGGAGACTGTTACAGATAATGCTGCCGCTACAAGCGAAGCCGATTCTCTGTTACAGCAGATCGCTCAGGATAAACCGGAAGCTCAGGCAAACCAGTCGATGGAAGAATTTGCAAAACAGCATCCGTTGTTTGCCTTGTTACAAATCAACCAGTATAACGGTCAGTTAGGTCGTGGTGCTGCCGTTGGTGTGGCTAACGTAAGAGACATTCCTAAGATCAACGAATATCTGGCAATGAAACAGGTGAAAGACGTGTTACCTCGTAACCTGTCTTTGAAATGGGGTGTTAAGGCTATCGACGAAAAAGAACAATTTTTCGAATTATATGCTATCAAGGTTACTAACCGTGACGGAACGCCTGCTTTAGGTGGTGACGTAGTAACTGATGCTAATGCAGACTTCGTACAGCAGGCTGGTCGTTCAGAACAGCAGGTTAGTATGGCCATGAACGCAGAAGGTGCTAAGGCATGGGCTCGTTTGACAAAAGAGAATATCGGTAAAGCTATCGCTATCGTTCTGGATGATATGGTTTATTCCGCTCCGAATGTAAATGATGAAATTACCGGAGGACGTTCTCAGATTACAGGTCACTTCACTCCGGAAGAAGCGAAGGACTTAGCTAACGTATTGAAATCAGGTAAGATGGCTGCTTCAGTACATATCGTACAGGAAGACGTAGTCGGTCCGTCATTGGGTCAGGAAGCTATTAGCTCAGGTGTTATCTCCTTTGCTTTGGCATTGATCCTGTTGATGATCTATATGTGTGCATTCTACGGAATTATCCCGGGTCTGATTGCAGACGGTGCATTGGTATTGAACATCTTCTTCACGATGGGTATCCTTGCTTCTTTTCAGGCTGTACTTACTTTGCCGGGTATCGCCGGTATGGTGTTGACGCTGGGTATGGCAGTCGATGCTAACGTGTTGATCTATGAACGTACAAAAGAAGAGCTTCGAGCCGGTAAGTCGTTAAGCAAGGCTATTGCCGATGGTTACAGCAATGCGTTCTCTGCTATCTTCGACTCCAACTTAACATCCATCATTACAGGTGTTGTATTGTTCTACTTCGGTACAGGTCCTATCCGTGGTTTCGCTACTACAATGATTATCGGTCTGTTCGCTTCTTTCCTTACTGCAGTCTTCCTGACTCGTATCGTTTACGAAGCATTACTGGCTAAGGATAAACTGAAGAATGTAACATTCGTAACATCTATCACGAAAGACCTGTTGACTAATCCGAAGATCAACTTCCTGGGTGCTCGTAAGACTGGTTATCTGATTCCTGCCGGTATCGTTCTTTTGGGAGCAATCTCCATGATGACGATCGGTTTGAATAACGGTATCGACTTCACCGGTGGACGTAACTATATCGTTCGTTTTGCACAGGATGTAAAAACGGATGAAGTTCGTAATATGCTGGACGAAAAACTGGATGGTGCTGTAAGTGTTATCACGATCGGTACACCGGACCAGGTTCGTGTATCTACCAACTATAAAATCGACGATGCCGATCCTGCTGTAGACCAGGAAATCGAATCATTATTGTTCGAAGGCGTTAAACCGCTGCTTCCGGAAGGAACAACATTGGATCAGTTCACAACAACTTATATCCAGAGTTCTCAGAAAGTGGGACCGAGTATGGCCGACGACATCAAGAACAGCGCTATCATGGCGGTTGTCTTCGCGATGTTCTGTATGGCTGCTTATATCCTGCTTCGTTTCCGCGATTGGTCATTCTCTGTAGGTGCATTTGCTTCAGTAGCAGTGACAACATTGTGTATCATCTCTTTCTATACTTTATTATGGAAAGTGTTACCGTTCTCTATGGAAGTCGACCAGACATTTATCGCGGCTATCCTGACGATTATCGGTTATTCTATCAATGATACCGTGGTTGTATTCGACCGTATCCGTGAAACAATCGGTCTGTATCCGAAACGCGATCGTTACCAGGTGATCAATGACGCTTTGAACTCAACGCTGTCTCGTACATTCAATACATCATTGACAACGTTGGTTGTAGTACTTTGTATCTTTATCCTGGGTGGTAGCACAATCCGTAGCTTTACGTTCGCTATCCTGCTGGGTATCATCGTAGGTACATATTCTACACTGTTCATTGCAACTCCGATTGCATACGAAATACAGAAAAGAAAGATCAACAAAAAAGCTGCCGAAGCTGCTAAGTAACAGACAGTTTTTATGAAATAATGAAAAGACCATCTCATTGCGGGATGGTCTTTTTTCTTGTTTACAATATGCTTCTAAACATATAGCCGAAATTGTCCGGTTGCACGGAAATATCTACCTTGTAGGCCACTTGCAATTGTTTTATTCTGACAAATTGTAAGTTTATTTTAAAACGTCATCAGTTATGGATATACATCTAGGTAGCCAATTGCCGGCATATCCTTCTTTTGTTGCCGGTATCCGCCGCGCCCCCGATCGCGGTTATTCCCTTACGTCTGCACAAACTGAAACGGCATTGAAAAATGCCTTAAGGTACATTCCGAAAGAACTTCATGAGACATTAGCACCTGAATTTATGGAAGAACTTCGTACCCGTGGAAGGATATACGGGTATCGTTATCGTCCGGAGGGTGATCTGAAAGCACGTCCCATTGATGACTATCAAGGAAACTGCCTGGAAGGAAAAGCTTTCCAGGTCATGATTGACAACAACCTCTGTTTCGACATCGCCCTTTATCCTTATGAGTTGGTGACGTATGGAGAGACGGGTCAGGTCTGTCAGAACTGGATGCAATACCGGTTGATCAAACAATATCTGGAGATCATGACACAGGAGCAGACCCTGGTGATCGAATCGGGCCATCCGCTCGGTTTGTTCCGTTCCAGGCCGGATGCTCCCCGGGTAATTATCACCAATTCGATGATGGTCGGCATGTTCGATAATCAGAAGGACTGGCATGTGGCAGCCCAGATGGGGGTTGCCAACTATGGTCAGATGACAGCCGGAGGGTGGATGTATATCGGACCGCAAGGTATTGTACATGGAACCTTCAATACGCTCCTGAATGCCGGTCGCCTTAAACTCGGCATACCGCAGGATAAAGACTTGCGAGGACATCTTTTCGTCTCGTCCGGGTTAGGAGGAATGAGCGGGGCACAGCCGAAAGCGGCTGTTATTGCCGGTGCTGCCTGCATTGTGGCGGAAGTGGATCGATCGCGAATAGAAACACGCCATTCGCAGGGATGGGTCCAGTTGGTTACAGATAACGAGGTCGAGGCTTTTCGCCTGGCAACGGATGCTTGCCGTGCCAAAGAGCCTCTTTCGATTGCTTATCATGGGAATATTGTAGACCTTTTGGAATATGCCGCATCGGAATCTATTCCTATCGACTTGCTGAGTGATCAGACTTCGTGCCATGCTGTTTATGAGGGTGGATACTGTCCTGCAGGAATCTCTTTCGAAGAACGTACGCGTTTGCTTTCGGAAGACCAGGAAACGTTTTGTGCCCTGGTGGACCGTTCTTTGCGCAGACATTATGAAGTGATAAAACGGCTGGTAGATGCCGGAGCCTATTTCTTTGATTACGGCAATTCATTCCTGAAAGCAATTTATGATGCAGGTGTAAAAGATATATCCAGGAATGGTATCGATGAGAAAGATGGTTTTATCTGGCCGTCTTATGTGGAAGATATAATGGGACCGGAATTGTTTGATTACGGCTACGGTCCTTTCCGCTGGGTTTGTCTGAGCGGGAAAAAAGAAGACCTGGTCAAAACCGACCATGCCGCCATGGATTGTATCGATCCGGATCGGCGGGGACAGGACCGTGATAACTATAACTGGATACGCGATGCCGAAAAGAACAATCTGGTAGTAGGTACACAGGCCCGTATCCTTTATCAGGATGCCGAAGGTAGGCTGAAGATTGCGCTCCGTTTCAATCAGATGGTCCGTGACGGAGAGATCGGGCCGGTGATGCTGGGACGCGACCATCATGATGTCAGCGGGACAGACTCGCCTTTCCGGGAGACGTCCAATATCTACGACGGTAGTAACGTCATGGCCGATATGGCTGTACAGTGTTTTGCCGGAAATGCAGCCCGCGGAATGAGTCTGGTAGCCCTTCATAACGGTGGTGGTGTCGGTATCGGTAAAGCGATAAACGGAGGATTCGGTATGGTTCTCGACGGAAGTAACCGTGTCGACGAAATATTACGTTCCGCCATGTTATGGGATGTAATGGGCGGTGTGGCGCGCCGTGCCTGGGCACGTAACCGGCATGCCCTGGAAACAAGTGAAACATTTAATAAGAATAATGAGAATCAGTATCATATCACTCTTCCTTATATTCCGGAGGAAGAATTGATACGAAAAACAATAAAGACCTCTTTAAATACCTGAATTTATGAGTAGTTGGAATAAAATTATGGAGTGTGTCCCCAATTTTAGTGAAGGTAGGGACTTAGGGAAGATAGAAAAGATTATTGAGCCGTTCAGAGCCAGGCAAGGAGTAAAACTGTTGGATTATAGCAATGATGAAGATCATAACCGCCTGGTAGTTACTGTAGTCGGTGAACCGGAGGCATTGAAAGCCGCCCTGTTGGAGGCTGTAGGACAGGCAGTCGCTTTGATAGACCTGAACCTGCATAGCGGACAACATCCGCGGATGGGAGCAGTCGATGTGATCCCGTTCATCCCGATCAAAGGATGTACAATGGATGAAGCGATTGCTTTATCTAAAGAAGTTGGTGAACAGATTGCAACCTTATACCAGGTTCCTGTGTTTTTATACGAGAAGTCGGCAACCGCCCCTCACCGGGAGAATCTGGCAGCAGTCAGGAAAGGTGAGTTCGAAGGGATGGCTGAGAAGATTAAATTGGCGGAATGGCAGCCGGACTTCGGACCGGCGGAGCGCCATCCGACAGCCGGTACGGTTGCTGTTGGTGCCCGCATGCCGCTTGTTGCTTATAATGTCAATCTGGGTACGGCCGATCTGAATATTGCCAGCGATATTGCCCGTAAGATTCGTTTTATCGGCGGCGGCCTTCGTTATTGTAAAGCAATGGGAGTCGAACTGAAAGAACGGGGTATCGTGCAGGTCTCGATTAATATGACCGACTATACCCGTACTGCCTTGTACCGTGCTTTTGAACTGGTGAAGATAGAGGCTCGCCGTTATGGCGTTCCGGTCGTTGGTAGTGAGATTATCGGATTGGTTCCGATGGAAGCATTGATTGATACAGCTTCTTTTTATTTAGGGTTGGAAAACTTTTCCATGAACCAGGTGTTAGAAGCTAGAATAATGGAATAAAACATGAAAGGAGATAAATTACTGATAAGGAACGCATCGCAAGTTGTAACCTGTTCCGGTTTTGAAGCAAAAAGAGGGACGGCAATGTCTGATCTCCATATTATAGAAGATGGAGCAGTGGTTGTTTCCGAAGGTGTTATAACGCATGTCGGTCCGACAAAAGAAATAGTACGTCAGGTAGATCCGGACGAATACCTGGAAATCGATGCCAGTGGAAGGGCATTGCTTCCCGGGTTTGTGGATAGCCATACCCATTTTATTTTCGGTGGTTATCGTGAAGAAGAGTTTTCCTGGCGGTTGAAAGGTGATAGTTATATGTCGATCATGGAACGTGGAGGCGGTATAGTCAATACGGTCAATGCTACCCGTGAATGTGATTTCGAGCAACTGTGGAGTATCGGTTATGAACGGCTCGACGAAATGTTGGATATGGGTGTAACGACGGTGGAAGGTAAAAGCGGATATGGCCTGAACTTCGAAACCGAACTGATGCAACTGCGTGTAATGGCAGACCTCAACGAGGAACATCCGGTCGACGTCGTGTCCACTTATTTGGGGGCTCATGCCATTCCCCCTGAATATACCCATCAGACGGATGATTATATTACTTATATAATCGAACAGGTCCTGCCGGAACTTCGCTTGGAGAGAACGGTTACTTTCTGTGATGTTTTTTGTGAACAGGGAGTATTCTCGGTAAAACAGAGTGAACGTTTGTTACGTGCCGCCCGAAGTCAGCGGTTTAAGTTGAAGATGCATGCCGATGAGATCGTATCTATTGGAGGAGCGGAACTGGCGGCCCGTCTGAAGGTTGTCAGTGCCGATCATTTGCTGCACGCTTCGGATGAAGGCATCCAACGGCTGGCACGTAGCGGGGTGATTGCTACCTTGCTTCCGCTTACGGCCTTTTCATTGAACGAACCTTATGCCCGTGGTCGTGAGATGATTGACGCCGGTTGTGCAGTTGCACTGGCTACCGATTATAATCCCGGCAGTTGTTTTTCCTGTTCTATCCCGATGCTTTTCGCTTTGGCGTGCATTCAGATGAAACTGACTCCGGAAGAAGCGGTTACCGCTTTGACGATCAACGGGGCGGCGGCTTTGGGGCGTGCCAACAAGATCGGCAGTATAGATGTAGGAAAGAAGGCCGATCTGATCCTGCTGAAATATCCGTCCTACAAATTCCTGCCTTATAATGTGGGAATGAATATCGTGGATACGGTGATCAAGGACGGAATCATTTATATGATCTGAGAAACAGTTTATTCATTGTTTAATACCTTAAATATAAATACCATGCTTGTAGACTTGACAATTAAAGGATTTCTGGCGGAGACAGCCAGTAACGCACCGGTTCCGGGCGGCGGAAGTATTTCAGCCTTAAACGGTGCTATCGCTACCGCATTGACGGAGATGGTTGCCAATCTGACCATCGGAAAAAAGAAATATGCCGATGTAGAAGGGCAGATGAGAACGATCGCTACGGAAGCTGCTCTGATCCGTGAGCGTCTGATCCGCGACATTGACCGTGACAGTGAAGCCTACGATCGTGTGTTTGCAGCCTTTAAACTTCCGAAAGAAACGGAAGAGCAGATCGCTGAACGTGCCCGGGCCATTGAAGATGCCACGAAAGAGGCGGCTATTGTCCCTATGCAGGTTGCCGAAGAGATCGCGTCTGTGATGGAAACCGTCATTTATGTGGCACATAAAGGAAACCGGAATGCCGTTACCGATGCCTGTGTTGCTATGATGACTGCCCGTACCTGTGTCCTGGGAGCCCTGCTGAACGTACGTATCAACCTGGCTTCCATCAAGGACGAAGCCTTTGTGAAGCAGATGAAAGTGAAAGCCGAACATCTGGAATCGGAAGCGATCCGTATTGAAACGAAGTTACTGGATTGGGTTAAAACCATTTTATAATATGCCAATGTGCTAATGTGCCAATTAGGAAATGGTTTTCCTTTATTGGCATATTGGCACATTGGCAAATTAAATAATTATTAATTATGAGCAATGTCTATTATGTAGGTTCCGAACCGCTGACATTCGACAGCATTGAGTTGATCCTGACTCAGAACATGAAGCTCGAGTTAAGCCAGGAAGTGCGCGAACGCATCCAGCGTTGCCGCGACTACCTGGACCGGAAAATCGAACAACAGGATGGTCCGCTTTATGGCATTACAACAGGTTTCGGCTCGTTATGCAATAAAAATATCTCGTCTGACGAACTGAGTACCTTGCAGGAAAATCTGGTGAAAAGCCATGCCTGTAGCGTCGGTGACGAGGTGAGTCCCGTTATTGTCCGGTTGATGATGCTGCTGAAAGCACATGCTTTGTCTTTGGGCCATAGCGGTGTACAGGTTATTACCGTACAACGTATCCTCGATTTCTTCAATAATGATGTCCTGCCGATCGTTTATGACCGAGGCTCCCTGGGAGCTTCCGGCGATCTGGCTCCGTTGGCGAATCTCTTCCTGCCGCTGATCGGAGTGGGAGATGTCTATTATAAAGGAAAGAAGCGCGAAGCGATCAGCGTATTGGATGAGTTTGCCTGGAAACCCGTACGCCTGAAAAGTAAAGAGGGACTGGCTTTACTGAATGGAACGCAGTTTATGAGTGCAAATGGCGTTTTTGCCTTGATGCGTGCCTTTCGTCTTTCCCAAAAGGCGGATACGATAGCGGCCTTGTCTTTGGAAGCCTTCGACGGTCGTATCGATCCTTTCATGGATTGTATCCAGCAGATGCGTCCTCATCCGGGACAGATTGAAACGGGAGCAGTTTTCCGCCGGTTGTTGGAGGGAAGTGAACTGATCAACCGGAAAAAGGAACATGTGCAGGACCCTTATTCTTTCCGTTGCATCCCGCAGGTTCACGGAGCGACAAAGGATGCGATCAATTACGTTTCCGGTGTATTGCTCACGGAAATTAATTCGGTGACGGATAATCCGACCATCTTCCCGGAAGAAGACAAGATCATCTCGGGCGGTAATTTCCATGGTCAGCCGCTGGCCATCTCTTTCGACTTTCTGGCCATCGCTTTGGCTGAACTAGGAAATATATCCGAACGCCGTGTCGCCCAATTGATCATGGGACTTCGCGGTTTACCGGAATTTCTTGTTGCCAATCCCGGGCTGAACTCCGGTTTTATGATCCCGCAATATGCCGCTGCAAGCATGGTCAGCCAGAATAAGATGTATTGTTATGCCGCCAGCAGCGATTCGATCGTATCCAGCAATGGTCAGGAAGATCATGTCAGCATGGGGGCCAATGCTGCAACCAAACTGTTCAAGGTGATGGATAACCTCGATCATATCCTGGCGATTGAATTAATGAATGCGGCACAAGGAATGGAGTTTCGCCGTCCGGCCAGGACTTCACCTGTCCTTGAAAAATTCCTGAGAGACTTCCGGAAGGAGGTCCCTTTCATAGAAGATGATATTGTAATGTACACGGAGATCCATCGTACAGTAGCTTTCCTGCGGAGGTATCCGTTGTAATTGTACCTACTTTTCCCTTGATGGAAAAGTAGGCAAAAGATCAAGGCTGCACCGGCTTCACTGCTTCGGTGAAAGACTTCGCTGTCGCATCTGAACTCGCTACGCTCAAACAGCAGATGCTCGGGACGCTCCGTCTTCCCCCTTCGTGGACGTTCATCCGCTGAGGCCTTGACAAGAACGCTAAGCGTTCTCTTAGGATGGCCGATATCGGTAGTTGTTTTGCGACCCTGTGTCAAGCACGGGGACAGTGTCTCGTTACCGTGCTTGACACTGTATCGCAGAAAAACAAGCTGTATTGGCTGTCCAAGAGGAAGCTCTGCTTCCAATAAAAGTTTTCAGAAAAAATACCTTCATTTGTTCATCGTTTCATTCTGCTTATTGATTATCAATATATATAGCATGAAGGAAATGAAGAAAACATGCGACTCCCGATTTCCTGGTTACGATATTTTTATACATGAACGGTTTCTGCCAGGTAGTATCGGCAAGTAGATTTTATTGTTTTTGTTCTATTCCGGTAAGGGGTTATCTCATATCCTTTTAACATGATACTACTCATTCTTTATTGTTAAAGTCTCTACTCCTATGTTATCTCCCATCTGTCAAACGCTTGTTTGTGTATAGTCGAACGCTTATTCTACAGCTGTCAAACAAGCGTTCGATATTTGAGAAACAAGTACCCGTAAAAGACAAAAGAGATAAGTCATACTTATTGTTCGTTTAGTATTATATAACCTTGCATCTTATCTGAAATATCTCAGACTGACAGTATACTTTGTCGGAAAATCTGCATTTAGATGAAGGATATAGTAAAAAAACATGAAGATTTATTACTTCGGATTGATGTTTTGTTCATATTATTCATTGTTAATGTTTTGGTAATCAGTTATTGATGTGCCGAATGAATAAATGAAGGAATTTTTTCTGAAAACTTTTATTCTGGTGCGGAGATGTCTGTTTTGCCGGTAGATTGATTGACAATCTTTTCCAGTAATTCCTGCATCTTTCCGATAACCGGTTCTTTTTCCAACCCATATTCCGATGCCAAGCGTTCCATTTGAGGGAAAGAAGTCCATACTTTGCCGTTCTTGTCTTCCCAAACAGAAATTTTAAGAGGTAACTCGATGGAGATGGCCGGGTTTTCCTGCATCAGCTTTGTTCCTACCTTCGGAGATCCGAAGACAATTACCTGGTTAGGACGTAAATCTAACCCTACTTCTTCTGCGTTTTTCTGATGATCGAATTTGGCGAATACCGGAATATCCATTTTCTGAAGGATTTGCTCGATCCGTCCCATCGTTTTGTCTACACTGAATTTGCTTGCCTGATTATTCATATTACGTTCTCCTTTTTGTGCCAGCACCACTCCTGCAAACAGGAGCCCTGCCAGAATAGATAAATACTTTCTCATGTTACATCTTTTATTATAGATCATTCTTTTACAAAAATAGCGGAATGAGATACTTTGTAAGATAACAGTTTTGCCTGTTGATTTGTCAATTTTCCGTATTATTTTACTACTTTGGCTGAAAATTTTTGAAATCGCATGCAGTATTCCCGCAGTCATTACATTTATATAATAAACACGCGCGGCGTTGATGGGTGAAGCAGAACTGATAAAGCAGTGTATGCGGGGTGTGAATGCAGCCCGTAAAGAACTCTACGATACTTATGCGGAACAAATGTTAAGCATTTGCTTCCGGTACACAGGAGGTATGGACGTAGCTTACGATCTGTTGCATGACGGATTCTTGAAAGTATTCTCCTCTTGCTCAAGTTTTTCGTATCGCGGAGAAGGGAGTTTGAAAGCGTGGATGAGTCGTATATTTGTAAATACGGCGTTGGAGTACCTTCGGAAAAAGGATGTCCTCAAACAAGTAGTCCCCCTTGATATTATTGCTGAAACAGAGGAAGAGCCTCCGGAGGAGATCGAACAGATCCCGACGTCGGTCCTGATGCAATTTGTCCAGGAGTTACCAACGGGATATCGCACCGTGTTTAACTTATATACATTTGAAGAACGAAGTCATAAAGAGATTGCCGAGCTTCTGCATATAAACGAACGATCATCATCGTCGCAACTGTGCCGGGCAAAAGCAATGCTGGTAAAGAAAGTAAACGATTACATTCAGAAACAAGCCGGAAGATGAAAATGGAAGATAAATTAATAGAGGAATACCGGAATCGGTCGGTTGAATACCGTCTGCCGTTGCCGGAGGATGGCTGGGAGAGGCTGGAAGCTGCGTTCGCTCCGGCTCCTGCTGAAGTTCGTCGCTTCCCTTATCGTTGGTTGGCGGCAGCTGTGTCTTTTTTGGCAGTTTTAGGTTCTGCTCTTTACTTTATGGGGATAGATAAAGAGATAGAGCCGGTCTTGTCGGATATCGTTCTTCCTGCGGAAAAAGTGGAGAGTCCGTCTGCTCCGGTTGTGCCGTTAGAGCCGATTAAAACGCAGCCGGTAGTGAAACAACTGGCGGCTACAGTGAAAACGGCTGAACCGCAGTTGCCTGACTTGTCGCAGGTAGTATCGGAGGTTTACATGTCTATTTCCGCTTATTTTCATGCGGAGATAGGAGAAGAGCATGCGACGGAAAGTAATTCGTACAATAACCGTTCCGTAGTGGAAAGCGGGCAGTACGAATATGTTCCGGAGAAGAGTTACGAGCCGTTACCGGTGAAACCGGCTCCTTCTGCTAAAGGATGGAGTTTTAGTTTGTATGCCGGGAATATGTTTGACCGCTATTCCTCTGCCACAGGAGGATTGCAGATGTTTAACGCGGCAACCCGTTCGGATGTAAGTGTGAATAATAACCCGGGTTCAGGGACATTTGATGACTACATGAAAGAGGTGGCGTCGAATGCTCCTGACTTCCGGGATCCGGCAGACTTTACAATGTTTGAGAAGATTGCCGCTGCGAATTATCAGAAATCGACCGGAACGAAGATGAAGCACAGATATCCTCTGTCTGCCGGCCTTTCGGTTAAGAAGCGGATAAGCGACCGGTTGTCTTTGGAGAGCGGGTTGATTTATACCTTCCTTTCTTCGGAGTTGACTGCCGGTGAAGGTGATTTCTATAAACAGGAACAACGCCTGCATTATCTGGGAATACCTTTGAAGGTGAATTATACGATCTGGAAGAAAGACCGTTTGTCATTCTACGCTTCTGCCGGAGCTATGGCGGAGATGTGTGTGGATGGCAGTCTGAATACGGATTATTATCTGAATAACGTCCGTCAGCGTAAAAGTAAGACAGACCTTGATGTTGATAAAGTACAGTTTTCTGCTTTAGCAGCGCTTGGCGTACAATATGATATAGCAAAACCCGTTAGTATCTATGCCGAACCCGGTATCGCCTATTATTTTGATGATAAGAGTGTGGTTGAGACGATCCGGAAAGAGCAGCCACTCTGTGCATCGGTACAGTTCGGCGTGAGATTTGCTTTTTGATGACTAGGTGATGTTGATTTCCTGTACAGGAAAAAAGATGAGCAGAGTTTCCGACGGGAGGCTCTGCTCTTTCTTTTTTAGTTTTTACTAACATGTACCCGTTGAGTGGGTGCCATGTTTGTATTGCGGTAGTTGATCTGTTCGACCACATTCTCTGCCAGTTCGCGGAAAGCTGCCCCGGTGATCGTGTCGGGATTCAAAGCGACAGGTGTTCCGTTGTCGCCTCCTTCGCAGATACTCTGTACGATGGGGATTTGTCCTAACAGGGGGATATTCAGCTCTTCTGCCAGACGTTTGGCTCCTTCTTTTCCGAACAGGTAATATTTGTTTTCAGGCAGTTCGGCGGGAGTGAACCAGGCCATGTTTTCAACTAATCCTAAAACGGGGACATTGATCTTTTCGCCGGTGAACATGCTGATACCTTTGCGGGCATCGGCCAGTGCAACCTCTTGAGGTGTGCTGACAACGATGGCACCAGTGATAGCCAGTGTCTGTACCAGAGTCAGGTGGATATCGCTTGTACCCGGTGGCAGGTCGATCAGAAAGTAATCGAGATCGCCCCAGTTGGCGTCGCCGATCAGCTGCTTCAAAGCATTGCTAGCCATAGCTCCGCGCCATAAAACCGCATCTTCCTTGTTTACAAAGAAACCGATCGATAGTAATTTTACTCCGTAATTTTCTGCCGGTTGTATCAATTCGCGGCCGTCTACCTCTTCCATATAGGGACGGGCGTCTTCTACATTGAACATCTTAGGCTGGGAAGGACCAAATATATCGGCATCCAGCAAACCTACCTTATAGCCGAGTCCTGCCAGGGCTACAGCCAGGTTAGCGGCAACCGTACTTTTACCTACGCCTCCTTTACCGGAAGATACGGCGATGATATTTTTAACCTGCGGAAGCAGTTTGTCCGGTTCGGGGCGTGCTGCCTGGCGTGCCAGAACTTCGATGTTTCCTTTGATGTCGACATCTTCGCCGACATAAGTCAGGATAGCTGTCTCGGCTGCCTTTACGACTGATTTGATAAACGGATCGTTGGGTTTCTCGAAAAGGAGGGAGAAGCTCACTTTATTACCTTCGATCCGTATGTTGTCTTCTACCATGCCCATTTCGACAAGGTCTTTTCCTGTACCCGGATAGCGCACTTTTGCAAGTGCGTCCATGATAAGTTTAGGATATATAGCCATAATATGATTGTATAATTGGTTGTCTTATTTGCCTGAAGCCAGTGCGCTGCGCTTGCTTCGGTTGAAACTGCGGTAAGGATCGAGTTCGATCTCTACGTCCGGTTCGACCAGTTCGTCTCTTTCTTCACAAACAAACTTGATGTATTTGATGTTCAGTCCGCGGTCGAGCCATTGCTGTTCATAATAGGTTTTGATAGACAGAATATCGTCTACCAACCCTGAATGATACAGGTCGTTGTTGCTGAACAGGACTGGATAGTTGTTGGCTTTTACCATTTCACAGGTGTAAGTGTACATAAAGTTACTGTCGGTTTTGAGGTGGATGATGCCATCACCTGACAGTATTTCGCGGTACATCTTCATGAAACGGGTGGAAGTCAGTCGTTTGTTTACTTTTTTCATTTGCGGGTCAGGGAAGGTAAGCCATATTTCGGCTACTTCGCCGGCTGCAAAGAAATGTGAGATCAGTTCGATACTGGTACGCAGGAAAGCTACGTTGGTCATTCCCGAGTCATAGGAATCCTTGGCCCCGGTCCACATACGGGCTCCTTTGATATCTACGCCGATAAAGTTTTTGTCGGGGAACAGGCGTGCCAGTCCCACCGTATATTCACCTTTACCGCAACCCAATTCGAGCACGATCGGGTTGTCATTCTTGAAAAACTCCTTATGCCAGTGTCCTTTCAATTCAAATCCTTTCTCTTGCAGAACGGCAAACGGATACTGGAAAACATGCGGATATCCCGCCATATCGTTAAACTTTGCTAACTTATTTTTTCCCATGCTGCAAAGATAATACTTTATTCAAACAATGCCGATACCGACTTTTCCCTTTCCCGTACGATCTTGTCGAATTCGTCTTCCCGTTCTTTCGGTAACCGGGCTTTTTGTATCCATTCATCACTTCCGTAGACACCGGCTTTTTCGTAATCGAACGGTTTGAACCTGATTTTCCGGATCGCTTTTTGATTCTTGAAATGGAAATCCAAGCGGTAAGGATCTTTGAATGCAGGATCTTGTATGATAGAATGTTTGTCTTTGATGCCTTTCCAGGTTTTCCAGTCGTTATCCAGGAACTTGGGAGGCATATTGTTACGCAGGTCCCAATAGCAATTGTAGTCCATATCTATCTTTGCTTTGTCCCAGGCACCGGCAAGATATACTCCGTGATCCATCAGTATGATGTTGGAAGTAAAGCTGAACGACTGATGTTCTTCGACCCGTGTAAATTGCAGTTGCTGATGATGGTTGAAGGCGAAAATATTATTTCGTATGCTATTCTTTTCTCCGTAATGTTGATGGAAACCTCCGCTTTTACAACCGTATACCAGATTGTTTTCCATAACGACACCGGTACTTCCCTCATCAGTATAAAGTCCCCAGCCGCCATAATCATAAGAATAAATATGATGGATTACATTATTGTGGATACGGGTTCCGGGAGAGATGCCCAATGTGTAAACGGCTCCCATATCGGACAATTCTCCCCAACCGATATGATGAATATTATTGTAAGCGATCTCATTATTAACGGCGTAGCTTTTACCATAGCCCCAGACCCAGCCGACGGAAACTCCTGAATACAATAAATCGGATATTTCGTTATGGGTAACTTTGTTGTCGGAAGAATTGAAAATGGCGACACCGACCCCGCATGGAAAAACAAATCCGGTTTTCTGTATGATATTGTTATCGACTGTAATCTTTTTGGTGAGAAGGTTCGGATCGGGAGTTTCATATTCTCCGATCTTTACAGCCCCGGCTCCCAGGTCAGTCAGATAAGAATGTTCCAGATTACAGTTCGTACAGGCTTTTCTGAACCATATAGCGTAGTTTCCTGTATGTTTGATTTCACAGTTTTCAAAACGGATATTATCCGCAAAGTCGAGATGGATTGCAGCATCGACAGGAGAAGCGGCCTGGGCCGGATCATTACCGGTCTTTGGCATGACATATCCCGAATGTTCAAAAGAGAGGTTACGGAATATGATGTTTTTGACCGGATAGCCTTTTTCTCCCTTTATTGTGAGTAGCCTGTTTAAAACCGGGGCATGGGCGATGCTTGTTTCCATGATCTCTCCTTTACGGGGAATATAATATAAGTCGCCGGAAGGCTCCATAAACCATTCCCCTTCGGTCGTCATGGCCTGTTTGTAGTTTTCGAGGATGAAACGGCTTCCTTTTTGTATGGGGTTCCAGGGTTTCATTCCTTGTCCGTTCAGGAAAAAATAACCGGAGTCAGGTATTGCCATGGAGAGATATTTACGGGTATTATCCCATTTATGATAGCACATGACCATTACTTCGTTCAACTCTTCTTCGGAGAGACCTTGCAGGGATACCATATCTTCCGGCTTTGCCTGAATACGTTGTGTGGCATATTCCGGAGAACGGCCCGTTCCTTTATAATGGATTGTCTCATCTGCTTTTTCCACAAAGAACCATCCGGTGTCGGGAGTCCGGGCCCGGGTGGCTCTGTTTCCATTGACATACAGTTGCTCGATCTTCAATCCGTAACGGGCAACTTCATCGACGTGCGTTTTCCACCATCCTTCGGGAGTTTTCTCCCAGGAAGTGAGAGTTATTGCCCCGCTGATTACCGGCTTGTCTTTCCCTTCTCCTTCAATAACAACCGGTACGGAAGGAGATTTATCTATCCGGAGTGTTTGGTTCAATGGATAAAAAACGGATTGGATGCGGATATGAACTGTATCGTTGCCGGTAGCATTAAGTCCCTGTTTCAGGGCTTCTTCAATTGTCCCGTAAGGAGATTCAGAAGTTCCTTTTTGAATGCCGGTCGTTCCGGGAGATACATAAATCGTATTCTGTGCAATGATTGCAGATGAACAGACGGATAACAGATATAAGAATAGATGCCTTTTCATGATTAACAGAGTTTCTCGTTGAACTTAACAAAAATAGCATTTTATTTTAACTTTATCCGTCAACGGGTTACATTCTTCCCATTTTGGCAACAAATTCGTCGAAGAAGATATCCCGGTAGTTGTTTCCGATGGCTATTTCGTATTTGTCGATATAGATATCATTATTATCGAATGAGGCAATCTGCCGGGTATTGACAATATAGGAGCGGTTTACCCGCAAGAATATTTTAGGGAGCAGTTCATGGATTGCTTTCATACTGGTCTTGGTGATGATACGCTGGTCGGGAAGCTGGATAATGACATAATCTTTAAGCCCTTCGATAAAAAGTATATCTTTGAAATTCACTTTGAAGAAGCGGCGTTCAGACTTGACGAACATAAATTCGCTTTCTACATTTTCAATGTTTTCCTTTTCTCCGGTCAGCAGGAGGGCATGGTAAGCCATTGCCTTTTCAACCGCTTTCTGAAATCTTTCGGGAATGATCGGTTTGACCAGATAGTCGACGGCATCCACTTCGTAACTGTCGATGGCATATTCGGCATAGGCCGTTGTAAATATGACCAAAGTGCTTTTTGGGATGGTACGGGCAAATTCCAGTCCGGTAACCTTTGGCATGCGGATATCCAGAAAGATCAGGTCGACAGGGTGCTCATGGATAAACTTTGCTGCTGAGGCGGCATTGTTGAAAGAGCCGGCCAGTGTCAGTTGTCCGGTCTCATTTATCAGCATCTCCACTGCTTCACGGGCCAGCGGTTCGTCGTCTACGATTATGCAATTCATAGTTCCAATTGTAAATTAACGGTGTAACTTTGTTTCATTTCAATGATTTCCAGCGAGTGACGGCCGGGATATAATAATTCCAGGCGTCTTCTGATATTCTTCAGTCCCAGGCCGCCGATACGTGGCTCTTTTACCTCCTCTTCCGGGAGCGGTATGGAGTTTTCGCACCGGAATAGCAACCGGTTGTCCTGTACGATGAAAAAAAGATGTACGAACGAAGCATTCTCGCTGTCCGTATTATGCTTTACTGCATTTTCAACGAAAGGGATAAACAGGAGCGGAGGAAGCCATACCTTATTTATATCACCTTCTTTCGATATGATATAGTTGAAATTATCCCGGCGTATCTTTTCCAGATTCAGGAAATCATTCATAAAATGAATATCCGAATTGAGCTGTATCTTTTCTTGCGAACTGTCGTTAAGCTGGTAACGCAGCAGGTCTTCCAACTTGAATAAAACTTCAGCTGCTTCGTCGCGTCCTTTTTTAATCAATACGTAGACATTGTTCAGCATATTGAAAAGGAAATGCGGATTGATCTGGCTTTTCAGGAATTTCAGTTCCGATTGCAGGGTGGCGGCTTCCAGTTCGTCTATGCGCTGGTTGTTGCTGATCCAGTGTTTAAAAAGGACGAGGGCGGATGAGGCGGCAACCAGTAATCCGCAGGAGACTGTCGAAGAAATGATATTCAGCCACATCACCGAAGGACTGGGCGGAATGCTTTCGAACCGGGTATCTTCGAAAAGGGTTTGAAGTGTACCGAGTATGATGATACATAATAGGATCAGGGTCGTTGAACTGAGCAGGTAACGGAGAAACCGCCCTTTGAGCAGGAACCGCGGTACCAGTACATAGGCATTGACATAGATAAGCATGTCGATCATCAGGAAATAACCGATCCAGGAGCGGATTCTGGGTGGATTGATAATCAGTTCATCCGGAGTATCCCAGAACACATTGATCGTAATAAAGAAGACGATCAGTTGCAGCAGGAGATGTCTGTAAACCCTTTTCTGAGGGCTTAGCAGAAAGTCGGGTACTATATGGTCTGTTTTAGTTGCCATGTGTATTCATTTTTAATGTAACAGTACTTGTTCCTGTCATCTTTTCCTGCGTGACGGATAAGGAATAATTATCCGGATAAAGAAGGTTGAGGCGGGCCTTTAAGCTATCCAGTTCTTTCATGTCCGGTTCTGTCGGATCGTCGAATCGGCAGGTGATATGTATCTCTTCTCCTTCCCGGTCGGCTTGCAACAGGATGGAAGGACGTTTTTCCTGTTTCATCGTCCTTTTCAAGGCATACTGGATGATCGGGACAAGCAGCAGGGGAGGAATCAGGACACCTGTCAATGCTTTGTCGGAAACGATCTGATAGTCGAAAGTGTCCGAATAAAACTTTTCCAGAGCCAGGTAATGAGTCAGGAAGTTGATCTCGGAATTAAGTAGAACCTTATCACGTGCCCCGTCATACAGTTGATAGCGGAGTAGTTGGCTTAGCCGGAGCACCATATCGGCAGCCTTTTGCGGTTCGCTTTTGGATAGTACCCCTGTGCGGTTCAGCGTGTTGAACAACAGGGAGGGATTCACCTGCTCTTTCAGGTTATCCACTTCCGATTGTATCTGTTTCCTTTCCAGTTGGTTTACACGCTGGTTTTCTGTCATCCAGTGTTTTAACAGGACAGTCATGGAAATACCGGTAATACAGATCATGTTCAGCATATAATCCGATAAACTATCCAGGATGCTTACCATATTAAAGTAAGAACCTCTGACGGGAGGAATACCGGATGAGGTGAATATCCAGTATTCCTGTACATATCGTAGTAATATGAGTAGCAAGACAGATATGGAAGAGTAAAGAAGGTAAGGCAGATACTTTTTCTTTAGTAATAATTTAGGAACTAACAGATAAAGATGGAGATAGCCGACAATGAAATAGGAGATCAGGGTACATAGCCCGGCCAGATAGACCTGATTTCCCAGTTGCTCTAGTCTGGCCCCAAAAGTATAGACGTTCTGGTTGAGCGATACAACTGTTACAGCCGCGAGCAACAAAATATGACGGGCTATCCTGTATCTGGGTTCAATCAGGAACTGGTATAAGAAAGTTTGTTTGTTCATTTTGTTGTCGACCATACAGCGGCTTACTCTTTAGACTGTCCGAAATTACTATTTTATTTGGTATCTGTTTGCATACCGGTTAGAATTCTAGTTTGTAACTGATATTGCTGATAGGAATGCTGTTCCCGTTCCGTTCCATCACACCGCTTTTCAGATTGTAGTGATAACCGTAATATTCTTCCGTTCCGGTCACATTCAATGCCTTGATGGCGAACTCGTGTGCTACTTTCTTTCTGTTTATTTTGTAGCTGACCGTAAAGTTTGCTATAAACATGACCGGATACTGTTCGGAATAAGCCCTTGTTTCGTCATATTGTGCTTCCTTGTCGGGATGTGCCAGGCTCGCTGCATGGTCGAGGGGAGAATAACGCTCTCCTCCTTGCAGGGTGAATTTGGCGTTGGCACTTAATATGTTCTGTCTCTTGGAACCTACCATCCATTCTTTGCCGATCAATGTGTTGAGGATAAACCGGCGGTTAAACCGTGTGTTGTGCCAGACGCCGTCTCCTCCTTTGTATTTCGAATCGAAAACAGAGGCTGTGACCAGGTAATAGAATCCGCGGCTCAGGTATTGTTCCAGCGTGATGTCTACCCCGATATTACGTCCTTTCCCTTTGTTTACGAGAGCCTCTTCCACATAAAACTCTCTCCGGTTCAATACGGAATAGGAGCTGTCTGCAATAACCGGAACGTCGTACAGGAATTGTGCATAAGGTTCGACTTTAAGAAGCAGATTGTCGGATAATTTATAGCCGAATGTCAGCATCAGATGGTGAGCCTTGGTAAAATCGAGGTCTTTGTTTACGGATTCCTTTCCGGTACTTTTGGAATTGACGAAGTAGACATCCATCTTTTCCATCCGGCTATGCAAGCCATATGCCAGGGCAAACGAAGATTTAGTGGTCGGCGCCCATTTGATCCCCAACCGGGGTTCGAGTGTCCAACTGTTATTAAGCGTCAGAACCTGGCTGTTCAAGCCGGCATTTACAGAAAGCCGGTCTGTGATACCGAAAGAGGAACTGGTGTAGGCTGAGATCAGGTCGGTCTGTCCTTTTCCTTTTGAGAGAGTGTTTAGCGGGGCCGTTTCAAAAGGAGCCAGGTTTAACCGCATATTATAGAACAAACGGGTATAGGTGAAACCTGTCTGGTTGGTATGGCGTGCACTGAATTTTCGGTTGTAGGAAGATGTCAGGATCAGGTTCGTCGTGTTGTTCTTCTGATAGGTGAACGGAGTGACGGTGTGATCGGCTGCATGGGCATCTTCTGTTGCATTCATACCGGAATAGGTGGCTGCTAAAGTTGTTTTCAACATTGCATTGTTCGGAAAGAAGTACCGGTGGCTTATCCCTCCGGCAGCCATATATTGTTTGGCTGTCGACTGGAAATTATCCCGAGTATGTTCCCATTCCAGCGGATCGTCTTCGAAATCATTTTCGTATTTGTCGATCAGGCTGGTTCCCCACACGGCAAAAGTACCGGCTTTACGTGTCGGAATGTTGAATTTGAAATTCAGGTCCTGGTAATTAAGCGTACCGCCCATGTCGAGGCCGGGATAAATGCTGTTGAGAAGTCCGGTGGTAGAATAGCGGTAGTTGAAGATGTAGGAAGCCTGGTGGTTCTTGCTTAAAGGGCCCTCCGAAGCGACATCTATCCCCAATATACCTACCTGAAAGGTATTCTCCATTTTCCGGTTGTTCCCGTTACGCAGTTTCATGTCGAATACGCCGGAAACGGCATTCCCGTATTCGGAGGGAAAGGCACCCGTGAAGAAGTCGGAATTACCCAGAACCTGGCTGCTGAGTGATGATAAGATACCGCCGCCCAGTATGGATATATCGGCAAAGTGATTCGGGTTCGGTATTTCTACATCTTCCATTTTCCATTGCAGCAGGTGCGGGGCATTCCCGTGGATGGATATTCCGTTGCTGGACAGGTTGGCTGCTACTCCGGCAAACGAACTCACCAGGCGGGCGGGGTCATCCAGTCCTCCGGCATAACGGCTGGCTTCTTCCACACTAAGCATCCGGGCACCGGTAGCCGCCATTTTGTTGAGAGGCTGTTCCTTGTTAATCTGTGGGCGGACAACGACTTCGCTTAATTCGTTGACGTTTTCTTTCAGTGAGATGTCCAGATATACTTCCTTCGCGGATGTTACCAGTATTTCGCTGAAGATACCAGGTTCGTATCCAAGAAAAGAAGCCTGTACGTTATGCCGCCCTACCGGGATCTCCGGCAGAACGAATTGTCCGCGTTCGTCCGTTGTAGTGCCTGTGCCCGACATATCTGAAAGCATGATGGTTACATCAGGCATCGGATGACCGGATGCTTTGTCGATAACTGTTCCACGGATAGTCTGCGACGGCTGGTTGCCGGTTGTTTTCTGGCTATACGCTTTGCCTTGCGATAACAGGCTGATAAAAAGGAGTAAAAAGAGTATTGTACGATACATATATTAGTTGTCTGATAGGTTTGTTACTTACTATGAAAGGTTGCTTTGTTTATTGTTTTTCTTTTCTTTGATAAGATTCAGCAGGCCGTATATCTGTTCAAAGGCGGCATTTTTCCATTTGCTTCCGGTTATTTCTTCCGTGAAAACATCTTCAAATGAGTCTAATACCTTGGCGCAATCCTCCGGGTTGACTCCCGACCTCTCTGCTACTGCTGCAATAACTTCTCTCTTGTTCATCTCTTTTTGTTTTTATGATTATGCCACGAAGGTAGCCTGCAATAGAAAGTGCTTTTTAATTTGTAGACGGAAGTGCTTTTCCAGTATACGGAATCCTTCTTATCGTCGACCAGACCGGTTTATATTATCATACATCTTGCTATTAACTATCGTTATCTTAGGCACTTATTAAGCTAAAGGTTATAACAAACTAATTGTTAACACCCTATTTAGTATAATTACCCTGTACAGGATAATCAGATACGCTGTACACCCTGGTTAATTATCCTGTACACCTTGTCCGACTACCCTGTACACCCTGGCAATAAGGAGTCCTGACTTTTCAATTAATTAGTAGGGAGGGGGCGGTTAGTTTCCGGTGTCCGCGGGTTAGTTTGTAATTACCCTGATGCGGTTACCCCGGGCAGGAATAACGGTTTCATTTCAGTAACAAAAAAATACAGTTCAGTAAATACAGATTACATTTCAGTAAAATAATCCCGGCCTCTTATACCTATATATAATAAGTTTGTTTCAGAATTAATGGTAAGATGATTAAATTTGTAGAGAGATGGGAAATACTTTTTTATTAGCTTTGTTGGCATCGTTTACGTGTGCAGATTATCGTTTGGATCAAATAACACATGAACCGGTTCCGGAAGGAGAAAAAGTGGCTCCGGAGATGCCGGATAGATTTCCATTTGATGAGTGCGGACGAACGATCGATGAATAAGCCGGATGTCTTTTGCTGACATTCGTTGTGTGTATTGAATTAATTCTGTTACTTAAAATTTAAAGACGTATGAAGAAGTTGTTTTTATTTGCTTTGGCTGTTACGGCTTTATTCTCTTCTTGCGAAAAAGATCCCGATCTGAATAAGCTCGACAGCGATTATGCTGTTTATACGAATTATGATAACAGTATTCAGTTTAACAAATTCAGTTCTTATTATCTTCCTGACAGTATTCTGGTCGCCGGTGGCGGTATGAAAGCCCAATACTGGAAAGACGAGAATGCTCAAAAGATCATCAGCGAGGTGGTTGCCGAGATGGATGACCGGGGATATACCCGTGTGGATGACAAAGAAAAAGCCGATATCGGCTTGCAACTGTCCTATGCACAGCAGACTACGCAGATCATAACTCCGGGTTACGGTTACGGCTATGGTTGGTGGGGTGCCGGTTTCTGGGGCCCGTTCTGGAATGACTGGTATTATCCTTATCCGGTTTCCTACAGTTATGACACCGGGACGTTTGTTGCGGAAATGGTTGATCTGACAGCTAAATCTACCGATCAGAACAAGAAAGTCGATCTGCCGGTTATCTGGCATGCTTATGCTTCGGGGTTGGTCTATAACAATTCGCGTATCGACATGCAGCTGACGCTTCGTGCTGTGGAACAGGCCTTCGAACAATCTCCTTACCTTAATATACTGTATACTGATAAATAATAAATCCGGAAGATTATGAAAACGATAAGATACATTTTTAAGAAACAATTCATATTGTTGATGATACTGTCCGTTTTCTGTTTGAAAGGACAGGCACAGGTGGAAGATAACCTTCATTTTAATGTGGACTGGCAGATGAACGCACCTATCAGTACCGACTTTGCAGATAAGATCAGTGGCTGGGGGATGAATTTCGAAGCTGGTTATTATGTGACGCCGCGCTGGTCGTTGGGAGCATTCCTGAGTTTCCATACCAATCATAAATATGTGGACCGCCAGACATTGCAATTGTCGCCGACCCAATCGCTGACTACCGACCAGCAATTGTCGGCTTTCCAGCTTCCTTTCGGTCTTTCCACTTCCTACCGTCTCGGACATAATGATTATCTGAAGCCATATGTCGGAGTGAAATTGGGAGCGATGTATGCGGAGAACTCCAGTTACATGACGACTGTCCGTTATTATTCAAATCCCTGGGGCTTCTATGTCTCTCCGGAGGTCGGAGTGAATATTTATCCCGTACCGGATAAGCGTTTTGGCTTCCATGTGGCTCTGTATTACAGCTATGCCACCAATCAGACAGATTTGCTGACCTACTCGATGAACGGGCAGAACGATCTCGGCTTCCGTGTCGGTTTATGCTTCTGATAAATTCAGGTGATATATATTTATTTCTTTTAAAGAGGATATCTGAAAATTGGTATCAGATAGCCTCTTTATTTTTATAAACCTTATATTTGTGTTTATAACAGAACATTAAAACAAACAATGCAGAGCAAATACAACCATTTTTTCAATTTTTTCCTGTTCTCGGGATTAGCCTGTTTCTCACATTTGTTTTTGGTGCTTTATTCGGACCTTTCACCGCAGCATCAGAACGTGTTGATTTCTTTCTGGGCTTTCCTGTTGGTTGTATTTGTTTTTAATGTGATCGGGTTCAGTATTGTCCTTATCAGTGAATGGCAGCGGAAAAGCTATCAGGTTCTGATGAAAAGGAAGAATCAGTTACTGATCAATTGCCTGTTGATGGCGGGACTTTTGTTTTTGATAAACTATCTGCTGTCTTCTGTCGTAAAAGTCTTGTTGGAGATACCTTCGCCGTTTGTGTTGAAGGGAGCCGGCTTCCGGATGATGTTTGTGGTATGGCTGGTTGAGATGGTGATTGTTTGTCTTACGATGGTGGCTAACTTCTACAGGCAGTTGATCGTTCTCCATGAAAAAGCAAATAAGCTGGAAGAGAGTGCGATAAAGTCACAGTATATCGCTTTGCAGAATCAGTTGAATCCCCATTTTCTTTTTAATAACCTGAATACGCTGATTTCGGAAATAGAATATAATCCAAAGAATGCAGTTGTGTTCACCCAGCGTCTGTCGGACGTTTACCGTTATATTCTGCAAAGCCAACAGGAGGGGCAGGTCACTTTGCGTTCGGAACTGACTTTCCTGAAATCTTTTATCTTCCTTCATCAAGTGAGGCTGGGGGATTGTATCCATGTGGATAACCGGATCGATCCTTCCTTGCTGGAAAAGAAAATACCGTCTTTCACATTGCAGCTACTGACTGAAAATGTGATTAAACACAATATAATCAATTCGGATAACCCGATGACGATTTATCTGAGTACTTCGGATGATAAAAAGAAATTAGTGGTAAGCAATGAAATAAGGCTCAAGCAGAATGTTGTCAAGTCGGGTACCGGACTGAAGAATTTATCTACCCGTTGTAAACTGGTTAGCGATCAGGATATATCGATAGAGAATGATTCTAAATGTTTTACCGTTAAAATCCCATTATTAAATGAATAAGATAAAAGCAGCTATCATAGAAGATGAAATCCCGGCGGCACGTTTGCTGAACAAAATGTTGACGGAGTTGCGCCCTGAATGGGAGATCCTGGTCTTGCCGGGTAATGTGGAAGGCGCCGTAAAGTGGTATCAGGATAATCCCCATCCCGATATCCTCTTTCTGGATATCCAGCTGACCGATGGCGTTTCCTTTTCTTTTATCGAACAGGCGAATCCGGAGAGCATGATCGTATTTACTACGGCTTACGACGAATATGCGATCCGTGCCTTTAAAGCGAACAGTATCGATTACCTGTTGAAACCGATCGATAAGGAACGGCTGGGCGAAGCTTTGGAGAAATATGAAAAGCTTACTTCCAAATTCTATAAAGAGTCTAATAAGCAAGGAGATATCCTGGAGATACTTCAGAATATAACCAATCCGGCGAAGAAATACAGAACCCGTTTCCTTATTTCGGGGGAGGACAAATTATTTACGTTGCAGGTGGATGATATTGCTTATTTCTATTCTGAAAATAAAATAACCTTTGCCGTAACTAATCAGAATAAAGAACATATTATAGATTTGTCTCTGGATAAGTTGTGCGAGCAGCTGGACCCGGACCGCTTCTTCCGGACAAACCGACAAACGATAGTTAGTGTACAGGCTATCCAAAAGATCGAATCTTATTTCCTGGGTAAAGTTGTCGTGAAAGTTATTCCTCCTTTTAAAGATAAGATTATCGTCAGCCGTGAAAAGATCAGTGCTTTCAAGCTATGGCTGAACTATTGAAAGAATCTGTTTTAGCTCTAAATAATTGACTGATTTGTTTTTTCAGCGAATATAATATACTTTTGATGCAATAATTGCAGGAGTAATATTGTAAGCAATTGAAAGAATGGAGAAGGAGTTAGAGGCAAAATATCTTGAAGCATTGGGAGAAGGAGACCACGAGGCATTCAATATGCTTTTTATGTCTTATCATTCTTTGGTAAAACGATTTCTTTTCGGGTTTATCAAAGAGGAAGACGAGGTGTTGGATCTGGCCCAGGAGGTTTTCATTAAGGTCTGGACCCATCGGAAATCGGCTGCATCGGCTGATTCTTTCAAAGCCTATTTGTTTAGAATAGCCCGTAATGAGCTTTACAACTATTACAAACTAAATGCAATTCATGAGAACCACCTGGAGAGATATTACCAACAATCTGTCTGGATAGATGATTTGATGGAAGAACGTATTTTAGCGGAAGAACTGGGGCTTTTGCTGGACATTGCTGTAGAGAATATGCCTCCCCAGCGAAAACAGATTTTTAAAATGAGCCGGAAAGAAGGCCTTTCGAACGAAGAAATCTCCCTTAAACTGAATATAAACAAAAGAACTGTTGAAAACCATATAACTCAAGCCCTTGCAGACTTGCGAAAAGTCCTGAAAATAGTATTACCTTTTTTTATCTAAAAAAAAATCACTTTTAGACTGTGTGTGTTTCTTTTTCTGTTTGTCTTAATTATATAAGACTAAAAATAGAATGGAGAAACGACATCTACATACTTTGTTTTCCCGCTTCTTTGGAAATGATTTTCCCAAAGAGGTACGTAATCGGTTTGCCGCCTGGTTTATCCGGGAAGAACAGGCCGATGAGAAGGAAGAGGTATTAGAAGATATATGGAACTCATTACCGGAGACGATAGATTTTACATCTTACGCAGAGTTGAAAAAGGTGAACAAGCGTATTCATCCTGAAAATAACTCTTTCTACCGGCGATTGGCTGTTATTGCTGCAATTATTGTATTACCCTTATTAGGGATTGTCACTACTACATGGTATTATAAATATGCCGGCATATCATCTGATATGCATATGGTAGAATGTTTTGTTCCGAATGGGGAAAGAAAGCAGGTTATTTTACCGGATGGTTCTATTGTATGGTTAAATGCAAATTCAGTTTTAATCTATCCCGAGAAATTCGGAAAAACACGAACGTTGTTCCTGAGTGGAGAGGGGCATTTTACAGTCACTAAAGATAAGGAAAGACCTTTTATTGTAAAAACGAATTATTTGAATGTCGAAGCATTAGGAACAGTCTTTGATGTGCATTCTTATCCGGAAGAAAGTGAAACCACAACCATCCTGGAATCAGGCTGTGTCAGGGTTGACGATAAAATAGGTTCATCGGGTTCTGTCATTCTGCACCCAAACGAACAACTGACCTATAACCATGCAGATGCTTCTTTTCTTAAAAGCTATGTGGATGCTTCCCGGTTAAGCACCTGGACGAAAGGGTATCTGATTTTCCAGCAGGAAACGTTAGCGAATATTTTCCGTGCGTTGGAAAGACAATATAAGGTAAAGATCAATTACAATGATACCAAATATGCAAGCATGACATTTACTGTTCGCTTCCATGCCCGGGAATCCCTGGAAGAGGCATTGGATGTTTTAAAAAGAATTGGAGTTAACTTTAAATATAAAATTGTAGACAATGATGTATATATTCAGTAACAACTAAAAAAACAACAATATCATGAAAAAAAGGTATCCGGGAAGCTGACGGCCAATCACTTCTTCCCGGACTGAAATCGAAAATCATCCCGATTTTTGGGGCGTTATATATGCCCTTAAATCAAAAAGATAGTATTCAATTTAATTCTTAAATATACAAAGTTATGAAAATATATAACAAATCACGAAGATGTGTGGTAAATACTTTTTATAAATCTATTTACATTGCATTATTCTTGTGCTGTTCTTTTATAGTAAAGGCTCAGAATCAATTAATTACACTCTCAAAACAAATGACCTTAAAAGAGGCTTTTGTAGAGATCGAAAAGCAAACAAATCTTTCAGTAGACTATAATGATCAATTAATAAATGCGAATGAACGTATTAAAAAGGCATATAATAATACGCAGTTGAATGAAGTTTTAAATGCTATATTGAAAGACGCCAGTTGTTCATATTCAATTCAGGGAAGCCATATCTTAATTACACCTAAGACTGCTCAGCAGGTGAAAAATCAGACTATAACCGGTACGGTTACTGATGAGTTGGGCGATCCGATTATTGGAGCCAATGTAATTGAAGAAGGTACAACAAACGGAATTATGACTGATATTGATGGTAAATTTTCATTGTCAGTATCAGCCGGTTCTAAAATTCAGGTTTCATATATAGGATATATAACTCAGGATATAAAAGTCGGAAATAAGAAAACTTTCGCGGTCGTATTGAAAGAAGATTCTCAGGCTTTGGAAGAAATTGTAGTTGTGGGTTATGGTACGCAGAAGAAAGGTGTCGTAACAGGATCTATCGCAACTGCAAAGGGTGATGATATTATCAAGAGTCCGACTCAGAACTTAGGACAGGCTTTGGCCGGTCGTTTGCCGGGCCTTATCGTGACTAACGGTAGTGGTGAACCGGGTGCTGACGGAGTAACAATCAATATTCGTGGTAAGAGTACAACCGGAAATAATGATCCGTTGATCCTGATCGACGGTATTGCCGGTCGTGGTTCTTTGGATAGACTTAATCCAAATGATATTGAGAGTATTACTGTTTTGAAAGATGCTTCTGCTGCTATCTATGGTTCGCGTTCTGCCAATGGTGTTATTCTGGTAACAACCAAGAGAGGTAAAACAGGAAAACCGTCAATTAGCTATTCTTTCAATGTCGGTTTACAGCAACCGACACGTGTGCCGGATCTGGCAGATGCTGCTACTTTTGCTGAAGTGACGAACGAGTTGGAATCATATGACGGACGTGTTCCCCGGTATACCGCTGATGAAATAGAATTATTCAGAAACGGATTGGATCCGATACATTATCCGAATACAAATTGGGCAGATGAGGTACTAAAGAAAGCTGCTTTTCAACAGAGACATAATGTATCTGTTTCCGGAGGTACGGATGCTGTTAGTTATTATGTAGGTGGTGGTTATTCCAGTCAGGATGGTATCTTTAAAAATGGATCGACAAAGTATGAACAGTATGATATACGTTCAAATATCGATGCTAAAATTACTAAAGACCTGAAAGTGTCGGTGGATATCTCGTCTCGTTTGGAAGATGCAAATTTCCCCAGCATGAGTGCCGGTGATATATTCTGGCGTATTACCAGATCTTATCCTACTGTTTTAGCTCAGTATCCGAATGGGTTACCGACAAATGGTTTGGATAGTAACCCAATCGTGATGGCTACAGATAAAACTGGTTATGAATATGATAAGAAGGCAGTATTTAATGGAACTATTACTGCAGACTGGAATTTATCGTGGTTGTTGGATGGTTTAGCTGCAGATGCTTATATGGCTTATGACCGTATAGGAAAAGACCATAAAAAATGGCAGACGCCCTGGTCTTTTTATACATGGGATGAGGCTACCGATACTTATACGGAACACATGAACACACTTGTTCAGCAGACCTCATTGAGACAAGAGCATTTAGCTGATTGGTCGCTGACATTGAATGCCAAATTGAAGTATAAGAAAACATTTGGCAGTCACGGGATAGATGCTATCCTCGGTTTTGAACAAAACAGCTATAGAAAGGATAATTTCTGGGCATCTCGTGGTAGTTTTATGTCTACAGCTATCGACCAGTTGTTTGCCGGTACATCCAACAAAGATTATTATGATAACTCTGGTGATGCTTCAGAAAGCGCACGTCGCAGTTATTTCGGACGTGTCGCTTATGATTTTGCAGGTAAGTATATGGCTCAGTTTAATTTCCGTTATGATGGTTCATATATTTTCCAGGCAGGACAGCGTTGGGGCTTTTTCCCGGGTGTGTCTGCCGGTTGGAGAATGTCTGAAGAGAGCTTTATCAAAGATAATATCGACTGGATCAATAATTTGAAGATACGCGGATCATTCGGTAAGCAAGGTAACGATAATATCGATCCTTTCCAGTATTTGCTTAAATATAATTTGGGCCGTAATTACGTGTTTGGCGGAACTGACATGGTTGGTTTATATCAGAAAGGTTTCCCTAATAATAATGTAACATGGGAAGTTGCTGATACCTGGAACATCGGTACTGAAGGAACATTCTGGAATGGACTTTTAGGTTTTGAAGTTGAATATTTCAAAACAAAACGTTCTAATATTCTGGCAAAGCGCAATGCTTCTATTCCTAAGTATACAGGTTTGATCGATTTGCCGAATGAAAATATCGGACGGGTTCAAAACCAGGGTATGGAAATACAGTTGAGCCATTTCAATAAGATCGGTGAAGTGAACTTCCGTGCAAGTGGAAACTTTATGTTTGCCAGAAATAAAGTTTTGTTCATGGATGAAACTCCATGGGGTGAAGGACATGAATATATGAATGAAACAGGTGGTCCGATGGGAGCTGGTCTGCAATATCGTGCTATAGGAATTTTCAGAGATCAGGCAGCATTGGATAGTTATCCTCATTTGGATGCGGCCCGTCCTGGTGACTTGATTTTTGAAGATGTTGATGGCGATGGTAAAATAACCTCACTGGACCGTGTTCGTCAGAATTTGACCGGTTTCCCGGAGATTATCTTTGGCTTGAACTTGTCGGCTGATTGGAAAAACTTTGATATTAGTGTACTGTTTCAGGGACAAGCTCGTGCTGTAAAAGATGTAATTAGTCGTATGGATGCAACGTCGAATTTCTATAAATGGAGAGCTGAAGATCGTTGGACAGAAGATAATATCGATGGAACAATGCCCCGTGCCGGTGGTACTATCAACTATGGAGTCGAAAATCCGTGTAGTTTCTGGACACAAAATGCTTCTTTCGTACGTTTGAAAAACCTGGAAATAGGATACACCTTGCCTAATTTGTGGTTTAATAAACTACGTATATCAAACTGTAGAGTTTATTTGAGCGGACAGAACCTGTTTACTCTGGATCATATAAAATATGTGGATCCGGAAGGAAGCGGAGAAGGCAGCTATTATCCTCAAATGAGAATCTTTAATATAGGATGTAACTTAACTTTTTAAAAAGGGAAAAAGATGAAAAAGATAATATATTTGGCAGTTTCCGCACTGTTAAGCTTTAGTTCTTGTAGCGATTTTTTGGATAAAAAACCGTTGGATTCACTTACAGAGGATGCTGTTTTTAATGATGATGCTTTGCTCACAGCTTATGTGACAGCTTGTTACAATGCTTATCCGAACGGTTTTGATGAAGCAATGTCTTCCTCGGCTACAGATGAATCATATACTCGTCATGGAGATGGTAGTTCTAACATTGTAGCCAGGGGAGAAATGAACCCGGATAATGTTGAAAATTTTGACTCTGGTCGATTCTCCAACTTTAATTACTGGAATACAGCTTATGAGTATTTGCGTAACATCAATACGTTCTTTGCAAAATATGAAGAAGCGCAGGTTACGGAAGAATTAAAGAGTCGTCTGTATGGTGAGATGAAATTTATTCGTGCTTTTGTGTATTCTAATCTGATCTGGCGCTTTGGTGGTGTTCCTATTATTACGAAAGCGTATACATTGGAAGATACGGATTATTCTATCACACGAAATACGTATGAGGAATGTGTAGATTTTATCTTAAAAGACCTGGATGAGGCTATTGAGCATTTACCGGCAAAAATGGAAGGAGAAAATAAAGGTCGTGCCTCTGCAGATGCTTGCAAAGCACTGAAATCAAGACTGTTATTGTATGCTGCAAGCCCTTTGGTAAATACTTCTAATGATCTGAAAAAATGGGAATTGGCACGTGATGCGGCTAAAGCTGTAATCGATCTGCCAGGATATAGCTTGGCTTCGGATTATAGAACTCTTTTCTTGGAAGATAATGACGAAGTTATTTTCAGACGTTATTATACGAAGGCGAATGCTAACAGGGTGAATTTGTTTAATTCTCCTAATGGCTACGGCGGTTGGGGAGGTAACTGTCCTATTCAGAATTTGGTGGATGATTATGAAATGAAAGCAACGGGTAAAAAACCGGCAGAAGCAGGTTCCGGTTATGATCCGGCAAATCCGTATGAAGGTCGTGATCCTCGTTTTTATGCAACGGTTCTTCATAATGGTGCAATGTTCAGAGGACGTGCGGTTGAAACATTTATTCCTAACGGACAAGATAGCGAACAAGGAGCCATTGGAAGCTGGAACTGTTCGAAGACTGGTTACTATTTGCATAAATTTCATGATGAAAATCAGGTTATTAATGAATCGGAAGCAACTACTGTTCCATGGACTTTCTTCAGACTGGCAGAATTCTATTTGAATTATGCTGAGGCTCAGTACTATTTGGGAAATGAAGAAGAATGCCGTAAAGCTATCAATGTAGTTCGTTCCCGTGAAGGGGTAGAAATGCCTCCGGTAACAGCCTCCGGTACAGAACTACTTGAAAAACTTCGTAATGAGCGCAGAATAGAATTAAGTTTTGAGAACCAACGCTATTTCGATTTGAGAAGATGGAAAATTGCTGATGAGTATGAAAACAAGAATTCTATTGGCATAAAAATTGAAAAGGATGAAAATGGTAATTTCAAATATACTGAAATCACAGTTTTGGAACGTAATTTCCTTCCGCAGCATTATTGGTTGCCAATTCCTCGCTCAGAAATTATAAAGAGTAATTATACTTTGGAACAGAATCCTTATTATAATTAATTCGAGTATAAGTAATTGATTAAAAAAGCGCATAAATGACACAAATTTGTCAAATAACAAACATGCTATTATCATTTTTGTTCCTTAATTTGTGTCATTATGTGCTATTTAAATAGAAAAAGATGAACTCAAAAGTTTTTATATTCATACTTTTAAGTGTATTGCTGCTTCCGACAGGTTGTGTTGAGGCAAGTAAGGCAAAAGAGGAGAAGAAAAATACCGCTCCGCGAATAATCAATATAGTCAATTTTATTCGCCAGACAGACTATCGTCTGGAAAACTCGGATGCACTGATGTTTGAAACGGTGGAGAAACAAATCGACCTGGTTAATCAGTATGACTTTCCTGCAACATTCCTGTTTCAGTATGATGCCCTGATCAATCCGGAATATCAGAAGCTAATGAAAGCCAAGCTTAATCCTACATGTGAACTTGGTGCATGGTGGGAAATTACCCAGCCTCATGTGGAAGCTGCCGGATTGAAATGGCGCGGAGAACATTCATGGGTATCGACCGCCAATATCGCTTTTACTCCGGGATATACTCTGGAAGAAAGGGAAAAACTGGTGGATGTCTATATGGCGAAATTTAAGGAGATTTATGGTAAATATCCTAAGTCTGTAGGTTCCTGGTATGTTGATTCACATACTTTGGAGTATATGTATAAAAAATATGGTATTGTCGCTTCCTGTAACTGCAAAGATCAGGTTGGTACTGATGGCTATACATTGTGGGGAGGGTATTGGAACCAAGCCTATTATCCCAGTAAGCTGAATGCATATATGCCGGCTCAGACAGACGAATATCAGATCCCGGTACCTGTATTCCGTATGTTAGGTAGCGATCCGATGTACCAGTATGATGCTGGAATAGGCTCTAACCATCAGGGGGTTATAACACTTGAACCCGTATATACCGAAGGGGGAAAAAGTAAAAAGTGGGTGGAATATTTCCTTAAAACGATTGTTGATGAACCCTGTCTGGCATTCAATTATGCACAGGCTGGTCAGGAAAACTCATTTACCTGGTCAGGAATGGGAGAAGGTCTGATCATGCAATTTCCTCTATTCGACTCATTGAGTAAAGCCGGAAAGATTCGGGTAGAGACACTGGAAGAATCCGGTCGCTGGTTTAAGGAACAATTCCCAAAAACTCCGGCTACTGCGATAACTACTTTAGTTGATGTCCGTAATGAAGGAAACAAATCCGTATGGTATAACAGCCGTTTCTACCGTTCTAATTTGTATTGGGAAAAAGATGGTTTCTGTTTCCGGGATATTCATTTGTTTGATGAAAAAATGAAGTCTGAATATCTGGATACTCCGGGTACGGGAGGACAATTTTTCTATTATACCTTACCGGTAATCGATAGATTCTATTGGAGTACGCCGGACGATAAGATCGGACTTCGGGTTGTGAAGCTGGATAAGAATGGAAAAGGGACGGAACTTGTTTTGGCCGATCCCGTAGTCAGCGAACCGTCAAAGAGTGTTTTAAATGTCGAGTCTAAAGATAAGAGCGGGAATAATTTTATTTTCACGTTTAACGAGGACAAGATCGATATTTCATGTAATGCAGCAGAAAGTGGTTTGGATTGGGCACTTGAGTTGAGGGTTCCGCAGGACAGACTTGACCGCCTGCCATTTAAAGACTTTGAAAAATCGTCCGTAAAGTCTGAGTTCAGAGGATTCAATTATAATGTAGCATGTGAAAAAGGTAGTATAGTCAAAGGCAATAATACGGATTATGTGTTGAGATTTGTACCGTCTGGTAACAAGTTGGTCATTGTTTGCACAACCGGTCAATGAAAATAAAACTTTTTTAATCGGACGGTTGCAGGGCCCGGTTTCACGCTCTGTTGAGAAAAGAAGCCGGGCTCTTGTTTTTTGAGGGAAAGAGACATTATAAGTATAATTAAATCTAAGTTTATCATGAGAACAATAACATCTTTATTTATTCTTTGGGCATTTCTTGTCATCTGCAACCCTGTTGCTGCTCAGGTTACCGAAAAAGAGTTTAATCTTGACTTATGGGAGAACGGACTTCCGAATACCAATGGTATAGACCGTACTCCGTTTGATGACAATATTCAGAACTACAAACCTTCGTTACGTGTTTTTCTGCCTCCGAAGGATATTGCTACCGGACGTGCTATAATTGCTTGTCCCGGTGGTGCTTATGCCGGACTGGCTTATAATCATGAAGGTTACGACTGGGCTCCCTTTTTTAATAAGTTAGGTATTGCTTATGTTGTTCTGAAATATCGGATGCCAAGAGGAAATAAAGAGGTCCCGTTCTCTGATGCGGAAGAGGCGATACGGTTGGTGAAAGAAAAGGCAAAGGAATGGAACATTGATCCGACAGACATCGGTATCATGGGGTCTTCTGCCGGAGGTCATCTGGCATCGACAATAGCGACACATATCAAGAAGGATTTGCGGCCGGCTTTCCAGGTACTGTTTTATCCGGTAATAACTATGGATAAATCATTTACCCATCTGGGTTCGCATGATAACCTGCTGGGAAAGGATGCTTCCCGGGAACTGGAAAATCTTTATTCTAATGAAAAGCAGGTGACGGGCGAAACTCCCAGGGCTTTTATTGCTTTCTCCGATGACGACGACGGCGTACCTACACCGAACGGAGTATATTATTATCTGGCATTAAAAGAAAATAAAGTTCCGGCATCCATCTTTATTTATCCTTCCGGTGGGCATGGATGGGGATATAGGACAGATTTCAAGTATCATACAGAAATGTTGCAGGATCTGAAGGCCTGGCTTGCCAGTTTTTAGAATAGAGGATGATTTTTGACATTATCTCCGGATAATATCAAATTTATTAAGTCAAAAATCATTTTTATAACCGGCCTTTTTAACAGAATACAGAGCTTTGGGGCGACCAATGTACTGGCTCATCTAATTCATATTAACGATTTTATTAAAATAGCATGCGAATGAAAAAGCTGATATTATTATTTACAGTTACTGCTCTCTTTAGTTATTCCAAAATGAACGGGCAATCAGTCGTTCAGTTGACCGGATTACAGAGCGATCATCTCGAGACTCCGATAGGTATCGATAATCCGAATCCCCGTCTTTCGTGGAAGATGGAAGACAGCAGGCCGGGCGCAAAACAGGTTTCGTATCGTGTGTTGCTGGATAAAGATTCCATGAAAGTTGTAAACGGGAATGCTGATATATGGGATACCGGTAAAATAAATTCCGGAGATAGGTTGATTACTTATGCGGGGAAGCAGCTAGAACCTTTTACCAAATATTATTGGAAAGTAATAGGCGGAGATCTGGAAAATAAAGAGGTCGTTTCGCCTGTCAGTTCCTTTGAAACAGGGATGATGGATATCAAGAACTGGCAAGGATCCTGGATTGGTGACGGGCAGGATGTCAATTATGAACCGGCTCCTTATTTCCGAAAAAAATTCACGACAGGCAAAAAAATAAAATCGGCACGTGCCTATATTGCTGTGGGCGGATTGTATGAATTATATATCAATGGTGAAAAGATCGGTAACCACCGTCTGGATCCGTTGTATACCCGTTTCGACAGACGTAACCTGTATGTCACTTATGATGTTACCGGGCAACTCCGGAATGGCGACAATGCCATAGGAGTCTTGCTTGGAAACGGATGGTACAACCATCAATCGAAAGCAGTGTGGGATTTTGACCGTGCTCCCTGGCGGAACAGGCCGGCTTTCTGCCTGGATCTTCGTATCACTTACAGTGACGGCAGTGTAGAGACCATTCCGACGGACCTTAGCTGGAAAACATCTTCAGGAGCATTGGTATTCAATAGTATTTATACAGGTGAACATTATGATGCCCGGCTCGAACAGAAAGGCTGGAATACTCCGGACTTCGATGATTCCAAGTGGAGAGGCGTCGGACTCAGAGGCGTTCCTTCTCAAAATGTCGTGGCACAGCAGGTCCGTCCGATCCGTAATGTGCTGACTATTCCGGCTAAGTCGGTCAATAAGATAAATGACAAGACATATGTTTTTGATTTCGGTCAGAATATGGCAGGTGTAACCAATATCAAGGTATCAGGCGAAGAAGGTACCGAAGTCAGAATTATGCATGGAGAACGGCTTTTTGATAACGGACGCATTGACATGTCCAATATTGATGTGTATTACAGGGGTGATAAGGAAAAAGATCCTTTCCAGACCGATATTTTAATTCTTAGCGGTGGCGAGGATGAGTTTATGGCAAAGTTTAATTATAAAGGTTTCCGTTATGTGGAAGTAACCAGTGACAAACCTATTGAATTAAATCAGAACAGCCTGACCGCTTTCTTTATGCACAGCGATGTGCCTGCTTCCGGAGAGATCAGGACATCGAGTGAGCTGGTAAATAAATTGTGGTGGGCTACCAACAATGCTTATCTGTCGAATCTGATGGGATATCCGACCGATTGTCCGCAACGCGAAAAGAACGGATGGACGGGTGACGGTCATTTTGCGATCGAAACAGCTTTATATAACTTCGATGGAATTACCGTATATGAAAAATGGCTGGCCGACCACCGGGATGAGCAACAACCCAACGGGGTACTTCCCGATATTATACCTACCGGAGGCTGGGGGTATGGTACGGATAACGGACTGGACTGGACGAGTACAATAGCTATTATCCCCTGGAACCTGTATATGTTTTATGGAGATAGCAAGCCTTTGGCTGATTGTTATGAGAATATCAAGCGTTATGTCAATTATGTGGATCGTACGAGTCCGAATCATCTGACATCCTGGGGACGTGGAGACTGGGTTCCGGTTAAGTCCCGTTCCAATAAAGAGTTTACATCATCCGTCTATTTTTATGTCGACACTAAAATATTGGCGACTGCCGCCAAGCTGTTTAACAAGCAGGATGATTATACATATTATACGGCATTAGCCGAAAAGATCAAAGAGGCTGTCAATAATAAATATCTGAATAAGGAGACCGGAATATATGCCGGTGGTTCCCAGACGGAATTAAGTGTTCCTCTGCAATGGAAGATCGTACCGGAAGATATGATCGCTAAAGTTGCGAAGAATCTGGCAAAGAAAGTGGAAGAAGCCGGATTCCATCTGGATGTCGGTGTATTGGGGGCAAAAGCAATCCTGAATGCATTGAGCGAAAACGGATATCCGGAGACAGCTTATAAGGTAGCTGCACAGGATACCTATCCGTCATGGGGCTGGTGGATCGTCAATGGGGCTACGACTTTATTGGAAAACTGGGATTTGAAGGCTGAACGTGATATTTCGGATAATCATATGATGTTCGGAGAGATAGGCGGATGGTTCTATAAAGGTCTGGGAGGTATTTTTCCTGATCCGGAACAGCCTGGTTTCAAACATATTATATTGCGTCCGAATTTTGTAAAGGAATTGAAGCATTTCGAAGCAAAACATGATTCTCCTTACGGGCAGATCATCTCCAAATGGGAGTGGAACAGAAAGAAGATCAATTATGAAGTGGTTGTTCCGGCAAACAGTACGGCTACGCTTTATTTACCTGACTATGTCAAAGGAGATAAAGTGATCAAACTGGAGGCTGGCAAACACAATCTTACTTTCTTTATTTTATAGGGGGCAGCAAAAAGTTTGTCATAGCTGATTATTAATGTGTTACATCGTAAATGGCTTACAACCGGGGTAAAAAAGTACCTACTTTTGACCTTGCGTTTGTCATAGTTAACATTTGAAAACATATTGTTTGATAGATGTTCGCTTTTGCACCTGTTTGGTTTGTTTGTAGAAATAATTGAACTATCTACGGTGTCTTTTAATGAGGCTCGCCTCGTGCCGCAGGTTCTATTTTGCCGTTGGTTTCAACCAACGGTTCTAAATACAAGAGGTAAAGCCTCTTCCTCTGTGGGATTTATCCCCTTTCATTATACATATCAGGAAAAGGGGGTGAAACCCACAGAGGAATCCGGTAAAACCGGAAGGTTTATCTATCGTCAGTTGAAACTGACGGCAAAAGAGAGCCTGCGGCATGGGGCTTTGCCCCATTAAAGAAAATAGTTCAAAACTGATTATACCTGAAACATTCCCTGTTGCGTTAACTTTGAGATGCTTTGATTGATTCTGTATCACCAGGATGATATCGGAATGCCATCCCGGTCATGATAGAACGTCACCGGGATGGTATTTTGCAAAAGCAATAGCTTTTAGGTTTAAAAGCTATTGTTTTTATCTTTAGAATAAGTTGTTTTCGGACTTAGTTATAAACGATTCCGGTAGGAAATACTATATAAAAAAAGAGATACCTCACTGAGGTATCTCTTTTTCGCTCTTCCTCTTGGACTTGAACCAAGGACCCTCTGATTAACAGTCAGATGCTCTAACCAACTGAGCTAAGGAAGAAAATATGTCTTTCAGTCTTTCCCGATGTCTTTTTGCTCTTCCTCTTGGACTTGAACCAAGGACCCTCTGATTAACAGTCAGATGCTCTAACCAACTGAGCTAAGGAAGAAAATATGTCTTTCAGTCTTTCCCGATGTCTTTTGCTCTTCCTCTTGGACTTGAACCAAGGACCCTCTGATTAACAGTCAGATGCTCTAACCAACTGAGCTAAGGAAGAATTTTCAATCTTTCAGCGGCTTGTTGTATGCCTTTCTGAAATTGCACTGCAAAAGTAGAGGTTCTTTTTGAAATATGCAATATCTTTGCAGAAAAAATTTGAAAAAATGAATACGATAGGCTTAGGAAACGCTTTGGTAGATGTTTTACTTCGGTTAGATAGTGATGATGTGCTTGCAGAAGTGGGTATAAAGAAGGGGGCAATGGATATGATTGGTCAGGAACAGATGATCGCTATCCGTAAAACACAGGAACGGTTGGAGAAAAGCCAGGCTCCGGGTGGCTCTGTTTGTAATACGATGCGTGCAATGGCTTGCTTGGGAGCAAATACCGGTTTTATAGGAAAGATCGGTACGGATACGGTTGGTGAATATTATGAAAAGGCGTTGCAGGATGCGAACGTGTCTCCTTATTTTATAAAGACAGAGGGTATTTCGGGCAGTTGTACCGTATTGATCTCAAAAGACGGCGAACGTACGATGGGTACATTCCTCGGTCCGGCTCCGACGATTACGCCGGATGAAATAAAGGAGGAGATCCTTAGCCGGTATAACTGTATATATATAGAAGGATATTTGCTGGTAAACGAAGAGTTGGTTCGTACTACCATGCAAAAAGCAAAGAAACTGGGATTGAAAGTGGCCCTCGACCTTTCTAATTTTAATATTGTAAATGCATTTAAGGGATTGCTGGATGATATTATTCCTGAATATGTCGATATTCTTTTCTCTAATGAAAGTGAAGCAGAGGCTTTTACCGGTCTGAAAGCAGAGGAAGCGGTAAAGGTGCTTTCCGGAATGGTAGAGGTGTCTTTGGTTACTCTGGGTAAGGAAGGTGCGTTAGTGGGAAGTAAAGGACAGGTCATTGCCGTTCCGGCAGAAGGGGGCAAGCCGGTCGATACAACCGGAGCCGGCGATCATTTTGCTGCCGGGTTCCTGTATGGGCAATCTGTGGGGGCTACATTGGAACAGTCTGCCCGGATCGGTTCGCTTCTGGCCGGATATATTATAGATGTGATCGGGGCTCAGATTCCGGATGACAAATGGGAACAAATAAAGTTAAAAGTAGATGCGATATTATCCTGAAAAGGGTTTTATGTATACATTTACATCGTTAATTAACTAAATATTCTATGTTTAAGAAGGTACGACGAGAAAGATTGATAGGTTTGTTTTGCTTATTGCTCCTGGCTGGGAGTATTTTGCCGGGACAGGCTCAGAAAGATAACCGCTTTGAAGTAAGTAAGAACCTGGACATTTTCAATGCTTTGGTGAAAGAGGTCGAAATGTTCTATGTGGATTCGGTGGATGTTGAAAAAACAGTCCGGAGAGGGATCAATGCCATGTTGAGTGGTCTGGACCCTTATACTGTCTATTATCCGGAACAGGATATGGATGAACTGAAAATAATGACTACCGGCGAATATGGCGGTATCGGTTCTTATATCCGTGAGCGGAAAGAAGGGGGAGTGTATATCATTGAACCTTTTGAAGGTATGCCAGCTGCTTTGGCGGGTTTGAAAGCCGGAGACCGCATCCTGGCTATCGATACAGTCGATACGAGCAATAAAACATCCAGTGAAGTCAGTGAACTGCTGAAAGGAGTGCCCAATACAAAAATGGTATTGAAGATACAGCGTCCGAACGAAAAGAAACCCCTCGAAGTGGAACTGGTCCGTAAGCAGATCCTGGTAGACCAGGTTACTTATTATGGTGTTCGCGGCGATGGTGTCGGGTATATCTATCTGAAAGGGTTTACCGATAAGAGCGCACAGGAAGTGAAAAATGCCCTGGAAGATTTAAAGAAGAATCATCAGATAAAATCACTGATCCTGGATTTACGGAATAACGGAGGTGGTCTGTTGGAAAGTGCCACCCAGATCGTTGGTATGTTTGTCCCGAAAGGGAAAGAGGTAGTATCGACCAAAGGTAAGGTTAGTCAGTGGGACCGTACTTACCGTACATCCAATGAACCGATTGATACAGTAATGCCGATGGCAGTCCTGATCAATGGCAATTCGGCCTCTGCCGCCGAAATCGTTTCCGGCGCATTACAGGATATGGACCGTGCCGTATTGGTAGGCCAGCGTTCGTATGGAAAAGGCTTGGTACAGTCTACCCGTGAACTTCCTTATGAAGGGCGTCTGAAAGTAACAATGAGTAAATATTACATCCCCAGCGGCCGTTGCATCCAGCAGATGGATTATTCCCACAGGAAGGCGGACGGCAGTGTGGCTGCTATTCCGGATAGCCTGACCTCTGTATTCTATACATCGAAAGGGCGTCCTGTCCGTGACGGTGGCGGTGTACGTCCGGAGTTTGAAATAGAGGAAGAAGAGATGCCGACTATCATGTATTATCTGGTGACCGATTTTGTCCTGGTGGACTTTGTTACGGATTGGGCACAGAAACATAAGACAATTCCTTCTGTGGAAGAGTTTACTGTTTCCGATGAGGATTTTGAAGCATTCAAAAACTATGCGAAAGAAAAGAATTTCACTTATGACCGTCAGAGCGAAAAGATCTTGAAAAACCTGAAAGAAGTAGCCCAGTTAGAAGGTTATACAGACAGGGATTCAACTATTTTCACTGAATTGGAAGCCCGCTTAACTCCAAATCTGGACAGGGATTTCGATCTTTATAAGGATCAGATTAAAAAGTTGCTGGCTTCGGAGATCGTAAAACGCTATTATTTCCAGAAAGGCGAACTGCTTGAAAGCCTGAAAGATGACGAAGTACTGGATAAAGCAATCGAAGTTCTGAGCAACCCTGAATTATATAGCAAGACATTAAGCACCCCGGAAGAAGGAGAAACCAAACCGGCTGACGAAAAAGCCGATTCTTCGACCAAAGGAGGTAATATAGCCTATGTGTTTGATCAGACTGTAGGATAGAATCTATAATACCGATATATTGAGGGAGTAAACAAAATTGTTTATTCCCTTTTTTATTTTGTGAAAAGGATTTCCGGCTTTCTATTTGAATTTAATATGCAGAACAACCAATTCGGATACAGTTCCGACCCGGTAAGGAGGGCCGGCTATGCCTATGCCGGAAGATACATAAAACTGGGTCGGACCTTTTTTATGATAACCGTAGGGGCATTCATAGATCAGCTTCATTAACAGGGGATAGGGCCATAACTGTCCGTTATGGGTATGTCCGTGGAGTCCCAGATCCACGCCGTTCATGGTCATTTCTGCAAATGACCAGGGCTGATGGTCCAGAACAATAATAGGTTTGGTGGTATCGATGTCCGCCATTAACGTATGTAAAGCCTGCCGTTTTTTATTGATATAATCGTCTCTGCCGATCAGGTAAAAGGTTGAATCCGGTTGTACGACCGAGTCAATCAGATGTACGGCTCCGGTTTTTGCCAGCCAGCGATATTTGGCAAAACGGTTGGCACGGTATTCGTGGTTGCCGTTTACGACGTATACACCCAGCGGTGCTTTTAGTTGCTGTAAATCATCTTCTATATGTTCCATCTCGGCAAAACGGGATTCGTAATCCATAATGTCGCCAACCAATACGACCATATCCGGGTGTTGGGCATTACTTAGTGCGACATAGCGTTGAACCAGCTGTTTACCGATCACTTCGCCGATATGCAAATCGCTCATCATAACCACAGTCAGGCTGTCGCGGTCGTTGCTCCCTTTGGGCAGAGTGACATATACGTCTTTGACTATCGGGTAGGCGACGGTCAGGTAGGCTTTCACCATCAGGCAAGATACTCCGGCTATGATTACAAAAAACAGGGTTAACTTAGCCTGTTTCCAATGTTGTGTCAGCCATTGGGGAAACCAATGGAAGAAACGGTCGGATAGTCTGAGCACTTCCAGCGTCAGCAATGAAAGCGTGATATAGACGGAAGCAATATACCAGGTGTTGCAGATATATTGGATCGTGGTCATTATATGATCCGGCAATTCCTTGCGGAAGAAAAATCCGAAGAAGTAAATCGCCAGTTCCAGTATAAAGAATAATGTATAAGGAATACGCCAGCTTTTTTTAGCCGGTATTGCCTGATAGCCCCTCCAAAAGATATAGGGATTCAGTAACAATTGTGCTACTATCGATTGAATAAAGACTTTCATACCAGTTTGCCTTGCGGGGCCTTATTTGAATGCAATATTGAATACCACCATCTCGCTGCTCGTCCCGATCCGGAAAGGAGGTCCCCAGAGTGATAAGCCGGAAGATACGTAGATATGGCTGTTACCCCATTGTCTGTATCCATAACTTTGCTCGAACAAGCGGTCTGTCAGCAGGCTCATCGGCCAGATTTGTCCCCGATGTGTGTGTCCGCTGAATTGAAGGTCTATGCCGGCTTTCTCCGTTTCCTGCAGGTCATACGGCTGATGATCCAAAAGAATAACAGGTTTATCCGGATCAATGTTTTGCGATAAAGCCTGAAGGGATAAGCGTGACGGATTATGACGGTCGTCACGTCCGGCTATCTGAAGCCCATTGGGGAGTGTAACCACTGTGTCGCGTAACAGTTTGATCGGGGTCGATTGGATAAAATCAACGCTTTTCTTTATTCCGCTGATATATTCGTGGTTTCCCGGAACCATATAAATGCCTTGCGGCGCTTTCAGTTGCGAAAGTTCTTCTTGCATATTCTCTGCATAAAGAGGCGTTACGCTGTTGTCTATCAAGTCTCCTCCGATCAGGATCAGGTCCGGTTGTTCGGCATTGATCATGCTTACATATTTCTTTAGTTGTGCCTTGTTTGTGCCGTAACCCAGGTGGATGTCGCTTATGGCAACAACTTTCATCGGTTGTTGATTACTGTTGACAACCTTGTTGATAACTATGTTGAAAACTTGTGTCTTCGGATGTTGATAATGATAATAACCGTAACTTAACAGGCTGAGTGTCAGTAGAAGTGAGATGTAAAACCCATATTTAAAACTCCCGTTGAAAAGTTTGAATATATCGAACGCAACCAGGAATAATACCATATACAAAGTAAAAACCAGCCAGCCGGTTCCCACCTCATGTATGGTATGTGCCACCACGTCCGGATATTTTACATTCCTTGCCAGCATACTGACTACGAATGCAAGTGCACAACTCCAGAATAGAACTGTCAGAAGCACCTTTACGCCGAAAGGCTGGGCCACAAGCGTCTGTGCCCCTCTGATGAATATATAAATATTCCCTGCAAAGTAAGCGCAAAAAAGAGCGATGAAAATTGTAGGCATTTTGTCAAATTTTCGGCAAATGTACATAATAATCTTCAATTCATTTGTGAAAAAAGGTTTTGGCGTATAAGTAGAAAAATGTTTCACATCTGACAATGTCTGATTTATTTCGGATAGCCAACCGGATTATTCATCATCAATACCTGGTTGTCTGTCAGTTTGAGGATTTTCTTCAAAGCTGCCTGATCCATGCTTGCTCTGGGTACTGTAGACAATCCTATGCCAGCACAACATAAGTTTATATTTTGTGAAACGATACCGGCATCCATTGCCGCCATCAGTTTTGTATGATCACCGACATTACCGAAACGGGAAAGATCGGATACCAGAACGAGACAAACGGGAGCATCTTTAACAAAATCCTGTCCTCCTCCAACGGCAGCACGATGGTCGCCTTTAGCTATCGGATTCAGTGCATGGGCTTTTGCATCATATAGATAAGCGCCATCTTTCATAATAACATACACATCGATATCCTGTTTGTTCAAAGCCGACGGAGCCGTGCGTTTTCCGTCTGTACGGTTAATGCCGTTGGCTGCCCATAACAAATCTGAAAGATCCTGTGCGCTTAGTTCTTTCGCTGCATATTCGCGATCGGAATGACGGTCGGAAAATGCTTTCATAACAGCTGTCCCGCGAGCCTTGTCCGGGGCATTGAGTTTAATGACTTTAAGATCCTGTGCATTCATAACGGAAATGAATAATAAAGCGGTTAAAATGATTGAAATCTTTCTCATATCTATATTTATTAATAGTAATTCCTACAAATTTAAAACAAATTCATCTAATCGAACAGCAAAATACATCTTTTACAAATCTTTAATCCTGCTAAATACGAAGATTTCGTAGAATCTTATACATTTGCATCGGGTTTACACTATTTTTTTAGTAATAAATATAATAAATCAATCGATAACCTCTAAATTCTTTAAATTTGATGAAAGAAAAACTGCTCTACTTAGTGTTGGTGTTGATGATGACTGTGCCTTTGTGTGCGCAGAACCAGAATGCCGCTGATTACACGATCAAGGGACAGGTAGTTGATTCCCTGTCTAATGAAACAGTTCCTTATGCCACGTTGAGTATCGCTTTGGCAAATGCGCCCCAGAAAGCAATCAAACTGCTGGCCTGTGATGATGACGGTAAGTTTACCACCACATTAAAACAACCCGGGACATACATCATGTCCATGCAATCATTGGGGAAGCTTCCTGCCGTAAAACGTTTTACATTGTCTGAAGGTAAGAAAAGCTTGAATCTGGGTAAGTTGTTTATGAATGACGATTCTCAGCAGATCAAGGAAGTGACGGTTACTGCTCAGAAACCATTGGTGAAGGTAGAAATAGATAAACTTACCTATAGTTTGGAAGATGATCCAGAAGCACAAACTAATAATACATTGGATATGCTTCGGAAAGTTCCTATGATTACTGTTGATGGTGAAGATAAGATACAGCTGAAAGGTTCTACCAACTTTAAAATATATATGAATGGTAAACCTTCGAACCTGTTAAGTGGGGAAAATTCTTCAGATGTATTAAAAGGTATGCCTGCAAGTTCAATTAAGAATATTGAAGTAATTACTGATCCGGGTGCCAAATATGATGCTGAAGGTGTGGGTGGTATTATTAATATTATCACTACAAAGAATGCGCTGCAAGGGTATACTGGAAATGTTCGTGCAAACGCAAGTACTTTAGGACGCTTTGGTGGTGGCGCGTATATTTCAGCTAAAATAGGAAGTCTAGGGTTGACAGCCAATTATAACTATAATAATCAGAATTCCCCGTGGACTGATTCTTATATGAATCGTGAAAATCTGATTCCGGGTAAAGAGAGTATCATGAATCAAAATGGTCGTAGTAAGCGTAAAGGACCTTTTCAATATGGTTATTTAGAAGCAAGTTATGAGATTGATACATTGAATCTTATTAGTGTTGGAGCCAATTTGTATAGAGGAAATAGTAAAAATCTTTCTGAGAATTTTGTGGAAATGATTAATCAAAATCCTGATTTGGCTTATCATTATGATCGTAACAGTTATGCTAAATATGTGTTTGGTTCAACAGATTTAAATGTGGATTATCAGCATTCAACCAGTAAAAAAGATGAATTACTTACTTTCTCATATCGTTTCAGTAATTCTCCAAATGATAACGAAGGTCGTTCAGAATTGACAAATATGGTTAATTATCCGGATTCTCTATTGTATCCGCAATGGAATATCAATGATGCAGCAACGACGGAGCATACCGGGCAGGTAGATTATACAACACCAATCCGGAAGAATCATACCTTGGAAGTAGGAGGTAAATACATATTCCGTCAAAGTGATAGTGAAACGTTGCGGCAGATATTAAATTCTACAACATCTGTTTGGGAAGATAAATCTGAATTAAATAGTGATTTTAAGCATACTCAGCATGTATACTCTGGTTATTTGGGGTATGCGTTGAAATTTTCTAAATTTGGAGTAAAAGCAGGGGTACGTGCAGAAGGAACAAGTTTGAGTGTAAAGTATGCCAAGGCACATGAGCAAGATTTTAGTACGAACTATTTTGATGTTGTACCGAATGTGACTTTCTCTTATCAGATAGGGATGACACAACAGATGCGTATTGGTTATAATATGCGTATTCAGCGTCCTGGTATTTGGTATTTGAATCCATATAGAAATACAACAGACCCGGAAAATATTTCTTATGGTAATCCGAATTTGGATTCAGAGAAGAGTAACAATGTGAATTTCAATTATAGTATGTTTTCGCAGAAGTTAAGTATTAATGTAAGTACTAACTATACATTTGTAAACAACTCTATTGAACGTTACACTTTCGTTAATTCGGATGGAATAGCTGAGTCGACTTATGGAAATATAGGAAAGCAACAAAGAGCGGGTCTTTATCTTTATGGTAGTTGGAATCCCATACCGTTATTCCGTATTAATTTGAATGCAGGTGGTAATTATGTGGATTTACAAACGAATTCTACTCAGGAATTGAATATGTCAAATAGTGGTTTCACTGGATATATATACGCTGGTCCCCAGCTTAATCTACCAAAAGATTTTGTTATAAATGTCTATGGCTCTTATTCATCTCCTTGGATTACTTTACAGGGAAAAGGGTCTTCCTATTATAATGTAGGGTTCTCTGTAAATAAGAGTTTCATGAAGAAAAAATTAACAGTTTCCTTAAGTGCCAATAATCCATTCTGGAAGACTCTCAAGTTTGAAAATGAAACATCAGATCCTACTTTCCGAATGTATTCTGTGAACCATTGGAGTTCTCGTGATTTTCGTATTAGTGTATCCTATCGATTTGGAACATTGAAAGATGCGATTAAGAAAGTAAGACGTGGCATCAGTAATGATGATCAAAAAAGTGGTGGTGAAAGTAGTGGCGGTGGCGGCGGACAGTCAATGTAATAATTTTTAGGCATGGATTTCACGATTTCACGGATTGAATAAATAAGAAACGTGTTAATCTATGAAATCCATGCCTAATATTTCTATTAATAGTTCATTCCAAAATTCCAGAGTGGAATCACATTCCCATAACCGGTTTCAATATCACCCTTGACTACATACCCTTCTTGTGCATCGGCTATTTGTCGTTGTCCTTTGTTTTTACCTCCTAGTTTGCTGAATCATAGTTTATCCGTCGCATATCATTTATGAACAGATATACGATAATTGCACAACAAAAGTGCAGAAAATAATAGTTTTGTGCACTTTCGTTGTGCAATATATTGGGGGATCGTAATATAGGGGATACATCCTCTTTTTTGTTTTCCTACTATCTATTTTCATTTACCAGCCTTACTAATTCAAATTACTACGGCAACTAACCAATGGTTGATAACCATCAACCGAACGGTTCATAATTATCGGCCGATTGGCTCATAATTATCGACCAAGCGGCTTACAATTATCGGCCGCTAAATAGATAGGGTGAAAAATCTTCTAACATACTATAGATGAGTAATGAAGAACGGTATGAAGATTCGATGTAAAGCTAATGAATTTTTTACTGTCCGCTATTCATAAAAAGGTATATTTGGACAAAAAAGTACCTTTTCTTAGACAAAAAGTGTCTTTCCTATTGAAAGGATCGTTTTATCTTTGTTACCGGAATCAGAAATAAAGAACATGAAACACATTATTATTGGTTTGTTGCTGGTACTTTGCAGCACATTTACTTATGCATCCCGTAAGGAGATACTTTTGAATAACGACTGGATGTTCCGTTTCTCGCATCAGGTGCAGAAGAAGAGTGAACAAAGAGTCAATCTGCCTCATACATGGAATAGCGGTGACGCCTTATCCGGTAAACAGGATTATTATCGTGGAATGGGTAACTATGAAAAAACACTTTTCGTGAAACCCGAGTGGAAAGGAAAGCGTTTATTCCTGCGTTTTGAAGGCGTTAATACAATCGCGACGGTTTTTGTTAATTCAGTTTGCCTGGGTGAACATCGGGGTGGCTACGGTGCGTTTGTTTTTGAAATAACAGATAAGGTGCAGTATGGTGCCGAGAATAAAATATTGGTAAAGGTGAATAATGCCTTGCAACTGGATATAATGCCGTTGGTCGGTGATTTCAATTTCTATGGCGGCATTTATCGTGATGTAAACCTGATCATTACCGATCCGGTAAATATTTCACTGACCGATTATGCTTCTCCCGGAGTTTATCTGATACAAAATAATGTGACGAAAGAACAGGCGGATGTGAAAGCTAAAGTGTTGGTATCAAATGGTTCGTCCACGGCAAAACCGGTACAGGTGAATGTGAAAATCTGGGATGGAAACAAGATTGTGCAGCAGCAGGATATAAATCTGACTGTGGATGCAAATCAGATACATACCGCAGGACTGGAATTTTCCATTAAAAATCCTCATTTGTGGAATGGGCGGAAAGATCCGTTTATGTATCGTACGGAAGTGACATTGCTGGCTGACGGACAGGAAATAGATAAGGTAACTCAGCCGCTGGGTTTACGCTTTTATCATGTGGATGCAGAAAAAGGTTTCTTCCTGAACGGGGAACATCTGAAACTGCATGGTGTGTGCCGCCATCAGGACCGTGCCGAACGTGGAAATGCATTGTATAAAGAGCACCATGAAGAAGATGCTGCCATTATTGCCGAGATGGGAACGAATGCGATCCGTCTGGCTCATTATCCGCAGGCTACTTATTTTTATGATCTGATGGATAGATATGGTATCGTTGCCTGGGCGGAAATTCCTTTCATTGGTCCGGGTGGTTATCAGGACAGGGGATTCAACGACCTGCCTTCTTTCCGCGAAAATGGTAAAGAACAGTTGAAAGAATTGATTCGCCAGCACTACAATCACCCATCCATTTGTTTTTGGGGATTGTTCAACGAACTGAAAACACATGGTGATAATCCGATTGAATATATCAAAGAGTTGAATGAATTGGCTCATCAGGAAGATCCGACGCGTCCGACAACGGCTGCCAGCTTCCTGTCGTACGATAGCGATATCAGTAAAATAACCGATGTGATTGCCTGGAACCAGTATTTCGGCTGGTATGGTGGTTCTCCTTCGGATATGGGAAAATGGCTGGACGCTAATCATAAGGCGCATCCGGATTATAAAATCGGTATCAGTGAATATGGTGCCGGGGCAAGTATCTATCATCAGCAGGACTCTATTAAACCAGGTGTTGCTTCAGGCTGGTGGCATCCGGAAAACTTCCAGACTTTCTATCATATGGGTAACTGGGAGGCTATTGCAGAACGTCCGTTTGTGTGGGGATCATTTATCTGGAACCTGTTTGACTTTGGTGCCGCTCACCGTACGGAAGGCGATCGTCCGGGAATCAATGATAAAGGTCTGGTTACTTTCGACCGTAAAGTGAAGAAGGATGCTTTCTATTATTATAAGGCGAACTGGAATAAGGATGACAAATTTGTTTATATCGCTAACCGTCGTCATCGTGACCGTGATACGAAAGTGACCGATATAATGGTATTTTCTAATCTTCCCCAGGTTGAATTGTTCGTAAACGGAAAAAGTATAGGTGTACAGGGAGCGGATAATTATGCCACCTTTGTTTGGAATGGTGTAAACCTGAAAGACGGGGAAAATACAATTGAAGTGCGTGGCATACAGAAGAAAAACAACATAACTGATACAGTAAACTGGACTTGTAAGTAAACATAATAGATGGTTTTTTTCTACTGAATTGTAGTTCTTGCAAAAAGAATGGTAATTTAATAAAGGTTATTGGAAGTTATTTAGTAGGAAAGTCTTTATGGGATAAGGTGTTAGTGATTAATGCCTTATCCCTTTTTGTATTATTTCCTGACAGAACCAATTGCATATAATGGCAAATTCTCCATCCATGATTCGGTGTGAAATGTTTTGAGTGATGTTCTATAAGCTTTTGAAGGTTGATATTTTTCGCAGAAAAGTCGAAAACTCTTTGCTTTAATATTTGTTTCTGCTTTTACTTCAATAGGAAAGATTAATCCTTGCTGTTGAACGATGAAGTCTACTTCTGCTGTACTGCGCTCATTTGTCCAGTAACCGATATAAATGTCTTCTGCAACACGTAGTTCTTGCATTACATATTGTTCTGTTTGTGCTCCTTTGAATTCTGTAAATATCCTGTTTCCTTCGATGACTGTGCGGATATCTAATTGTGACATCGCTGAAAGTAAGCCTACATCTAATAAAAAGAGTTTGAATACGGCTAGATCCTGATAGGCAATTAGAGGCATATCAGGTTTGCTGACGCGATGTGTTTTTAAAAGTAATCCATAATCCACAAGCCATTGGATAGCTAATTCAAAATCTTTAGCCCTGGCTCCCTCTCGTATCATTCCGTAAATGAATTTCTTATTTTCTTTACTTAATTGCGAGGGGATACTTTGCCAAACCATTTGAATTCTAGGAATAATCTCATACGGAGCATGTTTCGAAAAGTCTGCTTCGTATGAGTTTAGAATATCCCGTTGCACTTTTCGTACAGATGATATGTCTTTAGTCTGTATATAGGTATTGACGACTTCCGGCATTCCTCCTACATATAAATAGATACGTAGGTATTCTATTAGCTTTTCATGGAATATAGTGACAGTATCCCATTCTGATTTTAAGATGGATTCAATTAAAAGAGATTCTCCGTTAGCTTTCAGAAATTCAAAAAAGGACAGAGGTCTCAAATCCATGAAATTTACTTTGCCGACAGGGAAAGAGTGATTGGAGTGCAGTCCCATACCTAATAATGAACCTGCTGCGATTATTTGATATTGAGGAGCGTTTTCACAAAAATATTTTAAAGCTGTTAGTCCTCTTTCTATACTCTGAATTTCATCAAAGATGATTAATGTATTTTCGGGGATGATTTGAGTTTGGCTATATATTTGCAATGTTCGTATAATTCTTTCTATATCAAAATCGTTTTGAAAAAGAGCCTGCAATTGAGTTGCTTCTTCAAAATTGATATAGATTAATTTGTCATAATATCGATTTCCGAATTCTTTTAACAACCAGGTTTTCCCTACTTGCCTGGCACCTCTTACTATTAAAGGCTTTCTGGCAGGATTGTTTTTCCAGGCTATTAACTCATTTATTTTATCTCTTTCCATATTTAGGATTATTACGAATAGACGAAAGTATATATTTAAAGAGAATATACCAATGTTTTATACCTAAATATTGATAAAAATGTTGTGTTGTTACATTTATTGCTTGATAAAAGTGTTGTTTGGTTACATTTATTGCTTGATAAAAGTGTATTTGCCATATCAGCGGAGTTCAGAGATGAAACTTAATTAATGGGTTATTTATTGTAGACAAGTCAGAATACGATGTTTTTTTCTACTGAATTGTAGTTCTTGCAAAAAGAATGGTAATTTAATAAAGGTTATTGGGAGCTATTTAGTAGGAAAGTCTTTATGGGATAATGGGTTAGTGATTAATGCCTTATCCCTTTTTATTTTTGTGAATATAGTTCTGTGTGGACTATGTCTTTCATATTTAACTAAACAGAACGGGACAAAAGTAGCAGATTGTATAAAATATAAACATACATTTTTGTCTAATAGATATGTATAAATTGTCCATAGCTGAAAAATTAACAGATATATAATAAGTTGTATATAAGCCAAGTATATTTTTACCGATTGTTTCAGTTAGTAAGATATCTCTATATTCAGCCGAATTAAAAAGGGTAGAAATACAAGATAAAAAAAGATTGTAATTATTCTATTGGTGATTATCATCGTTAATACTATGCTGAAAATTTCTCCTGTCATTCTCCTATGATAATCACTGCTCTCCAATTGAAAAATAGAATCTGTCAAAACTACTATCTACGTTGTGAAAACTAATATTTGACTCTAAAAAAACAACGATTCTTGAAAAATAGTAGTCCATAGTCCACACAGGACTATTTCATTTGGTAGAAACGAACAAAACTAAAATTCCTGCACATTTAAGTCGACAAGATTTAGTGTGCGCAAACAAAATCAATTTATTAACTAAATCTGGTGTTATTATGACGAAGGATTTTAATCGTTATTATTTTTCAAGACAGATGTTTATAGGAGCTACGATGTTCCTTGCATCTGTGGGAGTTGCTTCGGCCAGTCCGACAGCTCTGGGAATGAATGTTCCAGAATCAGATGTTTTCATGGCTTCTCCACAGCAAGCACAGAAAACGGTGAGTGGAGTAGTAGAAGATCAATTTGGTCCGGTTGCCGGAGCAAATGTAGTTGAGAAGGGAACCACGAACGGAACCATTACTGACATGGATGGTAAATTTACGTTGAATGTTTCTCCTAATGCAGTTCTGGTTGTTTCTTTTATTGGTTATACGGAACAGCAAATCACAGTAGGTAACCAAACATCCTTCAAAATCCAGATGAAGGAAGACTCCCAGGCATTGGATGAGGTAGTGGTTGTTGGTTACGGTACGCAGAAGAAAGTGAATTTAACAGGTTCAGTTTCTTCCGTAGATTTTACAGAACAAGCAGCCAGCCGTCCTATTACAAACGTATCATCAGCCCTGGGAGGTCTGTCTGCCGGTTTGCAGGTTATGCAAAGCAAAGGTAATCCGACCGACGACGGTGCTACGATCCGTGTTCGTGGTACAGGTACATTGAACAATGCCAGTCCGTTGGTTTTGGTCGATGGAATGGAAGCCTCGATGGACGCTGTCAATCCGCAGGATATTGAGACGATTTCCGTATTGAAAGATGCTGCATCGGCTGCTATTTACGGTTCACGTGCTGCCAATGGTGTAATTTTGATCACAACGAAAAAAGGTAACCGTGAAAAGATCCGTGTAACTTATTCGGGTACTTTCTCTATGGCTCAGCCATCTAACCTGCTCGATTTTGTAACGGATTATCCTACGCATATGCGTTTGATCAATGAAGCCAAATTCAATGAGGGTTACAATGATGTATTTTCAGCAGCAACAATCGAAGCCTGGGAAGCTGCCAATGCAGATCCGAATGGCGTAAATGCAAACGGTGTCCCTAACTGGCTGGCTTATCCGAATACGGACTGGAACAAAGAAATGTATAAAAATAATCTGGTTCAGGACCATGTCGTGTCCGTGAACGGAGGAAGTGAAAAGGTTACATTTTTACTGTCTGCCGGTTATATGGATAACCCAGGTTTGGTGGAAAACACCGGTTTGAAACGTTACACATTGCGTGCCAACGTAGAAGCGAATGTAAACAAATGGTTGACCTTGGGAACCCGTACATATGCTATTATGAACGATAAGGATCAGGGTAATTACGCTGATACCGGTATGTTGAACTTTATCCGCCAGACTACCCCGGGTTTGATTGGCATGTATGATGGAAAAATGGGATATAAGGAAGCAGCCGAAGAAAGTTCTACCGCTAATAATATTTGGGCATATCTGAAACAGACCGACGGACAGAACCGTTCTTCCCGTTTTAATACAACGATGTATAGTAAGATCAAGTTTATGGAAGGTCTGAGCTGGGATTTCAACTTTAATTACGGACGTCGTTTTGACGAATATAACTCACATACAGTTCCGTTGGCCCGCTATACCTTCAGTAATGGTGAGATTGCTTCTACAGCAACGACTCCGGACCAGATGACGACAACCTGGAAGTCATATGCAGAAGAAACATATACGCTTGAAAATATCCTGCGTTATGACAAGAGCTTCAAAGGTGGTCACGATTTGAATGTAATGGTTGGTTACAACGAATATTTCTATAAACAATACGAGCATAAGCAACAGAAAAAAGGTTTGATAGACCCGAGTATCAGTGTTCCCGATGCAGCCACAGAAATGCAGACCAGTACCGGTACGGCGAAAGACGAAGCACTTCGTTCTGTATTCGGCCGTTTGAATTATGCTTATCTGTCTAAATATCTGTTTGAGGCTAACTTTCGTTATGACGGTTCTTCCCGTTTCAATTCAGATTCGCGTTGGGGTATCTTCCCGTCATTCTCTGCTGCCTGGCGTCTGTCTGAAGAGGAATTTATGAAGAATATCGGCTGGTTATCTAACCTGAAAATCCGTGCTTCCTGGGGACAAATAGGTAACAACCGCATTACAGATAAGGATGGTTACCAGGACTATTACGGTTATCAGGCTACTTATAAGACTTATAATTATTCTTTTGGAGGGGCTCAGGCTGCTGCTTTGGCACAGAACAGGATCGGTAACTCGCGTCTGGAATGGGAAAGCACGACTGTTACGAACTTTGGTGTGGATGCCGGTTTTCTCAATAATCGTTTGACAGCTGAGTTGGACGTATATAATAAGGTAACGGATGGTATCCTGACAACTCCGAACCTTCACTTGACAATGGGTATTAAGACTCCTCCGACCATGAATACGGCCGAGGTTACGAACCGCGGTTTTGAATTGACTGTAGGCTGGAAAGACCATGTAGGTGATTTCAATTATGCTGTTTCTACCAATTTCTCTTACAATCATAATGAGGTAACAAAATACCTGGGTAAGTATGAAGCCGGTTGGGTAGAGAAAGACGGTAAGAAAGTATGGCAATCGAATATCGGTGATGTATCTGTGGATAAAGATAAGGGACGTATCGTAGAAGGACATCCGATCAAAGAATATTATACATTGAATACTTATTCCGGTAATGGAACCCATTTTAACAGCGATGGTTCCGTAAATATAAATGGTGGTCCGAAAGATGGTATGATCCGTACGGAAGGTGATATGAAATGGTTGAATGCCATGATAGATGCCGGTTACAAATTTATGCCAAACCAGAGTGTCGGTCGGAATAATATCTATTACGGTGATTTGATTTATGCGGATTTGAATGGCGACGGTATTTACGGTAGTTCTTATGATTATGATTTTCAGGGATCTTCAGCTATGCCTAAGTTCGGTTATGGTATCAATATCAGTGCCAGTTGGAAAAACTTCGATTTAAGTATGTTGTGGGCTGGTAACGGTGGTTTCAAACTGTATTGGGAAGAAGACCCGTATAATAGTGTAGCAATCAGAAATGGTTTTGCTACATCTGAGCGGGTTGCGAATGATCATTACTTCTACGATCCTGAAAATCCAACTGATTCGAGAACTAATCTGAATGGTTATATTCCCCGTTTGGTAGAAAACTCGAAACAGAGCCGTCAAACCAGCAATTATTATTTGTACAACGGTACTTATATGAAATTGAAGAATCTGACAATCGGCTATACATTGCCTGTAACTCTGACAGAAAAAATTTCTGCAGAAAGGGTTCGTGTATATCTGTCTGGTGAAAACTTGTTTACCATAACATCATTCCCCGGTCAGGATCCTGAAATGGGGGCAACTACAAACTATCCGTCTTTACGCCAGTTTGCTGCGGGTATTAGTGTTACATTCTAAAAAAGAGAAAAGACAATGAAATTAGTAAATAAAATATTAGTTGTTACAGCTGTTGCTTCGGTTATGACAGCTTGTAAACCTGATTTGTTGGATACGAATCCATACGATAAGGTAGGTTCCGGAGCCATGTGGGGAAATGAAACGATGTGTGATATGGGTGTGAATGGTATCTATGCCACATTGCGCGAGGCAAAGGTTGCACATGAAATGTTTACACAAGATGCTATGGGATTTGCCGGTCAGGCCCGTGATCCTCAGGATTTGTTGAATGGAACAATTACTGCCGGCAATAGTTTGTTCTCTGATACCTGGAAACAGTTGTATGAAGGAATTCACCGTGCAAATGATGCCATAGCCCATTTACCGGAAGCTCCATTGGATGATGCAAAGAAAGATCGTTTGATCGCTGAATCCAAATTCTTGCGTGCTTACTATTATTTCCGTTTGAACCGTGTATTCCAGGGTGTTCCTGTTTATCTGGAACCGGTGGAAGACAGCGAGTGTACCAATGGACGTGAAACGGCTGACAAAGTATGGGAAGTTATTATCTCCGACTTAAACGACTGCATCAATAGTGCTAATTTGCCGAATAAGTATGCGAAAGGTGATGCCAATTATGGTCGTGCAACGAAAGGTGCGGCATATGCTTTGCTGGGACAGACATATATGTGGATGAAAGATTATGCAAAAGCGGAAGCTGCTTTGCGTAAAGTCGGAGATGTCGGTTTTGCATTGTTTCAGGGGGATTACAAACAACTCTTCAAAACAGATAATGAACAATGTGATGAGATGATTTTCTCGGAACAGAATATTGGTATCAAAGATTATGGTTCCAAAACACAATTCTGGTTAGGTTCACGTGTTTCTTTTGGTTCTTGCTGGAATAGTTATCTGCCGAGTGTAAACTGGGTGGAATCATTTGAATGTGCAGACGGTAAGCCGTTTAACTGGAATGACTTCCTACCGGGATATAATGAGATGACTCCTAAAGAACGTGTGGTTTTCTTCCTTCGCGATACTGTCGGTGAGTGGGATACTTATTCGGAAGATATAAAATCAAAACTGCGTGCAGGTTTTGAACTGGCCGTGAAAAATGGAGCTGATATGTCCAAATATCTACCTTCCGGAAATGAAGCCCGTTTGCGTAAAGCCTATGAAAATCGCGATCCTCGTCTGGAAGCGACTGTCATTACTCCGTATGCTGAATATAACGGGGCAATCGGTTCAAAAGAATATACTTATACCTTGCGTTGGCCGGCAACCAACTCGGATGAAGTCGAACCGTATGACCTGAGAACGGATAGCCAGACTTTGTTCTACTATCTGTATCGCAAATTTGTTGCGGAAGGATCGTCTGAAACTCCTAATCGTGAATATTGCCCCTGGGATTATCCGTTGATCCGTTATGCAGACGTAGTCTTGATGCTGGCTGAAGCTATCAATGAACAAGGCTTTAAGCAGGAAGCTGTCGATTTGGTAAACTCTGTACGTGAGAGAGCCGGTGCTGCATTATTGCAGACAACAGATGCCGGTAAACCTACTTATGTAAGTGGTCAGGACAATATGCGTACCCGTATCCGTAACGAACGTCGTTGGGAATTATCTTTGGAAGGTGTTAACCTGTATGACGAAATACGTTGGAGAACGATCGGTGACTGGTGTAAAACCGGTGATGGCTCCAAAGAAATCTGGGGTACTGTCGTAAATCCGTTCTCATGGGGTGGAGATTATCTTTATACCTGGGCTATTCCAAGCACGGAATGTGAAAGAAATAGCAATCTGGTTCAGAATGATGGTTGGATAAACTAATTATCGCGATCTGTTCTACCGAATAGTTACTCTGTTAAAAGAATAATCCTTAAACAGGAATTGTAAGAAGTTCTTTTGATAAGGAAATGTTTATGGGATAAGGTGTTATTGATTAATGCCTTATCCTTTTTTTTGTGGAGAGTGTAGTTCTAGCTG
>NZ_JAMOKS010000024.1:0-104673 GCF_023656785.1 Parabacteroides caecihominis
TAATGCACGGTAAACTCGAGAACGACTTATACACAGTTTTTCTACTATCGCGGCGACTTCCAGGCCTTCTACTACACGAAGGCGATAAATCTCATGACACATCAGATGATGCTCTCTCTCTTGGTAATAATTCTTCTTTTTCATTGTTGATTCTTTAAAGAGTCAACCTTATTTACAAAAAGACACTCCCTGTTTGTTCCATTGCAGAACCACACTATTGTTTGGGTGCAGCCTTGATCTTTTGCCTACTTTTCTGTCAAGAGAAAAGTAGGTCTCCCTTACCTGTTGATAACTTTTTTGTACTTTTCTCATATATTTCTTGGAAGGTAATTTGATAAATGTTTAATTTTACCCACAAATATAGTAAAGTGCCCGTTGCCAACGAAGTAGGGTACTTTTGTTTAAGGGAAAGTTTAACGTGTAAAACAGAAAATGGAAGAGAAAGAGACTAGCTATCATGTACCGGTGATGCTCGATGAAAGCGTGAAAGGCCTGAATATTCAAGAAGGGGGTATCTACGTGGATGTGACCTTCGGAGGAGGTGGACATTCACGCGAAATCCTGAAACGGATGGATAGCGATGGCGAACTTTACGGATTTGACCAGGATGCCGACGCCGAACATAATATTCCTGACGACTCCCGTTTTGTGTTTGTTCGTAGTAATTTCCGTTATTTGTATAATTTTATGCGTTATCACGGCGTAGACGGCGAAGTGGACGGGCTATTGGCCGACCTGGGCGTTTCCTCCCATCATTTCGATGATAAAGACCGTGGTTTCTCTTTCCGTTTCGACGGAGCGCTGGATATGCGTATGAACACCCGTGCCGGCCAGACGGCTGCCGATATCGTAAACAACTATACGGAAGAAGCATTGGCCGACGTCTTTTACCTTTACGGCGAACTGAAAGTTGCCCGCAGGCTGGCCTCATTGATTGTCCGGACACGTGAAAACAAAAAGATAGAAACAATCGGAGACTTTCTGGAACTGGTTAAACCCTTTACCGGAAAAGACAAAGAGAAAAAGTTCCTGGCACAGGCATTCCAGGCCCTTCGTATTGAAGTGAACGACGAAATGCGTGCCCTGAAAGAAATGCTGCAACAAACCCTCCAGGTCTTAAAGCCCGGCGGACGTTTGGTTGTAATCACTTACCACTCTCTGGAAGACAGGTTGGTAAAGAACTTCCTGAAAACAGGAAATTTTGAAGGAAAAAGCGAACAAGACTTTTTCGGAAACGTACAAACGCCATTTCGTATGGTAAATAATAAAGTAATTGTGCCTTCCGACGAGGAGATTGAAAGAAATCCCCGGTCGAGAAGTGCCAAATTAAGAATAGCGGAGAAGAAAGGAAAAAAAGAGAATTGAAAATTATACGAACGCGAAGCTAATTTTCAATTCTTAATTTTCAATTTTCAATTAAAAAGGGAGTTATGGAGGAAAAACAACAACGTAAAAAGTCAAAGAAAAAAGAGAAACGTCTTTCTCTTTTGTATGTGCTGGGCGGTGGTATCCTGAACGAGGATTTTATCGTTAAACACACAAGAATGATTGTGCTTGTTGTGATAATGATATTTTTCTTCATCGGCAACCGCTACACCTGCATGCAGAAACTAAGGGAGATCGACCGCCTGCAACAACGTTTGCGCGACATTCGTTTCGAGGCATTGTCTATTTCATCGGAACTGACGGGCAACAGCCGTCAGTCGCAAGTAGAATTATTGATTGAAGAACAAGGTATTGAACTGGAAGGAGCCAAAACTCCGCCGTATGAATTATACAAATAAATATGGCAGAAGAGAATGAACCAATAGAAATCGCCCCGAAAAGTAACCGTATATTATTCTGTTACTTTCTTGTCGTGCTATTATTGGGGCTTATAGCAGTGGGCATATTGCTTCGCACGTTTGATACAGCTTTTGTGGAGAAGGAGAAATGGGAGAAGGTGGCCGAAAGCCAGAAACGCCCGAACCGTACGATATTACCCGGACGTGGGAACATCTATTCTTCTGATGGAAAGTTGATGGCTACCAGTGTGCCTCGTTATTATACCTATATTGACTTCCGTGCTGACGGATTTTCTGTCGATACGTTCCTGAGTTCGAAGGTGAACGGGGTGGATTCGCTGTCCGTTTATCTGTCACGTAAATTCAAGAACCGTACGCCGGCCGGATATAAGGCGCATCTGCTTCGCGGGCTGAAAAGCAAAAGCCGCCAGTATCCCGTTTATGAGGGGCGTGCTTCTTATACCGATCTGAAAGAGATGAAGAAATACCCGTTCCTCCGGCTGAGCCGTTATAAGAGCGGATTCTATACGAAGGAAATGGTGCAGCGCCAGAAACCCTTTGGGACACTGGCTTCCCGTACTATCGGAGATATTTACGGTGAGATTGAAGCCGGAGGTGTGACCAAGGGAAAGAACGGGTTGGAGTTGCAGTACGACTCTTTGCTTCGGGGTGAACCCGGGGTGAGTTCGGTTCGTCGTGTTGGTGGCGGATGGACGAATGTGGTCGAGATAGAACCGGTCGATGGTATGGATATCCGTACTACGATTGATATCAATATTCAGGATATAACCGAGAAGTCATTGGTCGATATGTTGAAGAAGATTGACGCCGAATCCGGAACAGCCGTTGTCATGGAAGTGGCGACAGGCGAGGTGAAGGCGATCACCAATATGGGCCGTATCCGTGAAGGTGCTTATGCCGAAACCAAGAACCATGCAGTAGCGGATGAGATAGAGCCGGGTTCGACCTTCAAAGTCGCCTCTATGATGGTGGCATTGGAAGACGGAATCTGCCAGCCAAGCGATACGGTAGATGTGGGTAAAGGTATTTATATGTATAAAGGTGCCCGTATGACCGACCATAATATGAATAAAGGCGGTTACGGTCGTATCTCGGCAGAACAGGCTATCTGGTATTCTTCGAATATCGGTGTGGCGAAGATTATTCTGAAAGGGTACGAAAAGAACCCGACTAAATATGTGGAAGGTTTGTATAAGCTGGGCCTGACTATCCCGCTGAACCTGGAAATCCCGGGAGCCGGACGTGCCAAAATACGTATGCCGAACGATACCGCCTTGTACTGGTCGAAGACAACATTGCCCTGGATGTCTTTCGGATATGAAACGCAGATACCGCCTATCTATACGCTGACATTCTTTAATGCCATTGCAAACGGTGGAAAGATGGTGCGCCCGATGTTCACCAAAGAGATTATGCACAACGGAAAGACGGTGCAGAGTTTCTCGACAGAGGTGTTGAAATCTTCCATCTGCTCGGATAACACACTGGCGATTATCAAAGATATGTTGCTGGGCGTAGTAGAGAAAGGAACCGGTAAAGCCGTTCATTCGGATATCATCCGTATAGCTGGAAAGACAGGTACGGCGCAGATTGCTTCGGGCGGTGTTTACCGTACAAGCGGGCACCAGGTTGCTTTTTGCGGATATTTCCCGGCCGATGAGCCGAAATATTCCTGCATTGTCGTTATCCGCCGTCCGCGTATCGGTTATCCGTCCGGTGGAACGATGTCCGGGGGCGTGGTAAAAGCCATTGCCGAGAAAGTATATGCCAGCCATATGTCGTTTGATGTGCGTGATATGGAGCGCGATTCATTAGCCGTGATATTGCCGGCAGCAAAGAACGGGAATCTGGAGGCACTGGAAAATGTATTGGATAAACTCGATGTCAATGTAAATACAGACAGTCTGGAGACGAAATGGGTTGTCGCAAAGCGTGAAGATGGCGAAGAAGAACTTCATCTGCGTGACCTGGCAATCCGTGAAGGCCTCGTGCCGAATGTGATCGGGATGGGCGCTAAAGATGCGGTTTTCCTGCTTGAAAGTGCCGGTTTGCGGGTAGTATTGGATGGAATGGGACGTGTTTCCGCCCAGTCGATGGGAGCAGGCACACGAATTGCCAAAGGACAGTCCATCCGTTTAACATTAAAATAAATAGAGGGAGAGGTTTCCGGACCTCTCCGTAAACAGATAGAATATGGAACTGAAGAAATTGATTCATGCGTTGGATGTACTGGAAGTCGTTGGAACAGATGATGTAAAAATCGCAGGTATCCAGTCTGATTCCCGTAAGGTGGAAGACGGCTTTTTGTTCGTGGCGGTAAGAGGCACGGCAGTCGACGGTCACGCTTATATTGACGGGGCCATAGCCAAAGGTGCCGTAGCGGTAGTCTGCGAGGAAATTCCATCCCTTTCGGAAGAAAATGGAAATCCTTCCGGGAGAAATGTCATTTTCATCCGGGTGAAAGATTCGGCAGATGCATTGGGTAAGTTGGTTTCGACCTGGTATGACAATCCTTCGGATAAATTGACGCTGGTGGGCGTTACCGGAACGAACGGCAAGACGACTATCGCTACCTTATTATATGAAATGTTCCGTAAGATGGGACATAAGGTTGGCTTGCTTTCAACCGTATGTAATTATATCGACGGTGAAGCGATCCCGACCGATCATACGACACCCGACCCGATCACCCTTCATAGCCTGATGACACGGATGGTGGAAGCCGGATGCGAATATGCTTTTATGGAAGTCAGTTCCCATTCGATCGACCAGAAACGTATCAGTGGTCTTTCGTTCGACGGTGGTATCTTTACCAACCTGACACGCGACCATCTGGATTATCATAAAACAGTGGAGAATTATCTGAAAGCCAAGAAGAAATTCTTCGACAACCTGCCAACCGGCGCTTTCGCACTGACGAATGCCGACGACAAATCAGGTCTGGTAATGCTTCAGAATACGGCAGCAAAGAAGCTGACCTATTCATTGCGTACATTGGCAGACTTCAAAGGAAAGATTCTTGAATCGCACTTTGAAGGAACTGAGATGATTATTAACGGCCGTGAGGTGGTTGTTCATTTCGTAGGCCGATTCAATGCCTACAACCTGCTGGCTGTTTACGGGGCTGCCGTTTCTTTGGGCAAAGATCCGGAAGAGACGCTGATTGTGTTAAGCACGCTTCATTCGGTTTCCGGTCGTTTTGAAACGATACAGTCTCCGAAGGGTTATACGGCAATTGTCGACTATGCCCATACGCCGGATGCCTTGACGAATGTGTTGAACGGTATCGATGAGGTGCTGAATGGCAGAGGCCGCATCATCACCGTAGTGGGTGCCGGAGGAAACCGTGACAAAGGCAAACGCCCGTTGATGGCAAAGGAAGCCGCCAAGCTGAGCGACCAGGTCATCCTGACTTCCGATAACCCCCGTTTTGAGGAACCGGACGATATCATCAACGATATGGTGGCCGGACTAAGCAAGGCGGATATGGAACGTACGCTCTGTATCACCGACCGTATGCAAGCCATCAAAACGGCAGCCATGCTGGCGAAGAAAGGCGATGTGATCCTTGTAGCCGGCAAGGGACACGAAGATTATCAGGAAGTAAAAGGTGTGAAACATCATTTTGACGACCGCGAAGTAATAAGAAATATATTTAATAGTTGACAGTTGACAGATGATAGTTGACAGTTAAATGTTCATCACAAATAACTGTCAACTGTCACTTGTCAACTGTCAACTGAAAACGAAGTTTTTATGTTGTATTATCTTTTTAATTATCTGGATCAGCTGGATCTCCCTGGGGCGGGGATGTTTAAGTATGTATCATTCCGTTCCGGACTGGCGTTGATCCTCTCTTTGTTCATCTCGACAGCGATCGGCCGCCGGATCATCGATCGTTTGCAGTTATTGCAGATCGGTGAAACTGTGCGTAACCTCGGACTGGAAGGGCAGATGAGTAAGAAAGGTACGCCGACAATGGGAGGTATCATTATTATCATTGCCATTTTGATCCCGACATTGCTTTGCGCCAAGCTGAACAATATTTACGTAATCCTGATGATGGTGACGACCGTCTGGCTGGGTGCTCTCGGTTTTGCTGACGATTATATCAAAGTCTTCCGCAAGAATAAGGAAGGGATGCACGGCAAGTTCAAGATCGTCGGACAGATCGGTCTGGGACTGATTGTCGGACTGGTGTTGTTTATGAGTCCGGATGTCGTAATTAAAGAGAATATGGAGGTGCGCCATGATAATGTGATTGAAGAAGTACATTATCATACGGTGGAAACAAAGTCGACCAAGACGACGATCCCGTTCCTGAAGAATAATAACTTTGATTACGCCCAACTGGTCAGCTGGGCGGGCGATTATAAGGAAGAAGCAGCGTGGCTGGTATTCGTGCTGATGACTATCTTTGTGGTGACAGCCGTTTCAAACGGGGCGAACCTGACCGACGGGTTGGACGGACTGGCTGCCGGAAGTTCTGCGATTATTGGGGTTGCTCTGGGGATATTGGCTTATATGTCGTCTCACTTCGAGTTTGCTTCCTTCTTGAATATCATGTTTATTCCGGGGGCGGAAGAACTGGTGGTCTTTGCTGCTGCCTTTATCGGGGCGACAGTCGGTTTCCTGTGGTATAATTCATATCCGGCACAGGTATTTATGGGCGACACGGGTAGTTTGACGTTGGGAGGTATTATAGCAGTGTTTGCCATAATTATCCGTAAAGAGTTGCTTATCCCGATTCTTTGTGGTATTTTTCTTGCTGAAAGTATTTCGGTGATGGCACAGGTTGCTTACTTTAAATATACAAAGAAGAAGTATGGCGAAGGTCGTCGCATATTTAAAATGACGCCATTGCATCATCATTTCCAGAAAGCAGGGAATGCAGGAATACAGGCGTTGATACAAAAACCGTTCAATGTAGTGCCCGAATCGAAGATCGTGGTGCGCTTCTGGTTGATCGGTATTATTCTGGCGGTTATTACGATCGTCACATTGAAGATGAGATAATAAATATATATAAACGTGGAAAGAATTGTTGTATTAGGGGGAGGAGAAAGCGGTGCAGGTGCTGCCGTGTTGGCGAAAGCGAAAGGATTTGACGTGTTCGTTTCCGACTTTTCGTCTATCAAACCCAAGTATAAGGAGATGCTGGACACCCACGGAATCCGTTGGGAAGAGGGACAGCATACTGAAGCCGACATTCTGAATGCCGACGAGATCATCAAGAGCCCGGGAATACCCGACAAGGCTCCGATCATCCAAAAGCTGAAAGCGCAGGGGACGCATATCATCTCCGAGATCGAATTTGCCGGACGATACACCGACTCGAAAATGGTCTGTATCACCGGTAGCAATGGGAAAACAACGACCACCATGCTGACCTACCACATCCTGAAAGAAGCCGGACTGGACGTCGGGTTGGCAGGAAACGTCGGTAACAGCCTGGCCTTACAGGTCGCAGAAGAACCGCATGCGGTCTATGTCATCGAACTGAGTAGTTTCCAGTTGGATAACATGTACGACTTCAAAGCGGATATAGCTATCTTGCTGAATATAACGCCCGATCATCTGGACCGTTATAATTACGAGATGCAGAATTATGTGGACGCCAAGTTCCGCATCATTCAGAACCAGACGTCTGAAGATGCATTCATCTTCTGGAACGACGACCCGATCATTGCCCGCGAGATCGCTAAGCACCATCCTGCGGCTACTCTTTACCCATTCGCCGAAACATATGAAGACGGCGTGAAGGGATATACGGATAATAAGCAAATAGTAATTGAAACCTCAAACGGAACATTTACAATGGATCAGGACTTATTAGCATTAACGGGTACACATAACCTGTACAATTCGTTGGCTTCGGGTATCGCCTCCAAGGTGGTCGATATCCACGATGAGAATATACGGGCTTCACTGAGTGACTTTACCGGGGTGGAACACCGCCTGGAAAAGGTTGCCCGTGTACGCGGAGTAGATTATATCAACGATTCGAAAGCAACAAACGTAAACTCTTGCTGGTATGCCTTGCAAAGTATGACTACCAAGCTGGTACTGATACTGGGCGGGACAGACAAGGGTAACGACTACTCCGAGATTGAAGAACTTGTGAAACAGAAAGTACGTGCCTTGATCTTCCTGGGTGTCGACAATGCCAAGCTACATGCCTTTTTCGATGGGAAAGTAGCGCAGATAGAAGATGCCCGCTCGATGGAAGAAGCGGTAAACAAAGCGTATAAAATGGCAGAAAAGGGAGATACGGTCTTGTTATCCCCGTGTTGCGCCAGCTTCGACCTCTTCAAGAGTTACGAAGACCGCGGCGACCAGTTCAAGGCCTGCGTGCGCAGTCTTTAATTTCCGGTTGTCGGAATAACGCTTTTCCGATGGTCGGAACAGTGCTCTTCCGATGGGTGGAACAACACTCTTCTGATGGTCGGAACAGTACTCTTCCGGTCATCGGAAATATAAATATCGGGAATCCGGAGATTGCCGTAGTTTTAATTTGAATAAAAGACAAGTATAGAATGGATCTGGCAAGTAAATTATTTAAGGGCGACCGGGTGATATGGATCATCTTCATGTTCCTGTGCCTGATTTCGGTTGTTGAGGTGTTCAGTGCCACGAGTACGATTGCCTACAAGAACGCGAATCATTGGGCGCCGATCGTTCGTCATGCCACTTTCCTGCTGGGCGGGTTTGTGCTGGTTTTGCTGTTGCACAATGTCCCGTGCCGGTTCTTTCCGGCGTTTATATTGTTGCTGCCCGTCTCGGTGCTGATGTTGCTTGTCACGCCCTTTGTCGGGATCAATGCTAACGATGCACACCGCTGGCTGGAGATATTCGGCATACAGTTCCAGCCTTCGGAGTTTGCCAAGCTGGCCTCCATTGTGTTTATCGCCTTCCTGCTCAGTAAGCGGAGCAGGTTTACCGACGACCAGATATTCAAATACATACTGATCGGGGTGGGGGTGACCTGTGTGTTGATTCTTCCGGAAAACTTCTCGACGGCGTTTATGCTGTTCGGGGTCTGTTTCCTGATGATGTTCATCGGCCAGTTGCCATTGATGAAGTTGGGGAAGCTGGCGGGTGTCCTGATATTGGCACTTATCCTCTTCGTTGTCTTGCTGCGGTTTACGCCGGCTGGGGTGACCCAATATTTGCCGGACCGTTTCAGCACTTGGCAGGGACGTTTGGAGCGTTTCTTCGACGGGCATGAATCGGATACCGACGAGAACGGAGTCTATAAGATTACCGACGATAATTACCAGGTCTCCCATGCAAAGATCGCGATTGCACGCGGAGGGGTGTTCGGACAGTTGCCCGGTCATGGTCAGCAGAGGGATTTTCTTCCGCAGGCCTATTCCGACTTTATTTATGCGATCATTATTGAAGAATTGGGTGTGGTAGGCGGTGTATTCGTGCTGATGCTTTATATCATGTTATTGGTGCGAGTCGGGATGATTGCGCGAAAGTGCGAGAAAGCCTTTCCCAAATACCTGGTGCTCGGGTGCGGCCTGTTGGTCGTCGTGCAGGCGCTTGCCAATATGGCGGTGGCCGTCAACCTGATACCGGTAACCGGCCAGCCGATGCCGTTGGTCAGCCGTGGTGGTACTTCGACGGTGATATCCTGTATTTATTTCGGGATCATCCTGAGTGTAAGCCGTTTTGGAGCCAATATGGGTAATGAGGAAGATGAACTTCCGGAAGAAGATGAAACCGAAGGCGCCGGTGCAGCCCCAGCCATCACGGAGGAAGAAATCTCCAACTGGGTGCCCGACACACAGCCTGAGACAGAAGAAGTAGTAACAGAGACAAAATCAAGAGAATGAAGGAACAGTACCGTATAATAATAAGTGGTGGCGGAACCGGAGGACATATCTTCCCGGCTATCTCCATTGCCAATACTTTCAGGAAACGTTTCCCTGATGCGGAAATCTTATTTGTAGGTGCGGAAGACCGGATGGAAATGGAAAAGGTTCCGGCCGCCGGCTATGAAATAGTAGGTTTACCGGTGAGCGGTTTCGACCGTGCCCACCTGCTCAACAATATAAAAGTGCTCAACCGTCTGCGTAAAAGCCTCGGACTGGCGAAGAAGACGATCCGCGAGTTTCGTCCGGACATTGCTGTGGGAGTGGGCGGCTATGCCAGCGGCCCGACATTGTGGATGGCGGCTTCGCTGGGCATTCCGACCCTGATACAGGAGCAAAACTCTTATGCCGGAGTAACCAATAAGTTGCTGGCAAAGAAGACCTCGAAGATATGTGTCGCCTACGACGGTATGGAGAAGTTCTTTCCAGCCGACAAGATTGTGATTACCGGAAACCCTGTCCGCAAGGACCTGGAAGAAGCGACCGACAAGAAAGAGGAAGCGCTGGCTTTCTTTGGTCTTTCTCTGGAAAAGAAAACGATACTGGTAGTCGGCGGTAGCTTGGGAGCCCGCACGATCAATCGCAGCATACAGGGCGACTTGGATAAATTGTTCGCTTCCGACGTGCAGGTGATTTGGCAGACGGGGCGTTATTATTACAGCGAAGCCACCAAGCATTTGAAAGCCTATCGCGGCATGCCCATCTGGTGCTCCGACTTTATCACCCGTATGGATTATGCCTATTCGGCTGCCGACCTGATCATCTCCCGTGCCGGAGCAAGTTCTATTTCTGAACTTTGCCTGTTGAAGAAACCTGTCATCCTGGTTCCTTCCCCCAACGTGGCGGAAGATCATCAGACGAAGAATGCCATGGCTTTGGTAAACAAAGATGCAGCGATCATGGTTTCAGATAAAGATGCTGAACAGCAACTGGTAACGAAAGCCCTGGAGGTTATCCACGATGACAAACGTCTGGCTCAGTTGAGCAGTAATATCGAACAGTTGGCCCAGCATCAGAGTGCAGACCGTATTGTTGACGAGATAGTAAAGATTATAGAGAAGAAATAAAGAAAACGATATGAATATAAATACGATAACGGCCGTTTATTTTGTCGGAGCCGGAGGAATCGGGATGAGTGCCCTGATCCGTTACTTTCTTTCAAAAGGAAAACAAGTAGCCGGATATGATAAGACTTCGTCCGACCTGACTGCGCAGTTGAACCGTGAAGGTGCCGTTATTCATTACGAAGATAATATCTCCTTGATACCGGATGCTTTTAAGGACCCGGCTAAGACTTTGGTTGTCTATACGCCCGCCGTTCCCGAGACGCATACGGAGCTGGCCTGGTTTCGTCAGAACGGTTTCGAGATCATGAAACGCGCCCGTGTCTTAGGCGAAATCACCAATTGTTCGCGTGGACTTTGCATTGCCGGAACACATGGTAAGACAACGACCTCTTCCATGCTTGCCCACCTGCTGAAACAATCACATGTCGATTGCAATGCTTTTCTGGGAGGTATCCTGAAGAACTATGACAGTAACCTGATGTTGTCCGATAAAAGTGACCTGACCGTGATCGAGGCAGACGAGTTCGACCGCTCTTTTCACTGGCTGACACCCTATATGGCTGTCATCACTGCCGCCGACCCGGACCATCTGGATATCTACGGCACGGCAGAAGCCTATCGTGAAAGTTTCGAACATTTCACCTCGCTGATCCGTCCCGACGGTTGCCTGCTCATGAAGAAAGGTATCAACGTAACGCCCCGGCTGAAAGAGGGGGTGAAACTCTATACTTATACCGGAGCAGAAGAAGCCGATTTCTATGCTGAAAACATCCGTATCGGAAACGGTGAGATCCACTTTGACTTCGTTGGCCCGGATATCCGTATTGCCGACATTCAACTGGGTGTTCCTGTTAAAGTAAATATAGAGAATGGGGTTGCCGCTATTGCTCTTGCCTGGCTGAACGGCGTGACTCCGGAAGAAATAAGAAAAGGCATGGCTTCCTTTGCTGGTCCGAAACGCCGTTTCGACTTCCATCTGAAGAAAGATGCTATCGTCCTGATCGACGATTATGCCCATCATCCGGCTGAACTGGCTGCCAGTATCCAATCTGTGAAGGAACTTTATGCCGGACGCAAGGTAACGGGTATCTTCCAGCCGCATCTGTATACCCGGACACGCGACTTTGCTCCCGACTTTGCCGCCAGCCTGTCGTTGTTGGACGAACTGATCCTGCTGGATATTTATCCTGCACGTGAAGAGCCTATTCCGGGGGTGACTTCGGAAATCATATTCGATGCTGTCACCATCCCAGCCAAGAAGCTGATTCGTAAAAGCGAACTGCTCGACCTGGTGGAGAAGGAGGCAAATACGTTTGAGGTTGTATTGATGGTTGGAGCCGGCGACATCGACCGGCTGATCGAACCTGTTAAACAAATATTGGATAAGAAATTGTGATTCGTATAGTTTCCATAGTAGTCGCTACACTGTTGTTTTGTTACATCGTGTTTGTATCCTTCTTCTTCCGTGAAATGAGGCAGGATAAGGTATGCCAGGACCTTCAGGTCGTGGTGAAAGACAGTCTCGACAAACATTTTGTAAGCGAAAGCGATCTGGTGACGATCCTTAAAAAGGCTGATCTGAACCCGATCAAGAAGCCTATGGATGCAATCAACACCGACAGGATAGAAACCGAACTTAAAAAAAACGAAATGATTGCCCGTATCGAAGCCTATAAGACACCTTCGGGGATCGTAAAGCTTGAAGTTGAGCAAAAAATACCTATCTTGCGTGTGATTAGCTCCCGGGGAAACTTCTACGTGGATAACCTCGGCACTACGATGCCGGTCAGTTTCCGTTACGTCGCCGATGTCCCTTTGGTAAGTGGATATGTCGAAAAAGAGCTGGCGGTAACCGACTTATACAAATTTGCATTATTTTTGCAGGAGAATGAGTTCTGGAATAATCAGATAGAACAGATTTATGTTCATCCTGACAACGAAGTGGAACTGATTCCCCGGGTGGGGAACCACCGTATTGTACTGGGTACTTTCGACGATTTCCAGGAAAAGCTGGATAATCTCCGGCTCTTCTATGACAAGGTCATACCGAAAGTCGGTTGGGAGAAATACAGTATAATAAATTTAAAATACAAAGATCAGATTGTTTGTACTAAAAGATAGATGATATGGCATACACAGACTTTATAGCAGCCATCGACCTTGGCTCTTCTCACATGGTCGGTATGGTAGGAACGAAGAGCCCGACGGGGGCCCTCTCGATTATTGCCTACGAAGTTGAGAACTCCGCTACCTGTATACGAAGAGGATGTGTATATAATGTGGAAGAAACAGCAAATAAGATCAAACGACTCATCCTGAAGCTGGAAAATAAACTTGGCGGTGCCCGCATCGGAAAGGTTTATGTCGGCATCGGCGGGCAGTCGTTGCGCTCTATCGACCATACCGTTCCCCGGATATTGGGTACCGACGGGGTGGTGACGGAAGAGGTCATCAGCGGCCTGTATGAGGAATGCTGCAATTATCATCCGGATATGCTGGATGTGCTGGCTGCCGTTTCTCCTACCTATTTTTTAGACGATAAACCTGAACCTAATCCGGTTGGCATTCCCTGTACCCGGATTGAAGCTCGCTATAAGCTGATTGTCGGACGGCCTTCGTTGAAACGTTATGTAATCAACAGTATTGCCGACCGTGCCAGAATAGAAATTGCCGACATTGTCGTTTCGCCGCTGGCTTTGGCCGATGTGGTGCTGACTGACAATGAAAAGGACCTGGGCTGTGCCCTGATCGGTTTCGGTGCCGGAGTGACTACGCTGACGGTCTATAAAGCCGGACAGCTGGTGAACCTCTCCGTCATTCCTTTCGGAGGCCATTTGATTACCCGCGATATCACCAGTCTCCATCTGGTTGAAGCCGAAGCAGAACGCGTAAAGCTGACCTACGGCAGTGCCTTGATGGAGAAAGACAACGACCTGAGCATTCAGGTAAGTTCTGCTGATGGCATGGGATTGCGCGAGATCAAACTCGCCGACCTCAATAATGTAATCGAGGCGCGTATGAAGGAGATTCTCGAAAATGTATATGCCCGCCTTGAAGCAACCGGCCTGATGAACTCGCTCGGTGCGGGGATCATCATCACCGGTGGCGGTGCCGCCCTGAAGAACTTGCCGGAGGTGATTCGCGAACGTTTGAAGATGGACGTGCGTTATTCTGCCGTGCGTAAGGGTATCGTGGAAAGCGGGGAAATGATTGCCAACAATCCCGAATATGCCGTTGCTGTCGGTTTGCTGGCAAGAGGAACAATAAACTGTGCCCTTTATATACCGCCCAAGGTAGATCCTATACCGGAGAAGAAGGTTGAGGAACCGGTTGAAGAGGGACCAAAGAAGGCTCCCGAGCCTCCTAAGAAGAAACCGGAAAAGAAGAAAGGCCCCGGATTGTTCGGACGCCTGACTAAGGGAATAGATACGTTTGGTAAAAGTCTCTTTGATGACGAAGACGATATAAAGTAACAACAGCGAATGTAATAAAACCGGAAGACAATGGACGACACAATATTAAGTTTCAATTATCCGACAGATACTCCTAAGATCATCAAAGTAATTGGTGTTGGAGGCGGTGGTGGTAACGCTGTTACCCACATGTACAAAGAAGGTATACATGATGTTACATTCGTTCTGTGTAACACCGACAACCAGGCGCTGAACCGCTCGGACGTGCCGGTCAAAGTTCCGCTGGGGCGTAACATCACCCAGGGACTGGGAGCTGGAAACAAACCTGAACGGGCCATGATGGCTGCCGAGGAAAGTATGGAAGATATCCGCAAGATGCTGAGCGACGGTACCAAGATGGTCTTTATCACTGCCGGTATGGGTGGCGGTACGGGAACGGGAGCCGCTCCGGTAATCGCTCGTTTTGCCAAGGATATGGGAATACTGACGGTCGGTATCGTTACAATCCCCTTCGTCTTTGAAGGTGAACGCAAAATCATTCAGGCGTTGAACGGGGTGGAAGAGATCAGTAAGAACGTAGATGCTCTGCTGGTTATCAACAACGAACGTCTTCGTGAAATATATTCCGACCTGACCATGACGAATGCTTTCGGAAAAGCCGATGATACCTTGACGATTGCCGCTAAGAGCATTGCCGAGATCATCACTCTTCCGGGTATTATCAATCTCGACTTTGCCGATGTCAATACCACTATGAAAGACGGTGGCGTAGCTCTTATGAGTAACGGTTTCGGTGAAGGGGAAGGTCGTGTGCGCCAGGCAATAGAAGATGCTCTGAACTCTCCGTTGCTGAACAACAACGACGTGTTCAATGCTAAAAAGATATTGTTCAACGTATCGTTTGGCGAAGAGGCTGAGTTGCGTATGGAAGAAATGAATGACGTACACGATTTCATGTCACGTTTCGGACGTGATATCGAAGTGATTTGGGGTACGGCAATCGACAATACATTAGGGGCGAAAGTCAAAATGACTATCCTTGCCACCGGTTTCGGTATGGAAGACATTCCTCAGATCGCCGAAAAACGTCAGATCGAGCAAGGCCGCATGACCGAAGAGGAGCTGCGTCTGGAAGAAGAACGCTTGAACAAGGAACGTGCCGAAAAAGACCTGATCGACAAATATTACGGAGCTTCCGGCCAGCGTATGCGCCGTGTGGCCGCCCGTGCAAAAGCGGTCGTGTTGAATCAGGATGAACTGGACGACGATGCCCTGATCGCCCTGATCGAAGATAATCCTACTTATAACCGTGACCCGAAAGTGATTGCCCGTGCCCGTTCCAAAGTGATGGGCGACGAGATCCCGGTTCCATCTTCTGCGACAACGACTCCTTCGGCGCCGCGTAGCGAAGGGAAGAAACCCGATACGGGCGGTAAGCAGGTGATAAGTTTCCGATAATTCTTAAAAAAGAAATTAGATATGGATTTGTTTGAAAAAGTCAGCGAAGACATTAAAAACGCAATGAAGGCAAAAGACAAAGTTGCCCTCGAAACATTGAGAAATGTAAAGAAGTTCTTCCTGGAAGCTAAGACAGCTCCGGGAGCCAACGATACCCTGACGGATGCCGATGCGTTGAAGATTATTCAGAAGCTGGTAAAACAGGGCAAAGACTCAGCTGAAATTTATACTCAGCAAAGTCGTGCCGATCTGGCTGAAGCCGAACTGGCGCAGGTAAAAGTGCTTGAAACTTACCTTCCGAAGCAAATGACAGCCGAAGAACTGGAAGTTGAGGTGAAGGCCATCATTGCCCAGGTAGGTGCCGCCGGCCCGAAAGACATGGGTAAGGTTATGGGCGTAGCTTCTAAAGCTCTTGCCGGTAAAGCGGAAGGACGTGCTATCTCTGAAACGGTAAAACGTTTGCTGAATAGCTGATATAGAAAATGTGAGTTATCAGTTTATAGTGATGGGAGTAACTGATTCCCCTCTTGAGAGGGGAACCGATTACAACCAGTTTTTAAATCAACACTCATATCTTATACTAACTAAACCATCAGGATATCCCGTTTGTGTATCGATAAATATCCTTTTCTGAATAGACCAACATTCTAATAACTCTTTATAATGATAACCTTTATCTGCTGCCTGGCAACTCTTATTGCCGGCTATTTTATCTACGGTTCTTTTATAGAACGTATCTTCGGGGTGGACCCTTCCCGTACAACCCCAGCTTACACCCATCAGGACGGAGTCGATTATATTCCGATGTCTTCCTGGAAAGTTTTTATGATTCAGTTTCTGAACATTGCCGGCCTTGGTCCGATCTTCGGTGCTATTATGGGCGCAAAGTTCGGTACGGCTTCTTTCCTGTGGATTGTCTTGGGGACGATCTTTGCCGGAGCTGTCCATGACTATCTGGCGGGAATGCTTTCATTACGTCATAACGGGGAAAGCCTCCCGGAGATTATCGGGCGTTATCTTGGAAATAACTTCAAGCAATTCATGCGCGGCTTCACTGTGGTCCTGATGATATTGGTCGGTGCCGTTTTTGTAGCCGGTCCGGCCGGTTTGCTGGCGAAACTGACACCGGAGTATCTTGATGCTACATTCTGGATATTCGTGGTATTTATCTATTATATCCTGGCTACATTGTTACCGGTTGATAAAATCATCGGAAAAATTTACCCGTTGTTTGCCGCAGCTCTGCTGTTTATGGCAGTCGGCATTCTGGTGATGTTGTTTGTGAACCATCCGCCCCTGCCTGAGTTGACGGACGGGTTAGCCAATAAGCATCCGGAGAATCTTCCTATTTTCCCGATTATGTTTGTAAGTATTGCCTGCGGAGCTATTTCCGGGTTCCATGCGACACAAAGTCCGTTGATGGCCCGTTGCATCAAGAGCGAAAAGATGGGACGTCCCGTCTTCTTTGGTGCGATGATTACGGAAGGTATTGTTGCCCTGATCTGGGCGGCTGCCGCAACTTATTTCTATCATAATAACGGAATGGGAGAAAGTAATGCTGCTGTAATTGTAGATAGTATCACTAAAGAATGGCTGGGTACGGTCGGTGGTATCCTGGCTGTCCTGGGAGTTATTGCCGCTCCGATCACTTCCGGTGATACGGCATTCCGTTCGGCTCGTTTGATTGTAGCCGACTTCCTGCATAAGGAACAGAAAAGCATGGTAAGCCGTCTGGTGATTTGTATACCTTTGTTTATTGTGGCGATCGGTATACTCCTCTATAGCCTGAAAGATAAGGACGGTTTCGATATGATCTGGCGTTATTTTGCCTGGACAAACCAGACGTTGGCTGTATTTACCCTTTGGGCACTGACTGTCTTTCTGGCACGTTCCAAAAAACTGTATATTATCACTCTGATTCCGGCCCTGTTTATGACAGCCGTTTGTTCGACTTATATCTTTGTCGCCCCTGAAGGTCTGGGAATGGATGTTACTGTTTCACAAACTATCGGTTGTATCATCACCGCTATAACTCTAGTGGCATTCCTTTGGTGGAAAAAGAAAAATAAAACAGTAGAGTATTAACTCAGACTGTTGCTTCCGGAGCAAGTATTCAATCAACATAAAAAAGGCATTGCCAACTCTTTCGAGCAGCAATGCCTTTCTTATTTTATCTTCCGAAGAACTGCTTTTGGCTAGTATTTCTTCGGGATATGTTCATTAAAGTACCTGGATACCTTCTTCGCGGGCCTGTTCTTCTCCTGAAGGAGTGATCAGTTTGTAACCCTTACCGTGGATGTTGATGATTTCGATTCCGGGATCATCTTTCAACAGTTTACGAAGTTTAGTGATATACACATCCATACTACGGGCATTGAAGTAGTTATCGTCTACCCAAATAGTTTTCAGTGCATAATTACGTTCCAGAATTTCATTCGCATGAGCGCATAACAGGCTCAGCAGTTCGCATTCTTTAGTAGTCAGCTTAGTCACTTTGTCACCGATAGCCAGTGTTTGTTTCTGCGTATCGAATAAGAAATTACCCAGCTTGTAGAAAGGAATGTCTTTCATCTTCTTGCCTTTCACACGGCGAAGGATTGCTTCGATACGAAGCAAGAGTTCTTCCATGCTGAACGGTTTTGTCAGATAGTCGTCTGCACCGATCTTGAATCCTTCCAGAATGTCTTCCTTCATCGTCTTTGCTGTAAGGAAAATAATTGGAATATCAGGATTTATAGAACGGATCTCCTGTGCAAGAGTGAAACCGTCTTTTTTCGGCATCATCACGTCTAATACGCAAAGATCATATTTGCCTTTGGTGAAACCTTTGTAACCAGCTTCTCCGTCAGAGAAAAGATCTGTTACATAACCTTTTGCCTGTAAGTATTCTCTTAATAGCATACCCAGGTTTTCGTCGTCTTCACAAAAGAAGATTTTCAGTTTTTCTTCCATAACTAACTTTTTATAAGAGGTAAAGTAATAATAAATTTTGTTCCTACATTTCCGGGGCCCATTTCAGCACGGATCGTACCTTTATGGTCCTCGATAATCTTACGGACGTAAGCCAGTCCCAAACCGAAACCTTTTACGTCGTGTACATTCCCTGTCGGTACGCGGAAGAAGCGGTCGAATACTTTCTTAAGGTATTCTTTCTTGATTCCTATACCATTGTCTTCAACGGAGATCAGCAACTTTCCGTTGTTGTCGTTCCAGGTTCTTACCATCAATGTAAGCGGCACTTCCGGACGGCGGTATTTCACTGCGTTGTCCATCAGGTTAAACAATACATTGGTGATATGCATTTCATCTACGTAGATGGACGAATCGGTTGCCTGCAAGTCAATGTCGAGTGAGCCATCATACTTTTCTACTTTCAGGACGAAGGTGTTCGCTACGCTGATCACCAGGTCGTTTGCATCTACTTCTTTCAGTTTGAATGCTGCTTTCTGCCGTTCGAACAACGACATTTGAAGCACTTTTTCAACCAGGAAGCCTAATCGCTTCGTTTCATCATTTATCACGCCTGATATATGTTTGAATACATCGGGGCTTTTCGTTATATCCGAGTCTTTCAACATCTGTGCTGCCAGCGAGATAGTGGAAACCGGAGTTTTCAGCTCGTGCGTCATATTGTTGATAAAGTCGTTCTTCATTTCTGACAGTCTCTTCTGGCGGAATACAATATATATGGTAAAGATAAATGTTACCAACAGTATCAGCGAGAAAAGAACAGACGGTACAATAAATGTTACAGAACTTGAAATATAGTCACCTTTTGTAGGGAAGTATACTTTCAGATAATTCAGCTTTGAGGGAGGATCGTTCGGGAACAATACGTACGTAATTATATCAGACGCAATAGGTTCCTTCTTTATTTCCCCACTCTGGTACACGGTTTTCCCGTCTTTGTTTATAACAAAAAATATGAACGGCAGGTTCAAACCATTGTTAATAAATTCTGATTTTAAGTAATTGTTCAACTTCTTAAAATCGACACGCTCCTGAATCGGTTTAAGGTTTGCCGTATTTAATATATTCACCAAAACTTCCTGCATCAAAGCATTCTGATATTTAAGACGGCGCATAAGCGTTTTTTGCAGATCCTGGGAAGTACTGATAATATTATTGGACGTTTGTTTTTTGTCCAGCGATGACAGCGGTTCGAATTTCTGACTGAAACTGTGTAGCTGATCTATTTGCAGTATATTACCGTTGGCGTCCTTTATTTGTAATTTCTGCTGGGTGATTGTCTGAGCAATCTCTTGGGGATCCTGGTTATTTTGCAGATAATAACTCTCGTCACGCTTAAGATCTTCTTCCAGATATCTCTGCGTTTCATCCAACTCCAGGTTTTTTGAGACCTGGTGCAGGCTTCTTTTGACTGTTTCATTGAATTGCTCGCTGCTTTTTTTGAGTATGATGCTCACGTACTTAACCTGTAGGAAAAGCAAACCAGCAAAAGCAAATGCCATCACAACTGCGAGTAACCAAATCGTAGATTTCCTCATTCTAAATACTTTCTCTTTTTAACAGAACAAATAACGCTCATTTTAGTTTAATATTTACACAAAAAAGGTAAAAATAGCAGGTTGTTTGTATTAAAAAAAGTTTATCGGGTGATCCCGTTTTCTTCTTATTGGCTTTTAAAACAACCGTTTATGCTAATTAACATCTGTCTGTGTATATATCTGCATCTTCATTCCTGTTTATAAAAACATAATTATTGATTATTTTGTTTCAACTTATGCAAAAAATATGAATTTAGATGGAAGAATTCGCATCTCCATATTCATGCATACGGGATAGATAATATAATGTATAACGGATACAGATACCCTTTTATTTTATGCGGCAGTAAAGAACATATGGCCTAAGTACTTGAAACTTCTTAAAAACTTTTGCCGAATGCATTCAAATTTAATTATTAGCTATATCTTTGCTGCTGACAAGAGTTATGCAAGATGGCACAAGAAGGTATTACACAAATTGATGTAAAACAGGTATTACAACAGAAAGCGCCCTCCGTGGCCGGTAAAATACCCGGTTTTATTGTCAATTATCTGATCCGTACCATTCATCAGGACGAACTGAATGATATCCTAACCCGTTATCATGATAAGGATGGGGTTGATTTTATGCAGGAACTGATCGGTTATTTTGACCTGACCCTGGAACTGGTGAACGAAGAGAACATCCCGGCGGAAGGCCGCTATATTTTTGCTTCCAACCATCCGTTGGGAGGGCTTGACGGTATCTGTCTCTCGGCAGTGATCGGACAGCATTATGACGGAAAGATCCGTTACCTGGTCAATGACCTGCTTCTCTACTTGTCAAATCTAAGGTCCATCTTTGTCCCTATCAACAAACATGGTGCGCAGGGTAAAAACAATGCACGGCTGATCGACGAGGCTTATGCTTCCGAAAATCAGATCGTGACGTTCCCCGCAGGACTTTGTTCGCGTAAGATAAACGGACAGATACAGGATACCGACTGGAAGAAATCGTTTATCCAGAAGGCAGTCGAACATCAGCGGGATGTCGTTCCAGTATATTTCGAAGGAAGAAACTCTAATTTCTTCTACCGGTTGGCAAATCTGCGCAAGAGGTTGGGTATAAAGATGAACTATGAAATGATTTATTTGCCGGATGAGATGTTCCGGTCTAAGCATAAAACGTTCCGTATCCATTTTGGCAAGCCTGTCCCGTGGCAGACTTTCGATAGCAGCAAGAAGCCGGTCGAATGGGCTGAGTGGGTGAAGGGGCTTGCTTATAATCTCAGGAAAACATAGACTCTATAATATATGCAAGACATTATTAAGCCGATTGATCGTGCTCTTCTGAAGTCGGAGTTGACGAAAGAAAAGAAACTTCGCAGCACGAATAAGTCAAACAATGAAATATATATTGTTACAGCCCACGACGCTCCCCACGTGATGCAGGAGATCGGGCGTCTGCGGGAAATCGCATTTCGTTACTATGGTGGGGGAACGGGGTTCCCGGTAGATATCGACGAGTTCGATACGATGGAGGACGCTTATCGGCAGTTGATTGTCTGGAGTCCGGAAGATGAGCAGATTCTGGGTGGTTATCGTTTTCTGTGCGGTTCGGATGTCAAGTTCGATGAGAACGGGAAGCCGATGCTGGCTACTTCGCATCTGTTCAATTTCTCGGAAAAGTTTAATAAAGAGTTCCTTCCTTATACGGTCGAGTTGGGCCGTTCTTTCGTTACCCTGGAATATCAGTCTACACGTGCCGGCGCAAAAGGATTGTTTGTGTTGGATAATTTGTGGGATGGATTGGGAGCCTTATCGGTAGTCGATCCGAGTTTGCAATATTATTTCGGGAAGGTGACGATGTATAATACGTATAATACGGAAGCACGTAATATGATTCTTTATTTTCTGGGGATGCACTTTCCGGATGCGGATAAACTGGTGACTCCGGTATATCCGTTAGAGACAGATACGGATATCGAGAAGATGAAGGAGTTGTTCCGTTATGATAACTTCAAGGACAATTATAAGGTGTTGAATCAGGAAGTACGTAAATTCGGTATCAATGTGCCGCCGCTGGTGAATGCCTATATGAGCCTTTCACCGAAGATGCGCGTGTTCGGGACGGCCATCAACCATGAATTTGGGGATGTGGAAGAGACTGGCATTCTGATTGCGATCAATGAGATCCTGGAAGACAAGAAAAAGCGTCATATAGAAACTTATCTGAAAGAGGAAGGCCAGACGGCTGACCTGATAAGAAAAGCGGAATAACCTAGGGATGATTTCTGTTCACGAGGGCCTCATAAATATTTTTGACGCCCTCGTGAATATTTATGAGGTCCTCGAAAATGTTTATGAGGACGTCAAAAACAGTCTTTATACTATAGTCTGACAGAAGACACGTTATCCGTGTTCCATAGACAGGCACATCTATTGTTGGCACTAACCCAATTTTTCCTGTTCCTTTTGTTTTCTCCACTCCTCAGCTACTTCGACCAGGCTTTCATACCATTTCTCGCCGAACTTGCGGATAAGCGGTTCTTTCAGAAACTTATATAAAGGTAGTTTCTCTTTTTGTCCTAATATTTCTGCCGCTTTACATATTTTCCAGCGGTCGTAGTTGACAGCCCGGAAGTCTTTGTATTGGGTTACACGGACAGGGTAGAGATGGCAGGATACCGGCTTGTAAAAGGACAGTTTCCCTTCACGATAAGCTTTCTCGATAGCACATTTACAAGTACCGTCGCTGTCATAACAGGTAAATACACAATCTTTGTTGTTAACGATGGAGGTGACGATATCACCTTCGCAGTCGATATAGGCTACGCCTTGTTTGTTGATAATTGCTTGGGCTTCGGGTGACAGGTCGTTCCATACGACCGGAAGCGCTTTCTCCAGTTTGGCAATCTCGCTTTTCTCAAGCGGGGCACCGGAATCACCTTCCACACAGCAGATACCTTTGCATTGGGCAAGGTCGCAGATGAAATTTGCCTCGATCAGGTCCAGGCTGACCAGAGTGTCGTCTATTTGGATCATTTTGTTATCAGGGAGAGGTAATAAATACCCCTCTTCAGGGAGGACATGAGGGTTTGTTATTGAAGTTTACACACCCTCTGCCCCCTCTCAAGAGGGGAAAAGTTACTATTGGTTACAATACTTATTTGATCAATGATTTTCCTGTCATTTCTTTCGGTTGCTTCAGACCCATGATATGAAGGATTGAAGGAGCAACGTCTGCCAGGATACCGTCTTCTACTTTAGCGTCTTTGTTTTCTGTTACATAAACGAATGGAACAGGATTCAAAGAGTGGGCAGTGTTGGGTGTGCCGTCTTCGTTCAAAGCGTGGTCGGCATTACCGTGGTCGGCAATGATGATTACTTCGTAACCATTAGCCTTAGCAGCTTCGACTGTGTCGTTCAGGCAAGCGTCGATAGTAACAACAGCCTTTTCGATGGCTGAGTAAATGCCGGTGTGGCCTACCATGTCGCCATTTGCATAGTTACAAACGATATAGTCATATTTCTTTGTGTAGATGGCTTCAACCAGTTTGTCCTTTACTTCGAAAGCACTCATTTCCGGTTTCAGGTCGTAAGTGGCCACTTTCGGAGACGGAACCAGGATACGGTCTTCACCTTCGAACGGAGTTTCGCGTCCGCCGTTGAAGAAGAAAGTAACGTGTGCATATTTTTCTGTTTCGGCAATGTGCAGCTGTGTTTTACCGACTGATGCCAGAAATTCGCCCAGTGTATTTTCTACATTGTCCTTGTCGAACAGGATATGAACGCCTTTGAAACTAGCATCGTACGGAGTCATACAGAAATACTGCAAGTTCGGAATAGTCTTCATTCCGGCTTCCGGCATATCCTGCTGAGTCAGGACGGTTGTCAGTTCTTTGGCACGGTCGTTACGGTAGTTGAAGAAGATCACAACGTCGCCTTCTTCGATAGCCGCTACCGGCTTGCCGTTTTCTACGTGTACGATCGGTTTGATAAATTCGTCTGTTACACCTTCTGCGTATGACTCTTCCATTGCCTGAACCATATCTTCGCAAGGTTTACCCGTGCCGTTCACGATCAGGTCGTAAGCCTCTTTTACGCGTTCCCAACGTTTGTCACGGTCCATTGCATAGTAACGGCCGATGATGGAAGCGATCTTTCCGCCTGTTGTTTGCAGGTGGTTTTCCAGCTGTTCGATAAAGCCTTTACCACTTCTCGGGTCCGTGTCGCGACCGTCCATAAAGCAATGAACATATGCTTTGTCGATTCCGTATTCTTTGGCGATGTCGGCCAGTTTGAACAGGTGTTCCAATGAGCTGTGTACACCACCGTCGGAAACCAGTCCCATGAAATGGATCTGTTTGCCGTTTTCTTTGGCGTAGCTGTAAGCACGTTTGATTTCCGGATTATCGAGGATTGTGTTCTGGCGGCATGCGATATTGATCTTCACCAGGTCCTGGTAAACGATGCGGCCGGCACCGATATTAAGGTGGCCAACTTCCGAGTTACCCATCTGTCCGTCAGGTAAACCAACGTTTTCGCCGGAAGCCTGCAACTGAGAGTTTGGGTATGTTTTCAACAGTTCGTCCCAGTAAGGAGTGGGAGTGTTGTAGATTACATCATCTTTACCACGGTCGCCGATTCCCCAGCCATCGCAGATTAGTAAAAGTGCTTTCTTGCTCATGATTGCCTTGTTTATATTGTTTATACTTATTAAATATCTAATACCGGGCGCAAAGATAAGCATTTCTGATGTAATATTATTTGCCTTTAAAGTATTACTTTTGCAGGTAGATATGGAAAAGAAGATATACGACAACGATCTGGGAACCATCCTTCTCCGTACTGCCCCGCGAGCTACCCGTTATACGCTGAAAATATCAAAGGGAATGATCACTGCCACTATGCCGGTCGGGGGTGATGAGGGGAGAATGTTGTCCTTTATTGAAGAGAACCGGCAAAAACTTCTGAACGCTCTGAAAAAGCATCCGGCACGTCCGTTGCTGAATGAAACTGCCAGATTGGAAACAACAACTTTCCTGCTACATATTTTCCGGACGGAACGTGCAAATTTTTATATGAAATTGGACAACAGCATCCTGCATATCGCCTGCCCTCTGGAAACCCGGTTCGAATCGGACGAGGTTCAGCTCATATTGAAAGGTTTTCTGGAGAAGGCATTGCGGCATGAGGCAAAACGTCTGTTGCCAGACCGTCTGAAGACGTTGGCAGACCGGTATAAATTGACTTTCACGAGCGTACGGATCATGAACAGCAAAACCCGTTGGGGAAGTTGCAGTACGCGTAAAAGTATCAATCTCTCCCTTTCGCTCATGTTGCTTCCCTGGCATCTGATCGATTACGTCCTGCTTCACGAACTTTGCCATACGGTAGAGATGAACCACAGCGACCGTTTCTGGAAACTCCTGAATGAGATAACGGAAAACAGGGCGTTAATGCTCCGTCAGGAGTTGAAGAAATACTCTATACTGTAACACCTTCCTCCTTCGCACCTTATGTGCCGGGAGGCACCGGTGTTGTATTGCGTTTACTGTGCCAGTGAGAACCGTAATGCAACACCGTAGTTGGAATTGGATGTCGGATAAGATGCATTTGAGATCAGCGGCTCATTGATCTGCAAGTCGTAGAAAGCACGCAGTGTCAGTGCACGGCTCAATCCGTAATCGGCTGAGAACTGGATCGTTTTGGCAATGTTACCGCTGGTTGCCTGTGTGAAGCTATCCTCGATCTTACGGATCAACGACTGCATCTTGTTGTATGAGAAGTCCAGACGCACGGTCAGGTCATTACTGAAATCACGCGTTTTCTTCATCTTCAATATCTTGTTGAACTCGGCGAACTTATATCCCAGTCCGATGGTGTACTTATTCGAAAGTGCTTCCACAATCTGGTAAGACGAGATATTCAGGTTCAGATTACGCGTAGTCGTGTAATCGGCACGGATCGTGATATTGTTCAACATGGTCGCATCCACTCCCAGCAACGGGCTGAAACTCTCCGTCAGACTGACGGAAGAGATGGAGTAAGGTGAAGACGGGGTAGGAGCTTCGGAAGCATTCTGTGTAAATCCGAGGTTATCACCCAGTCCGGCATCCACCCAGGTCGAATAGGTTTCGTAGGCACCGACATTGTAAGTACAGCGATACTGATGGGTCAGCATGACCGACTTGAAATGTTTCTTTATGGCCGGAATGCGGATCAGTCCGTCGTAGGTGATACGCCAGTTCGGCAGCATGCTGCGGATGGCCGGGAACGGGGAGGATGAAATCTTATTAGGATCTTTCCCTGTATAAGCGGCCAGGAAGGCCGGGATCAGCACATCGGCCGAGTTATGGCTGACTCCGCCGCCATGTTCTTTATTATATTCTTTACCTCCGTATTGAGATTGTCCCAAGAAACCGGAATTCGGATAGGTTGTTCCTGTATAGCGGCTTTCAAGGCGGTTCGCAATAGTCTCACGGTATTCGATGAACTTATTGAATGTTTCCGATGCATAGTTATTACTTGCATTGCCGACGCCTTTGAAGAAACTACCCAATGCGACAGTCGTCATCGTAAAGTTACCTCCGGCCAGTTCCGGCATACCGGGATACATATATTGTATATCGGTGTTGCGGGTATCGACGCGGTTGGCATTCAGGTCGATCTTCAGTCCGGTGATAGGCTCCAGGTTTGCCCGGATATTCAGGTTTTTGGCACTGCTCATGACGGCCGGGTTGACATTGCTGGTGTTTTCAACCAGCCAGCCGCGGTCTTTGGCATCGTAGAGGAAGTCACGGTTTACGGCTCCGAAAGCAAAGCCAAGTCCCGGTGTCAGGCCGAAAGGCGAGCGTCCCTGTCCGAAGATATCACCGATCATCGGGGAGAATCCCGGAACCGACATACCGTCGGTCGTCGCATACTGGATATTGATACGGCGTATCATCATCAGGAAGCGGCTGCCATATTCTGCCGTTTTGTACAAGAAGTCTTCTGTCGCTTTCGGACCCGGCTTGATAGTCAGTTTCAAATGGGCCGTATCCTGGTTCAGGATCATTACCTGTGCGAAGTTGATCGGTTTGTATTTGATGGCATAGACTTTGCCGTCGGCTCCACGGGCGGTGATGCGCACCTTCTTGGTGAACATACCGTGCTGTACGACTGTTCCGCTGTCCATATTCAGTTGGATATCTCTTTCCAGTTTGATCTCTTTCTGTTCTTTCTTTTTGGTCGTGGTACGGGTGGCCGAGAACTTCTGGTTCACTTTCTTCAGGAACTTGTTCTTGTTGTAAAGCGATTGCAAGTTCAGGCTACCCTGCCAGTCGATCTGGCGCTGGTTGGTAATCGTGTTACCGAGCTCATATTCGGTGTCGGTAATGGCTCCGCGGTCCCAGTTGTACTGTGCGTTATAAGTGATAGAACTGTTTACCCAATCCAATACCGGGATATACTGCAACGGCATGTTCCAGGTCACGTTGAATGTCTGGTCGTATTTCAAAGGCGTACCCAGGTCGGCGATGCTTTGTTTTACGGAATCTTTCCAGATCTGATACTTATCAGGGGCGAGTTCTTTGTTCACCTGTACATACGGCTCTTCGATCCGGGCATTTGTTCCGGAGGTAAAGGTCATGTTCAGGCTGTTCGTGAAGTCCCAACGCAGGCTGAAAGCACGGTCCCAGTAGAACTCGGAGCTGAAGGTCACTTCAGGTTTGTAGCCGGTGTTTTCCAGGTCGCGCAGCTGCATTTCGTTATAGTTACGCATCATGGCTGTCTGGAAACTGATGTTCGACGGCAGGTAGTTCAGGCTGAACTGCTTGATGTAACGGGTGTAACCGTTGTTCTTCTTCAGCTTCTGGAACGGGCGGAACGGTTTCGCATACGGTGTGTAGTTGTAGGCGAAATTACCGCGGTAATCCTTTGTCGTTTCATATTCCGTTTCCGGATTCTGCGTTTTCGTCTGGCTGAATGAATAACCGATCGAGAAGTTCGCTGGGTCGTAAGGCATCGGGGTCTTACTACGGATATCCGCTCTTACGTTATTGAATGAGATACTCTTGATGACGGTCTGGTCGACAGCCATACTCTTGATAGAGTCTTTTTCGGCTTTCGTGTCGACAGCGTCCAGGGCGTCACTCAGTTTAATATCCTGATCGAGCGGGTTATATTTTGCTTTTGTCTGATCCTTGGAGTAGGCATAATACATCGGGATGCTGACCTTCGCTTTTTCCGGGAAGAATTTACCCCATTCGATGGTAGTAGCCACGTTGTATTGTGTGAAGTCGTCGATGCGGCGTTCTGCCAGTGACTGGTCGAGGGCACCGAAACCAGCTGTTTCGATACGTCCGCCCACATTGACCGTACCCAAGTCGGAAACAGCCACGTTCAGGTTGGCGTTGGCCGCCCAACCACCTTCTTCGTTAAACTCGCTCAGACGGAGTTCGTTTATCCAGACTTCACCGCTTTTAACTACATTCTGTCGGTTACGGACACCGATCATGATCGTTTTCACTTCCGAGAGGCTCGGGTTACCTACGATGCTGATCGTGTTGCCATTCACCAGTTCCGAATAGACTGTGTTGAACGTAATGCCTTTTTCTCCCGCCCGTTTCTTTTTGTTTCGGTTTAGTTTGATAGTAGTCAACTCTTCGAGACTGAAGTCAAGCGTGTTTTGGGTTGGCCAGATAGACTCTGCGGTGTATGGTTCACCGTTTGGCTGAGTAACCTGCAACGGAACTTCATATTCATAGTAATTATTCTTATAGTCGGAACCTAAACGGATGAATACAGACAAATCGCCGTTGGCAAGCGATGTGTAATTATCTGCATCTTCAGGCAATGCTTCTGCGTGAGTAAACAGTTGTAGCCGTTTGTATTGACGCAGGTCGTAATATGTACTTTTGTAAACGGCACGTGCATCCTTGGCGGCCAGGTTGCTGACCTTCATGGATAATGCCTGTTCGTTCTGACGGGTCAGCTGGGGTTGGCTGGGGTCTGCTACACGGCTTACTCCCGGAGGTGTCATATAAGGAATAGGAGTCCGTCGGCTGTTTTCTTCTATATTTACAGAAGATACTTCAAGTGTGCCATTGAATAATGGCGGAACTTTCGGGTCGGACAGATCCTGCTCGTATGAACGCCATTCACCGCGTACCAGTTCGAATGTTCCGAAACGCAGTACGGTCGGTTTAGAGAATTGGGTCATATACATGCGCATAAAGCGAATGCTCTTGAAGTCGCTGATGGCTCCGACAGTACGATTGTATTGCTTAACAGGGATTTTGAACAGGTACCATTTGGCCGGATTGTTTCTGTTGTTGACGCTTGCGTTATCCCCGTTTGGTAAGCTGGGATAGGTTGTCTTCATATCCACGATGAAGTTCTTTCCTACTTTCAGGTCTTCCGGACGAACAGATACTTTGTATTCGAAATACTTTTCGTTCTTGTTCATGGTGTTATCCTGATTCAGGTCTTCCACATCCGGATTCTTGGAGGCGGACGTGTCGTAACGTTCTCCTGAAGTTCCGCTTTCGGCGGAGTTGCCTTCAGTACCATTGTAACGTTTGTAACGATCGAGGATACTAACTTCTTCGACATCCAGATTAGAGCCACGGAAATAACGGTATCTATCAGTTCCAGGGTTCCGTAAAGGCGAGAATTCATCCTGCATCATTGAATCAATTCTTGTCGGCGATAACTTTGTCATAAGTTTATCGATAAACTCCTTGTATGCCGGATAGTCCCGTTCTTCCTCTGCCGACAAACCGTTGAGTCCGACGTCCTGTCTTGCACGTGCGCCTGACGTATTGTCGAAGGCATAGACCGTGCTCTGCTGTTTCGGAACAAGTCCCCAGACGGTAGAATCGACCCTGCTTCTGTCACCGTCGATAGGTAATCCGTTTTCATAGAATTTCTTTCCGTCTTTCAGGACGTCTTCCGATATTTCACCCAGGTTGAAATACAGGTCACCGCCTTTAGCCGTAATACCTTCCTGTTCTTCATAGAGATAAGGGTCGAGCATCCAGAACTCGATGTATTCGATATTGGCCGTTTCGAAGTCGCTTTGGTCGATCTTACGCATGATACCGCCCCAGCGATTTTCCGGCTTTTGTAATGTTCCGTCAGGATTGACAAAGTCGGCATCCAAGTTGTACGGACCACGTTCATTCGGGTAATAAGCCAGGTTGAGCGCCTGGATCGTACTTGTTTCATTGTAACCCTGGTCTCTGTCCGGGAACAATTCGTCTACATAAATGGCACGGACGTAATGGTTGGATAATTGTTCTTTATCATTACGGATATGCGTCGGAGCCTGACTGGAATTTTTACGGTTGAATAACCCGTCCACATAATACCATGCCAGCAGTGCACGGTTTTTACCATATTCTATATCGTTTGTTTTGCCTGCTTCAGGGAAAAGGGCATTAGCGCTATTATCCCAAGGCACGCTGGCGAGTTTCCACGGATACGGATTCAGCAGGTCGAAGCCGCTTTGGGTCGATTCGAAATCGTCCAGATAAGAGTAGCCTCCGCTATATTTGTTCTCATAATGGCCGGCTATCAGGTGGGCAAATTCTCCGGTGAATGCTATCTGGCTGGGTTTTGTCAGGTTCAGCAACGGCAGTTTGTCAAATGTGTTTGTCAGCCATTGGCTTTCCGATTTGTAGGCGATGTTGAATCCCCACAAGGTGTTTTTGATGGATTCGTCACCAAATACCGTTTTAGTAGTCAACGGCATTTCAGACATGTGCATAATGGTGGCCCCCAGCGAGAAGTCGGGATTGAACTGGTAGTTGAGGTCCAGTCCCATCATCGTTTTTCGCTGCATATTGTAGGCCGTCTGGTTTTCCAGCGAGACACTGACAGGAGTTCCGGCAGCAATGATACTTTCATTCAGGATAGTAACAGTTCCCGACGTATAATCGACCGTATAGTCCACATTTTCCGTTAGTGTGGCACCTGCTGCCGTTACGCGTACCGAACCGCGTGCCACGTTGCTGGCTCCCAATTGTATTTCGGATGCGGAAGAGGCCTTATATTCTCCCCGCATGATGAATTTGTTCTTTTCAGCGATCTGACGGGCGGCAGTTTGGGTCGTATCGTATAATTCTTGGAATACATATTTATCAGCAATTGCCGGACTGACAACTTTCTCCAGTTTCTCTTTCAAGCTGGAGCCGAAAGGCTCGATGGTCGGGAAAATCACCCTACCGGTGGACGCCTGTACGGTGTATCCTTCCACAAAGTCGAAATATCCGTCCGGATGCGATTCGTTCTGGGCGTTCAGGCGGTCTGCTCCCATCAGGCGTATCCAGATTTGTCTGGACAACGTGTCGGTACGTGCTTCCGGCAGATAGTTTATATAGGTACCGGTCGTATCGCTTTGGTACATGACATCCAGGCGGAATTTTTCTTTCTGGACAGAGTAAGCGCCCAGGGAATAGATATTCTTCATCATCAAATCCCAATACTTCATGGGGGGAGACATATTCGTGCCTCTCAGTAACTTCACATACAGACAGTTGCTGGGGTTTGTCGGATTGCTGTCGGAAAACTCGCCGACTCTTCCTGTCCGTTTTCCACTGGCATCGGAATATTCATATTCAAAGGCCACGGCCAGCATCTGTCCTTCCTGTAAACTCATATTCAAAGACAGATATCCCAGTTGTTTGTCGTAGATATATTCGGAGTTCGGATCCAGCAAGCGGGCATTCTCTATGGCTTCGTATTCGGAACCTCCGGTGAATCCGGTTAATACGCTTTCTACATCGCTGATTTGACGGGCACCGGAATAGGTGGTGGTCATTTGGTTGTATAGGTCATTCGCATTATTGGCAGGATATGATCCGTCCTTAATCGGGAATGCACCGGGATTTGCCATATAGGCTGCGTCGTTTTCACCGATGTCGGTAAAAGCAACGATGTTACGAGCCTGATCGTAGTTGCCTCTTGTGTTGGTCACCCAAACTTCCAGTCGGGTAATATTCAGAGTTGCTTTTATCTGAGGCAATTTGCTGACAGCATCGTTATATCTGTTGCGGAAGTAGTGCGCCAGGAAGAAGTGACGGTTCGCATCATACTCGTCGATCTTCAGTTCAAAATCCTTGGTCTGTACGCCACCTTTGGAGTTTACCGTTTTTGATTCCGAGTTCTGCTGTGCGAACAACGCGTTCACCCTCAGTTTACCGAACTGAAGGTCTGCTTTCATACCGAACAGGGCAGCTCCGCCGTTGATCAGCGAGTTGCTTGTCGTCATCGACACGTTACCGGCTTCCAGTGATTTGATGATCTCATCCTCTTCGCCCGTATAAGCCAATTTCAGCTTTTTGGAATCGAAGTCGAAAGAGGTTTCCGTATTGTAGTTCATGTCGAAATTCACTTTCGAACCGACGGAGGCCTGTACATTCAACTGCACACTTTCGTCGAAGTTGAAAATGGTATTGCTGCGGGCGCGTTCAGGGAGTGAAGGGTCTTTCGTGCTGTTCCGCTTCAAGCCTAATGTGACTTCGGCCGACCCTTGTGTCTTGACACGTACACCTCCGGGACCGAATATACGTTCTGCCGCACCGATACCGAACTGCATATCTGCCAGGTTGAACTGCTTGTCTGCTTCCTTCTGAAACTCTTCTTCGTTTTTCTGGCGGTAGTAAGAACGGAGCGATTCCTGCATGCTGTATTTCTGATATTCTTCCGGACTCAGGTCGATCGGAGTGATCAGGTCTTTTTCCCCTAAACGGGAGCGGACAACATATCGTCCGGTCCTGATATCGTATTCAACGAAGGTTTTCACGTTTTCCGGATCGCGTAAATCTACCGGGGATTTTTTCAAGAGGTCTTTATAGGTTTCATCACCCTCCGGCACGGTTTTGGATACCGGATAGCGGGTTGCCGGGACAGTATCCTTCCCGTCGGGCATGTCGTCTTGTCCTTCAAGCAACTGGATATCCGGCAAGGACGCCGTATAAGTCAGGTAATTGGCATTCAGCGAGAGCATGCCGATCCCGAATAGCAGTATTGTAACCCAGATAAGATATTTAAGAGTCTTCTTTTTCATTTTAAACTGTCAACTGTCACTTGTGTAGGGGCTGTTCGCGAACAGCCCCTACAAGTCTAGAGCATTCTGAGTGCACTTTTTATCACTTGTTCCACAGCCAGCATCGGCGAGGTTTTCAGTATTGAACTGACTGCTTTTTGTGAAGCAGCCTTTTGGAATCCCAGCATAACCAGGGCGGCCACCGCTTCTTCGGCCACCGCGCCGTTTCCTGCCGTGGCAGCTGTTCCCGTCCCAACCATCGAATCGCCGGCTTTCACCTTGTTTTTCAAGTCGACCAGGATGCGCTGGGCTGTTTTCTGTCCGATGCCTTTTACCGAGGTCAGCGCCGTTTCGTTTTTGTTGGCGATAACCTGGATCAGTTCGGAAGGAGGAAGAGATGACAGGATCATACGTGCCGTATTAGGACCGACACCGGATACCGATGTCAGCAATAAAAACAACTCGCGTTCAGCCTTTTGGGCGAAACCGAACAGCAGGTGGGCATCTTCACGTATTACTTCATATACGTAAATTTTCCCGGTTGGTTTACCGCCGAATGCGCTGTATGTGGTCAGAGATATGTTAAGTACGTAGCCAATCCCTGCACATTCGATTACCATCTGTGTGGGAGTCAGTTCTACGATATCCCCCTTAATATATTCTATCATTTTGCGTCTCTTCTAGTTATTCGTACCTATTATAACGCAAAATTAAGCAAAAGCGTATATCAGACCTAAAGAAATATTCAAATAGGTGAATAATTATTCTCTTCCCGGATGTTCGGCAGTGAAGGTTTCGAAGCAGCCGCGATCTTGCAGGGTGACATAGCAGCGGCGGTTGTCAGGACCTCCGAATGTGATGTTTGAGGGCTTTTTGCCTTTCAGTTGTATTTCGCGGATCAGCTTGCCCTTCGGATTTATAACGGCTACCGTTCCTTTGTCGTAGCGGCAGAGATACAGGTTGCCTTTCACATCGCAACGGATTCCGTCCATGCCGAAGCCTTCGAAGGTGTGGAAAAGTTGTTTGTTTTTGAGTGTCCCGTCCGGCTTGATATCATAGACCCATACTTTGAGTTGTGCAGACTCGTTAACATAAAGTTTTTTACCGTTCGGGCTGACATCGATACCGTTGGTCGTCCCCATATTGCTTTCCAGCAGGGTCACTTTACCGTCGGGAGTGATCAGCCAGAGTTGCCCTTTCTGGTTCGGCCAGTCCGGATCGCTGGCATAGATATTGCCGCTCGGAGCGAGGGCGATGTCGTTGGGCTGGTTCATCCGGGACTCATGTGCATACGTGCTGATCGCTTTGGTCTGCATGTCGACTTTCAGGATATTATGACCGGTATAATCGGCAACCAGCATGTCTCCGGCCTTGTTGAAGCGGATGCCGTTGCCTGTCGAACCTTCGGGGAGCGTCACGAAACATTCGTGCGAGCCGTCCGGACGTACAATGCCTATCGTTCCTTCTTTTCCGTAGTTAACGGCATACAGATTGCCGGCTTTGTCGGTGGCCGGACCTTCTATTCCGTTGGTGAAAGTACCTTCCGGCAGTAAATCGGCTGTTTCCCGCTGTGCGGAGGTCTGTGCGCCGGCTGCCAGTCCTACGAACAGGTAACTCATGATTGTAAGGAACATTGTACGTGTTTTCATATCAAATCTATTTTATTGTTTCCAGAATCCCGGAACAAGTAATGTCAATACAGTAAATATCTCCAAACGTCCTGTCATCATCAGTAAGGAAAGGAACCATTTGGATACCACCGGAACTTCCGAGAAGTTGTCTACCGGCCCCAGTTTGCCAAGTCCCGGTCCGACATTGCTGATGGCTGAGACGGCAGCACCGATCGACTCTTCAAAACCCAACCCGTCGAGCATCAGCACGATACAGCTGAGTACGATCAGTGACATATAGGCAAAGGCGAAAGCCAGTACGCGGTGTACGACCTCGCCGGATACGATATGTGAATCCATCCTTACCGGGATAATGGCATGTGGATGGGTTTGTTTCTTGAATTCGTTGAACAGGTTTTTGGAAAGGATCACGAAACGTCCCATCTTCAGCCCTCCGCAGGTCGAGCCAGCGCAACCGCAGATGAACATCAGTATCAGGGCGATCATCCAGAAGAAAGGCCCCCAGGGAATATAATTCTCTGTCGCAAATCCGCAGGTCGAAACCAGCGTAACCACCTGGAATGCAGCCTGCCGGAAAGCTGTCGGGAAGTCTGTAAAGAATCCGTGATACATGATCCAGCCGGTTGTTATTCCCGTCATGATCAGGACGAACCAGAAGAACCAGCGAAACTCTTCATCGAAAAACAACTTCTTTATATTCCCGTTCAGACAGAAATAGATCAGGGTGATATTAGTCGCCCCGATAAACATAAATATCGTGATAACATATTCTATATAAGCCGAATGCCAATAAGCGATACTGGCGTTCTTGGTGGAATAACCGCCGGTAGAAATCGCTGTCAGGGCATGGTTTACCGCGTCATATAAATTCATCGGGCCTATCCATAACAACCCGATCAGCAGGACGGTAAGGAACACATAAACACCCCACAGGCGTTTCGCTACCTGTGTTACACGCGGACGGAACCGTTCGTGTGTGATCCCCGGCGTTTCGGCATTAAACATCTGTGTCGCTCCGCCTCCCAGGATAGGCATCAACGCTACGGTAAATACGATCATACCGATACCTCCCTGCCATTGGGTGAGACTTCGCCAGAACAGGACGCCTTTAGGCAGTGCCTCTATATCGGTGAGAATGGTCGATCCGGTGGTTGTGAATCCCGACATGGTCTCGAAGAAAGCATCCGTTATATTGTCGATATATCCTCCCAGGTAGAAAGGCAACATTCCCAGCAGGGAGAGCAATATCCAGGTTAATGAAACCGTCAGCATCCCTTCCCGGCGGCCGGCAGTGTATTCGTTTGCACGGAAACCGATGGCATAGAGCGATATGCCGACCCCGAACAGGATTCCGCTGGAGATAAGCAACGGGTAGAAATCGCCTCCTTTGTACAGGAAAGCGACCACTGTCGCCATCAGCATAAACAGTGTTTCGAGGATGCACATCATCCCCAGCATTTTTATTATGAAACGTATATTCAGTAACATACTAAAACATACTAATTAAAATAATCTTCCAGTTTACGCATGGCAGTCTCCAGGCAGAATACCACCACGTGGTCGTATGCCTGTATCTGTGTGTCACCCTTAATCATCATCGGTTCGCCGTCGCGTATCAGTCCGCCCAGCGTCAGGTCTTTCGGCAGGTGCAAGTCTTTCACCTGTTTGCGGGTGATCTTCGAATCGGGGCGTGCCACCAACTCGGCCACGTCGGCATTGGCAAAGGTCAGGAACTTCACGTTCGACACATCGGCATCCAGCAGGAACTGATAGATATGACTGGCGGCAATCAGCTTCTTGTTGATTACCGAACCGATATCCATATTCTCGGCCAGCGGGATATAGTCGATATTCTCGATCTTGGCGACTGTCTTGAATACGCCGAAACGTTTGGCAGCCAGGCAAGCCAGGATATTCGTACTCGAATTCTCGGTGAGGGCGACAAACGCCTGTGCGTCTTTGATCCCTTCCTGCATCAGTAACTCCGTGTCGCGTCCGTCTCCGTTGATGATCAGGACATTACTTGGTACTACTTCGGCTATGCGGTGACTTTTCTCTTTGTTTGTTTCCAGTATCTTTACGCGGATATTGTTCGGCAGGTACTGGCTGGTGCGGATAGCGATGCGGCTGCCTCCCATGATAAAGATCTTCTTTACTTCCGGGTCTTTTTTGCCGGCATGCATCTGCACGTCTTTGATATGTTCTTTGGTCGTCGTAAAGAAAACGATATCGCCGGGCAGGACAAGGTCGGTACCGCGGGGGATAATCGTTTCATATTGCCTTTTGATGGCAACGATATGGTACAGCTTTTGTTCGTTCAGCAGTTCGGCCAATTGTTTGTTCACCAGGCGGGAGTTTTCGCGAACCTTCACCCCGATCAGGATCAGGGCTCCTCCGAACAGTTCCCAGTACTGGCGTGTCCACGGGCGGCGTATCGCGTTGACGATCTCTTTGGCTGCCAGCATTTCCGGATAGATCATCGAGTGGATGCCCAGCTTCTCGAACAGTTCTTTGTTTTTAGGCAACAGATATTCGTAGTTGTTGATACGTGCCAGAGTTTTGCGTGCTCCCAGCTTGGAAGCCAGGATACTTGCCGCAATATTCGTTGTCTCTTCCGGAGTAACGCTGACGAACAGGTCTGTTTTTTTTATGCCGGCTTCTTCCAGGTCGCGGATCGAAGTCGGATTACCAACCATAGGAAGTATCTCCATATTGGTGTTGGTGATGTTCAACCGTTCCTCACTCGGGTCCATCAGGATGATATCCTGTTTTTCCTGAGATAACATCTTAGCAAGATGCGTACCCACTTCGCCTGCCCCGGCAATAATAATCTTCATTTTATCAATTGTTACTCATTCCACCTGCCGCATCGTCCGGCAAATCGTCATTAATAATTAATCGTTCATCATCTTTCGGATTTCTCCGGCTATGCTGCCGGCATCCAAGCCGCACAATTTGTATAACTCGGGGATCGACCCGTGTTCAATGAATGTGTCGGGTATACCGATGCGTTTCACCCGCGGAGTATATCCGTTGTCTGCCATAAATTCAAGAACCGCACTACCCAGTCCGCCCTTTACTACACCGTTCTCTACGGTAATGACGCGTTTGAACTTTTTGCCTATTTCGTCCAGTAATTCTTCATCGATCGGTTTCAGGTAAATCATGTCATAATGTGCAACCGATATTCCTTCACCGGCTACTTCTTCAATTGCTTTTATCACTTCGTTTCCAATCGGTCCGATAGATAAAACAGCTATATCGTCTCCTTCGCTCAATTTCTTTCCTTTTCCGATGGGCAGGACATGCATTTCGTTACGCCAGTCCTTTTTCTCGCCTTTCCCTCGCGGATAACGGATCACGAACGTGCCCGTAGCCTCCTTGTAACCCGTGTACATCAGGTTCCGCAAATCCAACTCGTTGAGTGGCGAGGCAACCGTCAGGTTGGGTATCGGACGGAGGTAAGCCAGGTCGAACACTCCGTGGTGCGTGGCGCCGTCTTCGCCAACCAGTCCGGCACGATCCAGGCAGATCACCATATGCAGTTTTTGCAGGGCGACGTCGTGTATCAGGTTATCGTATGCCCGCTGCATGAAAGAGGAGTAGACATTGCAGAACGGGATCATTCCTTCTTTCGCCAGTCCGGCGGAGAAAGTCACCGAGTGACCTTCGGCTATCCCGACATCGAAGGCCCGTTGAGGGAATGCCTTCATCATATAGATCATGGAACTTCCGGTCGGCATGGCGGGAGTGATACCCACGATCCGCTCATCCTTTTCCGCCAGTTCCACCAGCGTATGTCCGAAAACGTCCTGATACAATTGCGGCTCATCCAGGTTGTGCACGATGATGCGCTGGCCTGTTTCCTTGTTGAACTTGCCCGGTGCATGCCATTCGGTAGCCGATTCCTCGGCAGGCTTGAACCCTTTTCCTTTCTTTGTCTTGATATGCAGCAGCTTGGGGCCCTGCAAATCTTTTATATCGTTCAGTAGCTTTATCATGTAGTTCACATCGTGCCCGTCTACGGGGCCGAAGTAACGGATGCTGAAACCTTCAAACAGATTATGTTGTTGGGTGAGCAGTGCTTTCAGGCTGTTGTTGAAGCGCAGGATATTCCCCCGGCGGTCATTGTTGATGAGCTTCATCTTCCGCAGGCCGCGGTACACATCGTAACGCATTTTGTTGTAGGCCTGGCTGGTTGTGATGTCAACCAGATACTGGCTCAATCCTCCGACACAGTTGTCGATAGCCATATCGTTGTCGTTGAGGATAATCAGCAGGTTGTTGGGGTTGGCAGAGGCATTGTTCAGCCCTTCGAAGGCCAGTCCTCCGGTCATTGCCCCGTCGCCGATCACAGCTATTACGTGGCGGTCGTGTTCCTCCTTCAGCTCCGAGGCGACCGACATACCCATGGCTGCCGAAATGGAGTTGGAGGCATGTCCGGCAATGAAAGCGTCATACTCACTTTCTCCCGGGTTGGGGAAACCGCTGATTCCTTTGAATTTCCGGAGCGTATGAAAAGCCTCCCTACGTCCGGTCAGGATTTTGTGCCCGTAAGCCTGATGTCCGACGTCCCAAACGATCCGGTCGTAGGGCGTATTGAAGACATAATGCAGGGCGACGGTCAGTTCGACAGTACCGAGGCTGGCTCCCAGATGGCCGGGGTTTTCAGAAAGTATATCTATTATGTATTGCCGCAACTCTTCACATACCTCGCCCAATTTCTCCTGAGGCAACTTGCGTAAATCCTCGGGATAATTAATGACGTTTAATATATGTTCATCCTTGCAATCTATCATGTCCGCTAATTTTTGTGGCAAATGTAAAGAATTAACGGCACATAAAATAGTTTTGGCAGCGCATTTTCTATTTCCCGTAGCCGGATTGGGGTAATTCGTCGAATAAATTGAATTTTATTTTAATACTCTCGTTTTAGCTTCGCCCTTATCCGGCTAAGGCTTACCGGGGTGATTCCCAGATAGGAGGCGAGGCATTCCAGCGGCATTCTTTGCAGTAAATCCGGATTGTCTTTCAGCAGTTCCCTGTAACGTTCGGATGCGGTTGTAAACAGGAGGGAGATAAGCCTTTTCTCTGTTTGCAGGAATTCTGTTTCTGCAAATTTACGTCCCCAGTTGGCAATATGTATATCTTCTTCGAATAACTCATAGAGTTCTTTGCGTTTCAGCATATACAGCACCGAGTTTTCCATCAGTTCGACAGTTTCATATCCCTGCTGGTTGTTCACGTAGCTTTTCAATGAAACGATGGTGCTACCTTCCCGGCCGATCCAAAAGGTTACTTCTTTGCCGTCGACAGGGATATAAGCCCTTGCAATCCCTTTCTCGATAAAAAACAGATTTGTCTCGGTTTTGCCCGTTTCCAATATGAGGTGGCCTTTAGGATATGTAACCTTTGACAAGAGCCTCTTCAGCTTGTCCACTGAAGATTCCGGCATCGGGTATATTTTGTTTATGATCTCATGTATATCCATCGGGTATCCAATTGTTTTTACAAAAGTACTAAAAGTTACCTTTGAAAAAGGAATTTGTTTGCAACCTTCTGCCGTTATTTCTTATCAAATGTAAAGAGCCGGTGAGAGGGGGCAGCTTAACTTTGCAGCCAAATTTTAAATGTCGGAGTTTATGAGTTGGATTATATTGATTGTTGCGGGATTATTGGAGGTCTGTTTTGCCTTTTGTCTGGGTAAGACCAAGGAGACGGTAGGGAATGAATATTATCTGTGGGGAATAGGATTTGTGGTCTCCGTAACTCTGAGTATGTATCTTTTGGCAAAAGCGACACAGACTTTACCGATAGGTACTGCTTATCCGGTATGGACCGGTATCGGAGCTGTCGGTACGGTGTTGGTCGGGATTCTTTTTTTTCATGAACCGGCTACTTTGGGACGGTTGTTTTTTATTACGACTTTAATCGTCTCCATCATAGGGTTGAAGATGGTTTGATTTCCTGAATTTTGGTTATCAGCAAAGTTTTCGGGTGCACCGCGAACTTTGCTGATCCATATAAATAAAGTGAGTGGATTACAAGTTGTCTATTTCTTCAATTGACAGACCTGTACACTGGGCGATCATTTCTGTGTTGACTCCCCGCTTTTTTAAGTTGGCAGCGATAAGGCGTTGTTCCTCAGTCTTACCTATTTTGATCCCCTTTTCCACACCTTTCTCTTCCGCATAGTCAATCGTATTTTTATAATCGCGATAGCGTTTCAAGGCTTCATCATACAGGATACGTTCATCCTTGCTCAGATTAGCCACATCCGCCACTTCAAGCAATTTGTCGAAGACGGCTTTGCGTGCCTTGAAAGGCATTCTTTCCAATGTATCCATATGTTTTAATAAATATAACCAACGTTCAAAATCTGTTTCGCAATCATCCGGCTCTTTTGTAAACCAGGGGAGTTCCAAATAAACCTGGCGAATCTTGTCGCTAAACATACGCCCCGTATCACGGTCTGCCAATATAACATCAGTACGGAATTTGGAGTTTATCCCCATCTTATAGTTTAACAGAAATATGCCATACACCGGACATAAGCTAAACTTCCAGTCTTTTCCCTTTTCCCCTTGATTACTGATAGCCCGTGACAAGTAATAAATACCCCGGTCGTAAAAATAGGGTTGGGCTCCGTTTTGCATTTCGACCACAAACCAACCTCCTTTGTCATCTCTGCAATGAATGTCGAATATCACTCCCCGGTCCTCTATGGTTTCCGGTTGTTGGATAGGATTCAGGAAAGTGATGTCAATGATATGACGTTCATCTTTCAATAATTGATTCAGAAAATCAATTAATAACTCTTTGTGTACCTCTTGACCGAAGATACGGTGAAAACCGAAGTCGGTAAAAGGATTTATAAATTTTCCCATAACTAATGAATTTTGGTCGTCGTCCAATAACAGACGATGTGACAAAGGTAAAGATTATTTTAATAAACAATCGTTCTGAAGGGACTTTTTTCGTATCTCCGTCCGTTTTTGTGGTTCGGTGAAGGCGAGTATGACCTCTGATATGACTGGTCAGGCAGATTTGTGGGGAGAAAATTTGTAGAGTATGATTAGTGCGATTATGAGGGAAAATAATGCAGTCAGGTATTTGGGTAAGTCTGATTTCCTCTCTGCCTCTTTTCTGATCTCTTTTGTTTGTTTTGACTGCCTCTCCAATTGTTCCTCATATTGCCAGACGAGCGTTTGCAGACTATCGCAGGTAGCAGCGACAAATAACGTGTCATGCAGGAAACGGATTTCAGCGGTTGCCTGTCCGCTTTTTTGGATAAAGGCGGCGCCGGCTGGCAACTCTTTGAGGGCTGTGACCGGAATGGAAAGGTTGGCACGGCTTTCGGGGATTCGGGCCGTTTGAACTGTCAGGCGGCTGGTTTGCAGCAGGCTGTCGGTCTGCTGGTAAAAGGAAGCGGTGTGTTTGCGGCTCGAACAATTTGCGAAAAATAAGAAGATGAAAATGAATAGGCTGAATTTCATGGAGATTTTTAATGGTATGAATTTATGGGGTGTGTTTTGCAGTTGTCTCTTATTTATCTGTAAAGTACCTGCCAGCGGTTAAACCCTTCGCGATAAGACAGATGGAGGAACTTTTTGCGGCGGTAGAGGATTGCCTGGTCGAAAGGCAGGCCGGATTCTTTCAGTACTTCCAGCAGCTTTTCCGGCCCTTCGGCGATGTAGCAGTCGGCCGCTTCGCCTTTCGTGTGCTGTGAGTTTTTAACGCCGCCGGCCAGCAGGTTGACCGTTTCGTTGCGGTAGCCGCTTGTGATGGCGATTGCACTGCCGTAGCGGTTGCGAAGCGGTTGGAGCAGGTCGGCTACAAGGTTTTTCAACGCTTGAAGCGCTTGTGGGTTCGGTACGTTTTCAAGACCGTTTTCGACGGCAATCCGGCTGTATGTGAGTTCTTCGAAGGTGAAATTTCTACTAAGGTTCATTGATTTTGTTTGTATTTATAATCGACTCCGAACAGCGCTCCGGCAAACGTTGCAGTCTCACCGAAGGCCACCAGCACACTGTTATGAATCTCTCCCAGCGGAGCCGTCCAGAAGCCGAAAAATAAAAGGAGGATGCCGGCTGCGGTCAGCAGCACGGCAATCCAAAATTGTACACTTTGTTTAATTTTCAATTCTCAATTTTCAATTTTCAATTAACACGCTATGGTTCGCCCAGATATTCAAAGACGAGCGTCACCTGTTTAGGAGTTAAAATCTTTTGTCCGTTGTAATAGCCCGCATCTGTGAGGGCCTGCATGAGCGGTTTGTTATACACGAGCCAGCGTTTCAGTTGTACGCCGGCGCTGCGGATGCTGCTGTGCGGAAAATACATCGCACTCAGTTCTTTAATAGAAAGCGTTGTTGGTTTCATCGTGATAACAAAGATAATGAAAATTGAAGATTAAAAATTGAAAATTGAAAATTATTTTGACTTTCAATCCGATAATTATACTGATCGCGAAGCCTAATTTTCAATTTTCAATTAGCACGTTACTCGATTTCCGGTCTGTCGCTGCCTCCGCCGCCCCCTTCGGAGCCGCTGCCTTCGTCTTCCTTCTTTTCGGTAGAGGTGAAGGCGACCAGCTTTTTGGTATTACGCAGGGAGGCGCCGGGTGTGAAGATCACACGTGCCCCTTTCACGTCTGCCTGGGAGAACGACTTCTTGTCGCTTGCGCCGTTGCTGGACAACGAGAGGCGGAAATTACCGAACTCGCCTAACTGGACGATACGTCCTGCACGCAGCTCCATGTCGAGGATGAAATTAAGGTTATCCAATACCGCTTTTACGTCGGCGCTGGAAACGGTAGATCGCGCTCCGATCATGACACACAATGTATCCATGTCGGTATGCCCGTTGTAGTCCGGTATCGCATAAATTTTTTCCTGTGCTGCACCGCCTTTCAGGTCGGTCACTTTTCTTGTTACTAATTTGTAGCCCTGGGCCATCGTTTAATTGATTGTTTTTAAAGTTGATACTTTGTTGTTTCGTCTGATTGACAATGCAAAGTTACGACCGGTCGGATAGGCGGAGTTGAGTTGTGTGCAGATAGATGCAGATAAGTCGTTTTTTCAGATAAATTCGAACAAATAACTATCGTTGTTTTCGTCGAGGATGCCGTTTTGACGGAGGACGTCGTAGACGTTTTCGAATGATTTTGTGCCGAAACCTCTGAGACGCCTCAAATGATACATCTTTAATACTTTGATTTCAACCAACAAGTCTTTGAGCGTACGTATCTCTACGGCACAGAAAGAAAACAGGACACGGGTGTTGAAATTAAACTTGTGAACGGGTTGCAGGAGTATGCTCATCATCTCTTCCAGAAGCTTCGGGGTAAGTTCATACCTGTCGACTTCTTCCGGAGGAATATTGCCTTTGTTACGCCATGACTCATAAAGTAACGACCGTAACCGATTGTTATCATACTCCAGGGCCATATTTTTTACGGTCAACTGATTTACTAACTCTGTCTGCGCGGAGAGTTGTGCTTGCAACTCGTCTTCCGATGTTTCGTTTTTACTGTGTTGTGTCATAACGTTATTATATTTAAAATGAACTGCCTATCCTCACGGACGGGCAGTTCTTACTTAACCGATATTAAATTAATCAGGCTATCACCTGAAATTTATACCCCTCTTTTAAGTATAGTGAGTTCGATAAAGTCAAAAACAATGATCTTTTGTGTAAGATTATAAGATTGAAAGACGGCAGTTTAGGGCATAAAAAAAGCGTGTGACTGCGTCATGTTATTGATTACACAGGTATTTCCAGACCTACATCACTCAATAATAGACAACAGCCCACGCCATATTTTATACACATAAGTATATACAACTAGCATGGGCATTTTGTTGCTATTATTCTGAGTGATGTCTAAAACTGGAAATTTCGTATAATCAGAATAATATCTTAAAATGCTTAACTTATAATTTATATCATCGTAAATCCGTCACCGCTGTGACTGACCTTCATACGATGTTGCAAATATAACCTTTATTTATAAACAAACCTTGTTTATCTAGACTTTTTTCAATCTGACACCTTATTTCTGAAAGCCAGTCTCGAATTTTACATTATCTTCCCTTCCCTGTTTCACCACATCCGAGTCCGTTTTCGATTTCTCCCGGATGAAATTTGATTTTCTTCCGAAAGAAATTATTTTTTCTCCCGGAAGGGTGTTTTCCTATAAAAAACAACAGCTTTCGCCGGAATGGGGAAATTTACAATAAGTATTTTGGCGATGGCCTATTTTTCGCCGTTGGAATTTAGTGAAAATATATGTATTTAGCACTGGTGTAATAGTTAATGTTAATAAATATTCAACGAATAAAAATATTTTCATAAAATCGCGTACAAATATTGATTATTACTTGCTCATGTGAATTTAAACCCTTACTTTTGCATCGGTTTAATCAATCAACACCTGGTTAAATCTTAACTATTGTAATTTAATTATTTTAATTTTAAAGTAAACAATGACTAAAAGTGAAAAAGGCGTTTTAAAAGCCGGCCTACCTATGGAAAATTGCGTATCGACTCTCCAAATGAATGCGGAAAGCAGTGTCTTGTATGCCGGAAAAGGTCGTCAACTGTTGGAACAGATCGGGCGCGAAGGAATGAACGAATTCTTTGCGGGCGAAATCAGAGCCTACATTGCCGAATGTACATGCGAAGTCGGGCGAATGAACTGTATCCGTAAACCTTTCACGACCGAACTGGTCAAGTGGCAGAAGCAATTTGTCGCTTTTGAAAAAGGTATCGATCCCGCAGAAAAAGGCAGTCCTGCCTACGAAGCCTCCCGTATCCTGCTTGCTTATATGAAGAAGCAGATGAACGAAGCTGAAAACCGTGCCCTGCAACTGCAAAAGAACCGCGACCGCACCGAAAAGCGTATTGCCGGGCGTGATGACCTCTCCGATGAACAGAAGTCGCAAGCCTTGCAGAAGGCCGATTCGCGATTGCTGGCTGGGCAGGCTGCCCTTCAATTGACTGCGGTGGCTACCGATCTTATCCCTGTCGTGACCGAACCCGAAGGTTATATCGACCTGTTGCGTTTCTGGTGGGAGGAGCTTGGCCGTAACCTCTCGGATGATGATCTGGAACGTATTTTCCGCCCGATGCTGTCGTATGCCAAAAAACAGGCGCGCAAAGGGGTGAGAGTGAAAAGCGTTTATGTAGAATACCGCGAGGAACCGAAAGGGGGGCGGGCGGCGTGAATTTAGAAATAAATCTAAACGATACCATTTTAATAAAGTAATGAACAAAACAGAAAAGACTTTTTCCTTAATCTCTGTCAAAGACAGTTTTTTCAAAGCCCGCTATGAAGTGTTAGACGAAAGTACAGGCGACAACCATGTGATTACATATGAAAACAAGGCTCCGGTGCATCCCAGTCTCTCTGAAGCGTTGCAGCGCATGGCGTATCATGTAGTCAATTTTACCGGATTGGTGGCGGTGGATGACAATTTCCAGATCACCGGTTATCAACGTCAGAACTGCGGCGATGCGCAACTGCTGACCATCTATGCCCGTGTGGGAACCTCCGAAGAGTTTTGTGGAAATGTGGTGTCGCGCTTTCATATCGGCCGCGACGAATATGCTTCCATTGACCTGCTGCTCGAAGACCTGTCAAGCTGCGAACGTGAAGCGCTGGCTTATATCGAAACCGGCAAGCGCTTAGAATATGATGCCTTCATCCGCCTTGACAACGATGATTTACAAACCCTTCAAACTGCCGCCTGATGAAAAAGCATACCCTTACCATCGGTTGCCTCCTGGGAGACCAGGCGGCAGCCTGCCTGATGCGCCTGATTACGGGCGAAAAAGGTTCGCGCGGTTACACCTATTCGTGTGGCGAGGAATACGGGTATTTTTACGACCCGTTTCTGAAAAAATGGATGGCGTTCGACAACCGGCACAACACCTGTCTGGTCGAACAATGCAACACCTCGAAAGAGGCCGAAAACTTTCTCTATGACGACACTGGGGTATTCGCCGCTTAGCGCGTTGATCCTGAAGCATACGGGCGAGGAGGTGGTGGCGGAATACCGTTTCCATCCCGGGCGGGACTGGCGGTTCGACTTCGCCATCCCTTCCCGCCGTGTGGCTGTCGAGGTGGAGGGCGGCGCCTTCAACGGTGGCCGCCATATCCGCCCCGAAGGCTATCTGCGTGATATGGAGAAATATAATGAGGCGGCGGTCTCAGGCTGGTGCGTGATACGCGTGCTGCCTGGAGAACTGCTGATGCTGAAAACGTTACGGCTGGTTATCCGTGCGGTACAAAATCATAATTGAAAAAGTTTATAATAATCATGGCTAGACCTATCAAAAAAGGACTGGATTATTTTCCGGTCGATACCGATATATTTGAAAATATACAAGTACGTAAACTGAAAAGCCGCTACAAATCGTTTGGTTTCCTGGCTTACTTTACGCTCCTGTGCGACATTTACAAAAAAGAGGGGTATTTCCTGCAATTGTCGGATGATTATGTGTATGACCTTGCTGATCGTTTGGGAGATACGGAAGAAAAGATTCAGGAAATAATTGCTTATTGTTTGCAGCTTGGTTTGTTCAATCAACAAAAATATGACTGTTATCATGTATTAACGTCTAAAAGTATTCAGGAAAGATACATTTTAGTTGTAAAACGATGCAAAAATCCCATTTCCGAAGAGTTTAATTGCATTAACATCGTGGAAAATGCTGTTAATGTATCAGAAACGGGGGTTTCTGTTACAGAAATGCGACAAAGAAAAGAAAAGGAAAGTAAAGTAAATATACAACAGCAACAACACGCGTGCGAGGAGCCGAAAGAAGAACCGCAGAATTTGGATGAAGAGCGTGAGCAATGGAAAGATGTTTTGCTGGCAGACGAAGACTGGCAGGCCACCATCGTGCGTTATTCCGGAAAAGGCACAGCCGTCCTGCAATATGTGCGGGGAGCCATGGCCGTATTCGATGATTTCCTGCGCCTGAAATTCAGCCTGGATACGATCCGGACGAAAAAAGATTACAGCCAGAGTTTCATCGGCTGGTGGCGATACCACAATTTCAATCTGAAAACGGAGGAACTTTCCGGCGGCGCGCAGCAGCATATTCCTAAAGTGGTCTATTCATCCGGCCGGCCGGAACGCTCTTCGAAAGTAGAGGAATTGATGGAAACAGGGAAACGTGCGACGGAAATAGCCATGAAAATCTATAATTCGCAAGCCGTATGAGTTTGGAAATCAGACTGCAACATGCCATTGCCGACCGCCGCCTGATGACGTACCGGCCGGAGGAAATTCTTCCGGCGGTAAATCAAATATTATTCCAGACCTATGTCTTGCTGGGTTTTTCGCCTCCTAACGACCGTGATCTGGGTATTTTGATCGCTAAACTGGCAGCCGACCTTCAGGAGTCATATCCGAGCCTGACCTTGCAGGAGGTTGCCCTCTGTTTTGAATTGGGGGCCAAAGGTGAATACGGGGATTTCATGGGATTGAACCTGCGCACGATTACCCGCTGGCTGAAATGTTATCAAACCAGTGATTTGCGATACCGGGCTGTTGTGGAGCGTGAGCAAGCGAAATCGCTGTCTGCCCTTCCACCCGTCTCCGAGGCTTACAAGGAGGAGCGCGAACGGGTATTTCTGCGGCGGGTGTTTGAGCAATACCGGGCAGGCTGTCCGATCGAGCGGCTTTATCCGGCGCGGGTGTATCTCTCCCTGCAAGCGCGGGGAATTATCCGCGACAGTCCGGAGGCGAAACGGACTGCCATGCGGCAAGCGGCCGGTTACCGGCCTGCCGGGAATATGGTGATAGACGAAGATATGCGGCTGGCGATGGTTAAGCAGCAGGCGATGGGGATTTGTTTGAGGCGGTTTTTTGATAGATTAATTGATGGAGATGATGATTTGTTCTTAAATAAAAGAGCCTGAAAAAAAGCTGCTTCCAAGTTACATGGAGGCAGCTTTAGTTTAATATCATTAATTACCTTTTGTCAGTTCATCTGCTATTTTTGTGGCTTGTTTTAGTACTGTATCCGTGGCTAGCATTTGCATATCGGGGGGATAACCGTATCGCCTTAATAAACGTTTTACAGCAACGCGTAGTTTGGCTTTTACACTTTCCTTAATTGTCCAGTCGATAGACGCATTTTGCCGGATCGTGTCTGTGAGTGCTACAGCCAGCTCGCGTAGTTTGTCTTTTTGCATCAGCTCGCGGGCACTTTCATTATCTGCTACGGCGGTGTAAAATGCATATTCATATTCCGTCAACCCGAGAGAACGAGCTTCACTGTCCATTTTAGTGATATTCTGGCTAAGTTTTATCAGTTCTTCGATGACTTCAGCGGCAGTCAGAATCTTATTGTGATATTTCTTGATGGTACTTTCCAACATTTCCATTAATGAACGCCCTTTAACAAGGTTTGTTTTTGAACGAGCTTTTATTTCATCGTTGAGTAGCTTTTGTAATACTTCAAGAGCAATATTTTTATGCTTCATATCTTTCAACTCCAGCATAAAATCTTCTGAAAGAATGGATATGTCGGGTTTTTTTATTCCGGCAGCATCGAAAATGTCAATGACCTGTTCGGTTACAAGGGCCTTGTCTATTACCTGGCGGATAGTCGTTGCAATTTCCTCGTTGGTTTTGCCTGCTTCATTAGTTTCAAACTTTACCAATCGAGCTTTTACCGCTTGGAAAAAGGCAACCTCGTCTTTTACATCCATAGCCTGATCGTGCGGAATGGCAATAGCAAAAGCTCTGGAAAGGGCTGTTACTTCATTGATGAAACGTTTCTTACCATTTTCAATACTTAAAATGTGCTCTTCCGCTTCGAGAATAAGACCTAGTTTGCGGGATGTATCTGCTGCGAAGTATTCTTCATACGGGAATCCGTGTAACATGGCTGAAATTATCTCCAGCTTTTCCTGCATCAATTGAACCGCTTTTTCTTGTGCAACGGCTGGGTCGCCTTTTCCTCCGGAGTCGGAATAAAAGGAGAGTGCTTTTTTTAGGTCGGAAGCAATACCGAGGTAATCAACGATTAATCCGCCTGGTTTATCTTTGTATACCCGGTTTACACGGGCAATAGCTTGCATTAGGTTATGCCCTTTCATGGGTTTGTCGATGTAAAGAGTATGCATACTCGGAGCATCAAAACCAGTGAGCCACATATCACGAACAATCACCAGTTTTAGTTCATCGTCAGGAGATTTCATTCTTTCGGCCAGCCTCCGTCGTTGCTCCTTAGTGGTATGATGTCGGGCTATTTTTGAGCCTTCATCGGAACTATCGGAGGTCATAATTACCTTTATCGCTCCTTTATTCAGATCGGGCGAATGCCACTCGGGACGGATTTTTATAATAGCTTCGTAGAGATCAGCGGCAATGCGGCGGCTCATGGCTACGATCATTCCTTTTCCTTCAAATACTGACTGTCGGTTTTCGAAATGAGTAACAATATCTTGCGCGATCTCTTTTATACGATCCTCACTGCCTACCAGTCCTTCGAGTTGTGTCCATTTGGCTTTTAGCCTCTGACTGTGGCTCAACTCATCGTCTTCTAGTTCGCTGTCAAGAGCTTTGATAAGTTCTTGACCTTCTTTACTCAGGTTGACTTTAGCCAAACGACTTTCGTAATAAATGCGCACGGTGGCTCCGTCTTCTACAGCCTGCGAAATATCGTAAATATCCACATAATTGCCGAATACAGCCGGAGTGTTTATATCGCTGTTTTCAATAGGTGTTCCTGTAAAGCCTAAATAAGTCGCGTTGGGCAATGCGTCGCGCATATATTTAGCAAAGCCATATACGATTTTTTTTCCTGTAATTATTCCTTCTTCGTTCTTGGTATCCACAGTCTTAGCTTTGAAACCGTATTGAGTTCGGTGTGCTTCGTCGGCTATCACTATGATATTCTTTCTTTCGGAAAGTGTAGGATATACATTGCCTTCTTCCGGCTGAAATTTCTGTATGGTTGTAAATACAATACCTCCCGAGGCAACTTTCAGCCGATTTCGTAAATCTTCCCGGCTCTCGGCTTGTACAGGTTCTTGGCGTAACAATTGTTTGCAGTTACTGAAAGTATCGAACAGCTGGTCGTCGAGGTCGTTACGATCGGTAATAACAAGTAAAGTGGGGTTATCCATAGCCAGCACTATTTTTCCGGCATAAAACACCATCGAAAGTGATTTCCCGCTTCCTTGTGTATGCCATACAACTCCTCCTTTATGATCGCCTTTAGGTTGTTTTTTCGTTCCGGGAAGTCCATAGCTCACAGGGTCTTCACGTAACACACTACCTTCCTCTATCTCCATGTAATCGGGAATGGCGTACGGCACATGTGGAACATGATGATGGAAATCGGAAGCACGAAGGGTTGACTCTACTGCGCGATTCACTGCATAATACTGGTGATAGGCCGCTATTTTCTTTATCGGAACCACATTGATAATTCCGGTTTGAGGATCTTCTATTTTTGAATTTTCAAAAACAATAAAATGACGTATATAATCTACAATCGTTTCGGGGTTGAGCATTCCGCGTACCAATATTTCCAACTGGTTCATCAGATTGGACGCTTCTGCTCTTCCGTCGGCCGACTTCCATGCCTGAAAACGACTATATCCGGCTGACAGAGAACCTGCTTTTGCTTCCAGACCGTCGGATATCACAATAATGGCGTTGTAGATAAAGAGTGACGGGAGCATTGCTTTGTAAGTGTCTATCTGCCGATAGGCTGATTGCAGAGTTGCTTTTTCAAGAACTGCGTTTTTCAACTCCAGAATTACAAGCGGTATTCCGTTAATGAAAAGCAATACATCCGGTCGTTTGGTTTGTCCGTTTTCAATAATGGTAAATTGATTGGTTACGACAAAATTATTATTGGCGGGATAGTTAAAATCCATCAGCCATACGCGTTCGCCCCGCTCGTCGCCATTGACATAATGCGTTACAGGTATTCCTTCAGTCAGATAGCGATGAAAGGTTTCGTTGTTGTTTATCAACTCGGTAGAAGCGATATGGGTAATCTTTCGGATCGCTTCTTCCCGCAAATCTGCGGGAATATCCGGATTGATACGACGCACAGATTCACGTAAGCGTTCCATCAGCAGAACCTCTTCGTAACTTTCCCTTTCGGGGTTAAGACTGTCGGGAGCCGTTTCGGATGCAGGAATGTATTCGTAGCCAATCCACTGGAAAAGGCGGACGGCGAATTCTTCGATTTTACGTTCACTAATTTTTGTCATCGCTATTCTCTTTGAAATTTTTATATTCCTTTAAAAAAGCCTCTTCGTCAACATTATATAGAATTTCGCTGGCGGCATAAGAGTATTCAGCCATAGTGAATTCTCCGTATTGATCATCCCAATACTCGTTGAAATCTGCGGCTTCGAAATATTCCAGTTTTGATTTCTTTTCTTCAAGAACTTTTTCTATCCGTTGATTTTCGAACATGCGTATAAGGAAACAACAGGTTAATTCTGTACTGTCTATCAATAAATCTCTGGAAACTTCATCAATCAGGTTGTTCCTTTCTTCCAGTTGATCCAGTGTTTTTCCATGAGAATTGGTTCCGACCTGATTTCTTATGGTGGCTACGTGTTGTGCAATTGTGCCCAAAGCAGTACTAATTTGAATGGCATAATGATCGTTAGAATATCCCATAGCAGAGAAGGCATTTTTTACTATGCCCTGAACAGTGGATCTCTTTACCAGTTCTTTTCCATGGTATTTGCATATTTCTTTGCCTACAGCCTCCAATAATGATTTTGTGTTTTCCATGGATATGCTGAAATCCACAGCCAAATTCATTTCGATTCTTTCAATAAAAACCGAGAGCTTTGACCAGTATTTATATTGCTCTATGAGTTTCTTTAGCTTTTCCATTAGTCTGTCACTTTTATTTCTCCACTCATTAGTTTGGGGAGAAGGGTGTCACGAAGTTGGGTTAAGATTTGAATTTGTTGTTGGTTGGATTCGATTTTTTTGAAGAAACAAGCTACTCTTTCTTCAAATTTATATATAATTACCTCATCTTTGGGGATAGATATAGAATGTTCTTTAAAAGTTTTTGTGGTAATTGTGTCAAAAACACTTCCATAAACAGATGATTGTAGCAAATTTACGGAATGATTTATTACCAAATAAGTGAAAAAGAAACAATTAGGATAACGAGGCAATATACCATAATTAGATTGGCTAAAAGCCATTGGCTCGGCTAAAATACAATATTTACCTACGGTTCCACGCGCAGAGATAACAGTTGCGTATTTGGGTAATAGTTTTGCAGAACTATTAGTTAAGCCTGTTTGGGTTATGGATTTTTCTGAATTAGTAATAATTGTTTTATGATTATTGGCTATATCACCTCCAGATAACCATTTTATATTACCATTCCAGTATTCAATAATGGCTGTTTTGGGTGTACCACCTCCAACTAATTCTATTATTTCAGAAAGTTTTTTTTCTTCCCAATCATCTTTTGCTTCTTCAATAAACCACTGCCGGAATATCGTTTCAGCCATTTTTTCAAGGGTGGCGTTTTGGTGATGGAGAAGATTTATTTTATCATCTAAAACACTTAAAATTGAAACGATATTTTTTTGAATAGATATCTCTGGTAGAGAAAGATATAAATCACTGAATGCCTCTTTTGGAACTCTCTGTCTTCCTGATGTTCCATCCATATTTTTTTCAGCGTGATTTCTTACTTCTTCCCAGCGAGATAGGTAATAAACGAAATCAGTGTCAGATAGATTTTTCTTTCCTCTAAATACATAAAATTCAGTAGAGCCAAAACCTTTTCCATTCTTGAGACCTTTCACCTGACATATTTTTCCATTTTCTAAACATGGTGTTATTCTGGCAAAGAGGGTGTCACCTTCTTCAAATCGACTTCCTCCTGATAATGGACGTTCTTGAGAAGGCATACAGTACCTAGTACTTTCGTTTAAATCTTTCATTTCAACGAAAGATATATTTTCTTTTGGCAATTTGACTGTAGGATTAATACAAACAAAATCAGAAAACCGATATTCTTTCCACTCACCCATCTATCCCAATTCTTTTAATATTTTCCGCAATCAGTTTATTCAATCTCTCTTCTTCCTTCATTTGTTCTTTCAACTCAGCAGTCAGCTGGGTGAATCTTTCTTTGAAGTCAAAATCATCTTCTTCATCCGGTAGTCCGACATACCGTCCCGGAGTAAGCACATAATCCAGTTCTTTAACCCGTTCGATCGGTGTGGAGGAACAGAAACCCGGAATATCTTCATAATCTCCGGCCGGATTACGCCAGTTATGATATATCCCGGCTATTTCTGCAATATCATTATCATTTGGATTTTCAGAACCATTTGAAAGTTCACGTGTACGGCGATTGATAAGATGTCCCATATTACGTGCGTCGATAAAAAGAATCTCTTTACTGCGGTTGCGGAATTTTCCATTGGCGCGGTTACGACTCAAAAACCATAAAGCGGCAGGAATTTGTGTATTAAGAAACAACTTCGCTGGGAGATTTACAATGCAGTCAATCAGTCCTGCTTCAACAAGTGCTTTGCGTATTTCTCCTTCACCGGATGTTTTGGAGGTCAGTGCACCTTTGGCAAGTACTACGCCTGCCTGTCCGTTGGGCGAAAGATGATAGAGGAAATGTTGCATCCAGGCAAAGTTTGAGTTTCCTACCGGAGGAAGGCCATAACGCCAGCGGCCATCTGTGCGCAGTAAATCACCGCCCCAGTCGCTCATATTAAATGGAGGATTAGCGAGAATGTAATCAGCACGGAGGTCTTTGTGTGCATCGTTAAGAAAAGAACCCTCATTGTTCCATTTTACTTGCGAACTGTCGATACCGCGAATTGCCAGATTCATTTTACAAAGACGCCAGGTTGTCTGGTTGCTTTCCTGTCCGTAAACAGATATATCATGGACCCGTCCCTGGTGTGCAGAAACGAATTTTTCTGATTGTACAAACATTCCCCCCGAGCCACAGCAAGGGTCGAACAGGCGTCCGCGGAAAGGTTCGATCATCTCTACCAATAATTCGACTACACTGCGTGGAGTATAGAACTGACCTCCTTTTTTGCCTTCTGCTAAGGCGAATTCTCCGAGGAAATATTCAAAAACATGTCCTAAAACGTCGGCACTTCTTGATTTTACGTCGCCCAGAGCAATATTGCCGATAAGGTCGATTAATTCTCCCAACGATGTGGGGTCCAGATTCTGGCGGCCATATACTTTAGGAAGTACATCTTTGAGTGAATTGTTTTCCTTTTCGATAGCTATCATTGCATTATCAAGGTGTTTACCAATAGTTGGTTGTTTTGCTACAGAAAGCAAATATGACCAACGGGCTGTAGGAGGAACGAAAAATACATTTTCTCCGTTGTATTCATCTTTATCTTCCGGATCGGCACCCAGATGCTCTTCTTTCTTGAGTTTATCATATAGCTCCTCGAAGGAGTCGGAAATGTATTTGAGAAAGATCAGACCTAAAACAACATGTTTATACTCAGCAGCATCTATGTTTTTACGTAGCTTATCTGCTGATTTCCATAATTGTTTTTCGAGCGATTCTTCTGTTGCTTTATTGCTTTTTTTTGCCATTATTTTTCATGTTTATTTCTAATTTGCCAAAGTTAAAAATATTTCTGTTGCGGAGAAAGTAAAAATGATGTAAACGAGGATTATAAATCTGTTTTAAAGTGAAATTTTAATTTTGTGAATTATTTACAGTTTATGAAGTGTTTATTTGATTTATCAACAAAGTTATCAACACGTTAATTGATTAGAAATAAAAATATTAGGCGTTTTTGTGTGAAGATGTAAACACTAGGAACTATTCTATTGTGAATAACTTCGGTAGGCTATAAAAATAAAACAGCCTCAGAATAAATCTGAAGCTGTTTTCAGTGATCCGCCTGGGGTTCGAACCCAGGACCCCATCCTTAAAAGGGATGTGCTCTACCTGCTGAGCTAGCGAATCATCCTGTGCATACTCTGTATTGCGGTGTGCTTTACTTCTGTATTGCGGGTGCAAAGGTAGGGTTTATTTTTGAATTTGCAATAGTTGGAGGAAGTTTTTTTGAAAAAAGTTACTTTTCTTTCTTTTTCTCCGGTTGAATATCAGCAGGGGGAGGAGCGATAATGTCCTCTTCCAGCAAGATAAAACGCTTATAATAAGATAGACAGAGTGTCGTGAGCGGTAATGCGATGATTAAGCCGATAAAACCTAACAAAGTTCCCCAGATGGAGAGCGAAAGAAGGATGATGGCCGGATTCAGTCCCATTGCTTTTCCCATGATACGCGGTGTAAGGTATAAATCCTGGATACATTGTACGATTCCGAGTATTAATAATCCCGAACCGAAGATAATCCAGAAATTCTGTCCGGTCTCCGCCGACTTTAGCAGGCTGAGGATGACCATCGGGATAAGGCCGATCGCTTGCAGGTACGGAATCAGGTTCAGCACGCCGATAAATAACCCGAGTGTCACGGCCAGCGGGAAACCGACGATTTTGAAACCTATCGAAAGTAAAACTCCGACACATAGCGCAATCAATGACTGTCCGCGGAAATAACGGTTCATGCTCTGCTCCACATCGTCGGCCAACCCTTTGGCGAAAGGACGGATGCGTGCCGGAATCAGGTTTATCCAGCCGTTGGCTATCTTTTCGTAGTCGAGCAGGATGAAAATGAAATATAACAGAATCACGAATATAATCGTTATGCTGAAAAGGATGGAGAATGTGTTCGACAGGATGTTCCAGACCTTCGGGGCGAGCTGCTTGATTGCATTCTGTATGTTCTCCCGGCTGAGGAGTTCCATCAGCTGGTTTATGTCTACATTGTTTTCAAGATACTCGATCCATGAAGCTGGTATAAGCGGAACATGGCCTTCTCCCGGATTATGCGTGCGCATCAGGTTCAGGGTCCGCTCGGCTTCCTGGGCGACAGACGGAACGACCAGTGCGGCGGCAATCCCGATAATCAGCGATGCGGAGATGATGACTGCGACGATGGCCAGGATGCGGCTTTTCAGCTTCAGCTTATACTGGAAGAACTTGACGAAGGGTTGCATCATATAGGCGAGCAGCCAGGCAATCAGGAAGGGGAGCAAGGCATTACGCAATACGGTAATCAGGTAAAGCAATACGCCGATGATGACGATGCTGAATACGATACGTGTCACCCGGTCGAACGTAAAAGGTCTTTCAAACAATGAGTTCATATTATAATTTTTATCTTTGCTGAACAAAGATAGAATAAAGTAGAATAGTATAATAAGATGATAAAGAAAATATTATGTACCGCCCTGCTGCTCGGCTGTTTTTTACAGCCACAGGCACAAACTCCGCAGCCTGTCAAACAGTTACTGAATGCTCCTTATATGAAAGGGGCTACTTTCTCCATCGTGGTGAAGGACCTTCAGGATGGGAAAACCGTCTATAATTATGATGGGGACCGGGAGGTTTCGCCTGCTTCCGTGTTGAAAACCGTCGCTACGGCTACGGCTTTGGAGATTTTGGGGGACGATTACTGTTTTCCGACTTCGCTGGAGTATGACGGTTCCATAAAAGAGGGTGTGCTGAACGGCAATCTGTATATCAAAGGCAGTGGCGACCCGTCGCTGGGTTCGGCTCATTTCGCTCCGGACAGGAATGCGTATACGCCTGCGAAAAACAAATTCGTACCGGAATGGATTGCCGCTTTGAAGAAGGCCGGTATCCGGAAGATTGCCGGGGCGGTGGTGTCGGACGAGCGAATCTTTGACACGGAAGGTGCTTCCATCAAATGGCTGCGGGAAGATATGGGTAATTATTATGCGCCAGGCAGCTACGGGGTTTCCGTGTTCGATAATATGTATAAGTTGTATCTGAAGTCGGGGGCTGCGGGCAGCCGTCCGGTGGTGACCGGCACTGAACCGGAACTGCCGGGTGTCCGTTTCACCAATTATCTGAAAGCGGCGCCTGTCTCGTCGGACAGTGCCTATATTATCGGTGCTCCGCTTGCCGGCGAACGCTATTTGTACGGTGTCGTTCCTGCCAATCGCGAACGTTATGTGTTGAAGGGGGATATTCCTGATCCGGCATTGTTCCTGGCGGAGTATCTGACCGTATGCCTGGAACGCGAAGGCATTGCCGTGGGAAAGGAGCCGACCTGTTATCGGATTGAATCGGAAGCGGGGCGATGGAAGACGGTGGAGAGGAAAACGATTGTCACCACCTATTCCCCAACGTTGAAGGAGATTGCGGGTGTGACGAACCATGTGAGCCATAATTTGTTTGCCGATGCGTTGGTCAAGACAGTCGGTCTGCAATATATTCCGCGGAAGAACGAGGTTATTTCTTCTTTCGGCCGGGGTGTCCGAGTGGTCGCCGCCCATTGGGACAGGAAGGGGCTGGATGTTTTCCCTTTGCGGATGCACGATGGCAGCGGACTGGCTCCTGCGGATAAGGTTTCTGCGGAGTTTATAGCCGATTTGCTGGTTTATATGGCGACGAAGTCCGATTATGCCGAAGCCTTTATCGAATCCTTGCCGCAGGCCGGTATCGAAGGTTCGGTGCGGAATTTCCTGAAAGGTTCCGGTTTGCAGGGGAAGGCTCGTCTGAAAAGTGGCGGAATCACCGGTGTGCGAAGTTATGCCGGCTATATAATAAAAGACGGCAAGCGGTATGCCGTTGCCGTTTTCTCCAATAACTATGCCTGTAGTATGAGCGAGATGACGAAAGGGTTGGAAAAGTTGCTACTGCAACTTTTCTAAGGCAGCAGCGCCCTCTGTGCCAGAAACTCCATGAACTTCTGCTTGTAGTTGTCGGAGATGGGGATGTATTCTTTGCCGAACACAATCCGGTTGCGTTCGATTACTTTGATCTTTTCCGGCTGGACGATAAAGGAGCGGTGCACGCGGATGAAGCGGTTCGCCGGCAGCATGTCTTCCAGGCTTTTCATACTCATCAGCGAAAGGATGGGATGGGCTTCGCCTTCAACGAATATCTTGACATAATCTTTCAGACCTTCGATATAGAGTATTTTACGGAGTTCGACCTGTACCAGTTTATATTCCGTCTTGATGAAAATGCTTTCGACGGAAGGGGAAACTGCCTGGGGAGGAGCGGTTTGCGTAGGGGCGGTTCGCGAACCGCCCCTACTTGAGCCCTCGCGCAGCAGTTCGTACCATTGCAACGCCTTATTGGCCGATTTCAGGAAGTCGGCGTAGCTAATCGGTTTCAGCAGATAATCGAGTGCGTTGACCTTATAGCTGTCGAGCGCATACTGGCTGAAAGCGGTCGTAAAGATGATGCGCGTATCGGTCTTCAGGATGCGGGAAAACTCCATCCCGTTGAGCTCCGGCATCTGGATATCGAGGAAAAGCAGGTCGACCGGCTCTTTGCTGAGGGCGGGAAGCGCGTTGACGGCACTATTGTATTTTCCCGCCAGTTCCAGGAAAGGCGTCTTGTTTACATAACTTTCCAGCAGGCTGATAGCCAGTGGTTCGTCGTCGATGATTGCACATTTCAGAATCATAGCCTAATTTCATTTTTCACTTTTCGGTTCTTCGCCGCTTATTTGCAGCTCCAACATGCTGTAGTAGTTGTCACCATCTACACCGTATGAGAAGATATGTCGGTTCGGATAGATTAGTTCCAGACGTTTCCGCAGGTTCTTGATTCCGATTCCCGAGCCGCTCTTGTCCTGTTCCGCATCTTTCGGGAAATAGCTGTTTTTCAGGTAGCAGACAACCATGTCGCCTTTCTGGTGGATATCCAGGTCGATGAACGATGGCTTGCTGTTGCTGACTCCGTGTTTGAAGGCATTCTCGATAAGCGAGATAAACAGCAGGGGAGCAATCAGCGCATCGGGTTTGGTGGCAGCTATTTCCGTTTTCAGTTCCACATGTTCCGGCAGGCGGATACGCATCAGTTCCACATAATTGCGGATGAAATCCAGCTCTTTTTCCAGTAACACCTGCGGCTGGCTGCTGTCGTAGAGTACGTAACGCAGCAGGCGGCTCAGGTCGTGGACGGCTTCCTGTGCCCGTTCGGGGCTGAAAGCAATCAGGCTGTAAATGTTGTTGAGCGTATTGAACAGGAAATGCGGGTTCAACTGGCTTTTCAGGTTCTGCAATTCGGCTTCGGCACGGCTCTTCTCCAGTTCGCGCCGCATGGATTCTATCTGGTACCAGCCGCTGGTCATCTTGATGGCGACACTCAGGCCGGCCACCAACGCATAAAGCATGGCGTTGACCAAGAAGAAGCCGATAATATCCTGCAACTCCCTTTCCAGGCGATGGGGACGGTGTATCTCGGGGGGAGGCAACAATTGCATTAGCAGATGTACCAATAACATTGCACCGACTATCAGAAGCAGGTTGCTGAAAAAGAATTTCCATCCGTGACGGGAAAACAGGAAACGGTTTATCAGCAGGAAATAATTCACATAGAAAACCATCATAAATGAAAGTGGGACAATGACGGAACGCAAATAATTCATGACAGTCATTTCTTGCGACTCCCTGCCTGTAAAGAAAAAAGGCAGTCCGAACAGGATTCCCCAGGCGGCAATATGGATAATGCCGCCCATTCCCCGGAAAGGGGGAGAGATGTGTGTCTGTGTTGTCTTTTCTGTTTCCATCTGCTACAAAGATAATTAATTATTGGTTGCTGCAAAACTGGATGCTCATCCATTTTCAGCCGGATGCTCATCCGTTTTTTTATTCGTAACGAATCGCCTCGATCGGGTCGAGTTGGGCCGCTTTCTTGGCTGGATACCATCCGAAGAAGACACCGGTAACGGTACAGACGGCGAACGAAAGCACTACGCTCCACGGTTGTATGTAAATCGGGAAGTGTGCCACCGCGTTCACCACCAGGGCCGCGCCTACACCGAGCACCACGCCGATTAATCCGCCGGTCACACTGATCAGGATGGATTCAATCAGAAACTGTGCCAGGATGTCGATGCCCTTGGCGCCGATGCTCATACGCAGACCGATTTCGCGGGTACGCTCCGTGACGCTGACGTACATGATATTCATAATCCCGATGCCTCCAACGAGTAGCGAAATACCGGCCACAGCCGCCAACAGCACGGTCATCATGTCCGTAGTGCTTGTCAACATCGTGCTCAACTCCTGTTGACTACGGATGGTAAAATTATCATCGTCACTTTCCTTCAACTTATGGTTGCGGCGCAGTATTTCAGTTATCTCGTCAATGGCCTGGTCGGTATATTCCTCTTTGAGGGCCGAACAGGTGATACCTTGCAGATGGGTGATGGCCAGGACCTTTTTCTGAATAGTTGTGTATGGAGCTAAGATTAGGTCGTCCTGGTCCATTCCCATGCTGTTGTATCCTTTGCTCTCCAGCACGCCAACGATGCGGAAGGGCAGTTTTTGAAAACGAATGACTTTTCCCACGGGATTCTCGCCACCCGTGAAAAGGTTGTCGACGACCGTCTTGCCGACTACGCAGACTTTGGCGGCAGTCTGGATGTCCTGTTCGGTGAACATGTCACCGTCGCCCACCTTGTAACGGCGGATTTCCAGATAGTCCGGGCTGATACCATAGACGGTGGTCGGGGCGTTGTTGGCGCCGTAGATGGCTTGTCCGCTGCTGTTGACCGACGGTGAAACGGCAGAGATGTAGCGGGTCTCGTCGACGATATTCTGGTAGTCTTCCAGCTTCAGCGTCTCCATGGCGGAGGCATCCTGGCGGACACCGCCACGGACGTCTGCGCCGGGATGTATCATAATCATATTGGAACCCATCTCGCTGATCTGGGCCTGTATGCTCCGTTTGGAACCTTGCCCGATGGCCAGCATCGTAATTACGGAGGCTACGCCGATGATGATGCCGAGCATCGTCAGGAATCCGCGCAACTTGTTGTTGGCAAGGGCACGGAGGGCTATTTTTATGAGGTTTGTTCCGTTCATAATCAATCGTCATTTTTCGGCAATTTGGCTAATGCCTCTGCCGCATTTTGTATGTTGTTGTTCACTGTATCTGCAGTGACATGCCCGTCGCGCAGGGTGATGTTACGGCTGCTGTATTGGGCAATCTCCGGATTGTGTGTTACGAAGATGATGGTACGTCCTTCGGCATGGAGCTTCTGGAAAAGTACCAGTATCTCGAACGAGGTGCGTGTGTCCAGGTTTCCCGTCGCTTCGTCGGCGAGGATGACTGCCGGGTCGTTCACCAGGGCACGGGCGATGGCGACGCGCTGCATCTGTCCGCCGGACATCTGGTTACTCTTGTGCATCAGGCGGTCGCCCAGCCCTACGGCCACCAGTGCCTCTACGGCTTTCTCGTGGCGGTCGGCGGCGCTGAAAGAGGGATTGTACATCAGGGGGAGTTCCACGTTTTCAACGGCTGTCGTTTTGGGCAGCAGGTTGTAACTCTGAAATACGAATCCGATTTTGCGGTTGCGCAGCGTGGCACGGGCGTTTTTCCCCATGGTGCGGACTGAGACGCCGTCGAGATAGTATTCGCCGCTGGTCGGTGTGTCGAGGCATCCCAACGTGTTCAGCAGCGTACTTTTTCCCGAGCCGGAGGTTCCCATGATGGTCACGAATTCGCCTTCATGTATCGTGAAGCTGACACCCCGCAGGGCGTGGACGGTTTCGTCGCCGACATGGAAGTCACGCTTGATATTATCTAGTTTAATAATCTCTTTCATTGTACTGCTTATTTAACTGTCAACTGTCACTTGTCAACTGTCACCTGTTTTTACTTCTTCTTATTCCCTCCCGGAGGTCCCGGCATGAACGGGCTCTTTTCGGCAGTTTCGGCTACCGGGGCGGGAGCGTCGGAGGTCAGGTCTACGGCTATTTCTTCGCCTTCGGTCAGCCCTTCGGTCACTTCAATCATATTGCCGCTGGTAGAACCGACGGTGATGGCTTTCGGAGTCAGCTGTTGTCCTTGTTTTACCCAGATGATGCGTTTGCCGGCGGGAGCTTCCTGCGCACTGTTTTCGGCGGTGTAGCCGGTGCCCAGCAATAACTCTTCTTCAGGGACGAAACGCAATGATTTGGTCGGCACTGTCAACACGTTTTCGCGTTCAAGCGTATAGATGGTGACGTTGGCTGTCAGACGCGGTTTCAGCTTCAGGTCGGGGTTGTCGGCCGAAATGACCACCTCGTATGTGACGACCGTCGAAGTGGATGAGGTGCTACTACTGCTGCTTTCGCTGTCTCCCAGGCGGATTTGCATTACCTGGCCTTCGAACACGTCGTTCGGATAAGCGTCGACGGTGAAGCTGACGCGCTGTCCGTTTTCTACGTTGCCTATATCGGCTTCATCGACATCGGCGATTACCTGCATCTTCGTCAGGTCGGCGGCGATGGTGAACAGGGTCGGGGTTTCGAAGCCGGCGGCAACGGTCTGTCCTTCTTCAACGGCGCGGTTGATAACGACACCGTCTATCGGGCTGGTGATGGTCGCGTATTCCAGGTTGCGGTTTACCTTCACCATCGAGGCCTGGTTCTGTTCGTAAGCAGCTTTGGCCTTTTCGTAGTTGTAGGTGGCCGTTTCGTAATCGGCGTCGCTGATTAGCTTCTTGTCGAAAAGGACTTTGCTACGGGCATAGTTCTTTTGCTGGTATTCGTATTCGGTCTTGCTGCTAGCCAGCTGGGCCTGGGCGGAAGCGAGTTCGGCTTTCAGGTTGACCTTATCCATTTCTGCGATTAGCTGGCCGGCTTTCACTACGTCGTTGTAGTCGGCATAGAGCTTGTCGATGATGCCGGATACCTGTGTACCGACTTCGACTTCGGTCACCGGTTCGACTGTCCCGGTTGCCGTTACTGTGTTTGAGATGGAGCTGCGGCCTACTTTGGCTGTCTCGAGCCGGATGCCGCCTTTCGACGTTTTACCTGTGAAGAACCAGATTCCTCCGGCTACGACCAGCACGCCTGCTATACCGATAATAAGTTTCTTGTTCATATCTTTATCTGTTTTATTTTTTCTTTACTGGAAATTTAGAGCAGGTCGATTTCTTCTCCCTGGTAGAATCGCAGCAGACCTGCATTCAGGATTGCTGTGTATTTGGCCTGGAGCGTTTCCTGTTGTGCGCTCAGCAGGTTGTTCTTTTCCGTGAGCAGTTCCACGGTGTTCTTCATGCCCAGGTTGAACTGTTCGCTGACAAGGGCGTAGCTGGCCTGTGTGCTTTTCAGTTTCTGGGTGGCGGCTACGTATTGCTGCTGTGCGCTGTTGGCACTGAGCCAGAGGCTTTCGATGGTTTTGTAAAGCGTTTTCTGGTTGTCCATCAGGTCCAGTTCGCTGGTCTGACGTTGCAGTTTGGCTTTATTGACAGCACTTTTGGTCTGCCGCTTGTCGAAGATGGGGATGCTCAGGGTCAGCCCTATCGAGTTGTTCCAGTTCTGTTTCACCTGTTCGCTGAAGCTGAAGTCGTTGCCGTTGGCATTGGTCGTACCGATGCCGGCACTGAGGCTCAGGCTCGGAATGTATCCGGCACGGGTAATCTTGATATTCATGTCGGCGGCTTCTATATTCAGCTTTCCCGATTCGATCTCGGGGCGCAGGTTGAGGGCGGTCTGATAGACGTCATCCTTGGTAGGGAGCGGAATCAGCACGCTGCTGTCGTCGAGTTGCGGCAGGAAAAGGTCCATTTCGAAGTCGCCGTCGAGTTCCAGGAGTTGCTTGAGTTGCAGCTTGTAGTTTTGCAGGGTCGTTTGCGAAGTGACCAGCTGGTAGTTGTCGTTGCTGACCTGTGCTTCCAGTTGGGCGAGGTCGCTGGAGGCGATGCTTCCGGCGTTGAACAGTTCCTGTCCGCGTTCGAACTCTTTCTGGCTTACTTCCAGTGTCGATTCATTCACCTTCACGGCTTCGGCGGAATAAAGTATCTGCACGTAGAGTTGGGTGATGTTTTCCTCGATAGAGTTTTCGCTCTCGTCGACGGTGAGTTCGGCCATGCGGCTGTTCAGTTGCTGTTGTTTGAGCGTGTTCACCCGTTTGCTACCGTTGTACACGGTCCAGCTTGCGTCGATGCCGTAGCTTCCGTTGTACGAGGTTTTGCTTTCGCTGGTGGTGATGTTGTCGCCGCTGATGATAGTGCCGCTCGCACTGTTCGGACGGTTCACGATACGCTGGCTGATATTACCGCTCAGGGAGGGGAGGAAATCCGCTTTTGCCGTCTTTACATCTTCCTGGGTACTTTCGACGTTGATGCGGTTTCGACGAATAGTGATATTATGCTCCAGTGCATAATCGATACAATTGCGAAGCGTCCATTGCTTCGGCATGTCGTCCTCTGCTTTCATCCCGGCGGGCAGGAGAAGCAGGCAAGAGAGGATTATTAGAGATACTTGTTTCATAATGCTTTCGTTTTGCGACCTAAACATTCTTTTTACCTTGTTACGGAAGCAAAACTACTTTACATTAAAAAACTATACAATCAGAATAGAAATAGGGCAGTGGTTCATAGACGAATACGGGAATTTCACCGATAAACAGGAAAGGGCTGTTGTTAATAACAATGGTATATAAAGTTTGTAGATAGTACGCAGATGACGCAGATTGAGCAGATGACCACAGATTTATATTATTAAAAAAATATATTATCTGCGGCTATCTGCTCAATCTGCGTCATCTGTGTGCTATCGTGTGACTGAAATCTCAGATTTCTTATCGCTCGAGAGAAACGGTTGTTTTGCCACCGGACTTCCGGATGAATATCTTTTTGTCATATTCATCGTCATCCGAGTAGATATGTGTGCCGTTGTATTTCCAGGAAACGATTTTCCCCCAGTACTTTCCTCCGATAACGCCCTTGTCTGTGTATTTATAGGTGATTTCCATTTTATCGGTATCGCCGTTTACATAGATAGGGAACGTATAAGTACTTTGTCTTTCATCTCCGTAAGCGCTCACCGTACAGTAATGGAGCTGTTCTTCCGAATCATAAAGTATCCAGTTGTGATTGCCGTTGTAGCGGATGGTGTTGCTTTCGACATCGCGGATGTTGTCGTAGGTGCGTTCGAGCGGATTGTCCAGCTCTTCGTTCCACGAGACAGGGAAGGTTTTCAGGTCGCTCGGGTTGATGAGGTCGTTTCCCTTTTCATCTATATAATAGAATCGTAAAGTGTTTCCTCTTGAAAAGAAGTTTCCCTCCGGTATATTGTTATACCATACTTCTTCGTTGTCTTCTTCCTCATCTCCGTCTTTGCCGTTTAATAAATAGTTGTTGCAGCCGGAAAGGACGGTCGCACAAAGGAACAGCAGCCATATACCGAATAGGTTATTTGTTTTCATCGTATATAAACACTTTACTTATTGATTCTTATAACTCTCTCAACCAGATATTCCGGAAGCTGATCGGTTCGCTCGGGTCGCCGTGGCTTTGCAGGATAATCGGGCCGGCTCCGTGGGGTACGACTTTCGGGAAGCCGATATATTCGGTTGTTCCGAGGATGGTCGTGTTGTTCTGCAAAACGATGCCGTTCTGGATAACGGTGATGCTGGGGGGAACGCGATAGGTTCCGTCTTCTTTGAAAACAGGGGCGGTGTAGATGATGTCGTATACATTCCATTCGCCCGGTTTACGCATGGCGTTTGCCAATGGCGGTGTCTGTTTGTAGATACTGCCGGTCTGGCCGTTCACGTATGTTTCGTTGTTATAGCAGTCGAGTACCTGTACTTCGTACATCCCTTGCATGAAGATACCGCTGTTGCCCCGTCCCTGGCTGGTTCCGGTGATATTCTCAGGAACGCACCATTCGATATGTAGCTGGTAGTTGTTGAATTTCTGTTTGGTCTGGATATCACCGGTCTTTTTATTGACTGTGAATACGCCGTCGTGAACGGTCCATTGGGCCGGTTGGCCGTTGGTGCTTTCCCAAGCGGAGAGGTCTTTGCCGTCAAACAGGACGATGGCATCCGACGGAGCGGAATTTGTTTTGATATCTCCCGGAGTTACAATCTTGGGTTGAGGCGTCCAGTACTCCGACATGCCCGGAGTCATCTTTTCCGGTTGCGGATACTCTTTTTGCTGTGCGCTCAGATTTACGCAGGCGGTGCAGGCCATAGCAGCCAGTGTAGCCTTGATAGTGAAATTTCTATTCCTCATGGTCTAAATAATTATGTAGGTTTACAATTAAGTGATTGCAAATCTACATAATTATTTGCCACGTTGTAGCATCTGCTATCGGAAAATACTTTTATGCGTTATGGCTGAAGAGGCGTTGTTCGGCCAGTTGCTCGTATTTGGTACCCGGCCGGCCGTAGTTGCAGTACGGATAGATGCTGATGCCGCCGCGAGGGGTAAAGATGCCCGTCACTTCGATATATTTCGGGTCCATCAGCTTGATAAGGTCTTTCATGATGATGTTGACACAGTCTTCATGGAAGGCTCCGTGGCTGCGGAAGCTGAAGAGGTATAATTTCAGGCTCTTGCTTTCCACCATCTTCACATCGGGTATGTAGTCGATATGGATAGTCGCAAAATCGGGCTGTCCGGTGATGGGGCAGAGGCTGGTGAATTCGGGACAGTTGAAACGTACCCAGTAGTCATTACCTTTATGCTTGTTGGTAAATGCTTCCAGCACCTCCGGAGCATAATCCTGTTTATATTCGGTAGAACCGCCCAGGAGGTGCAGTTCGTTTTCATTCTTTCTTGTATCCATTTTTGCAGTTACTTGTTAACTGTTAACTTCCTTTTAAGGTATTTCTCTAATCCTTCCCGACGCAGTTTGCAAGCCGGGCAATGGCCGCAACCGTCGGCTGGGACGCCGTTGTAGCAGGTCAGTGTCTGTGTACGGACCAGGTCGAATACGCCCAGTTCGTCGGAGAGTTGCCATACTTCGCTTTTATCGCGGTCCATCAGAGGAGTATGGATGACGAACTGTTCATCCATCGCCAGGTTCAGCGTCACATTGAGTGAGCGGACGAAGGTGTCGCGGCAATCGGGGTATCCGCTGAAGTCGGCCTCCGATACGCCGGTGACGAGATGGAAAATCCCTTTGCTCCGTGCCATGATGGCGGCGAATGTCAGGAATACCATGTTCCTTCCCGGTACGAAGGTGTTCGGATAGCTGTCGGCCGGTTTGTCTTCATCCATTTCGATAGAAATGTCCGTCAACGAGTTAGGCGCCAGTTGACTGATTAGCGATACGTCCAGCAATTGGAACGGCACGTTGGCATCGGCAGCAATCTTGCGTGCAATATCAATTTCGAGGGAATGTTTCTGGCCGTAAGTAAAACATACGGCTTCTACGCGTTTAAAATGCTTCTTGGCCCAGAACAGGCAGGTGGTGGAGTCTTGTCCACCGGAGAAGCATACCAGAGCGGCATCTTGATGTTTCATATTTTTCTTGTTTTATACGTGGTTCAGCAAGCACACGGCAAGGGAAACGTTCCTTTGCGTTGCAAAGATAAGGAGATTTTCTGAATTATTTATTCTGCGGAGGAATTGCACAATAAATGCGGAAATGTGCCGCACATTCTTGTTAAAAGTGTGCAATATTAAAGAAAAGTCTTTATCTTTGCCGGCGTTTGCATCTGAGAGGATGTTATAAGAGAGGTATTAATTAATGAATATTTTATGAAGAAAGTTATCGCTTTAGCATGTCTTTCCATGCTTCCGATGTCGTATGCAGCGGCAGAGGGTTACCAGGTTAACGCTCAGAGTACCAAGCAGGCAGGTATGGGACACGTAGGTGTAGCCATGAAGTTGGGTGCAGAAAGCATGCATTTTAATCCGGCTGGTCTGGTGTTTATGGATAAGAACGTGGATTTGTCGGCCGGTATTACCGGGGTGTTTGCCAATGGTAAGTTTACGGGAGATGATGGTTATGTACAAAAAACGGATAATAAGGCAAGTACTCCTTTATATGTATATGCCGGTTTCAAGATTTATGACTTCCTGGCAGCCGGTATCAGTGTAAACACTCCTTATGGTAGTGCGATTAACTGGGGACGCGACTGGAAAGGTGCTCACCTGGTGCAGGATATCTCTTTGAAGGCATTCAATATTCAGCCAACAGTTTCCTGGAAGATTATGGATAACCTGAGTATCGGTGCAGGCTTGATGATGGAATTCGGTAATATTGAACTGAATCGTGCCTTGATTGCTCCGCGTGCCATGACAGGTTTGGCTGAGAGCATGATGGGGCAACTTGGTCCGATACTTGAAGCAAAGCCGGAATTGAAACCGGTTGTTGACCAGTTGGTAACAGAAATGGCTAAATATGACGAAGTATCCGCAGCTTCTGCTTCTTTGAAAGGAGATGCAGGTATCCGTTTCGGGTTCAATGTGGGTGCGATGTATGATATTAACGATAAATTCACGGTCGGTTTATCTTACCGTTCAAAGGTAAAAGCCCGTGTGAAAGAAGGTGATGTCCGTTTGAGCTATGCCAATGAATTAGGAATTAAAGGATTGTTGGAACAGGTAAATGGCTTGGTGGGTCAGCTTCAGGCAAGTGGTATCACTATTCCCGGTATTCCTGAGGGCGGAATAAATATTCCTCCACTGGACCAGGCTACTTTCTCTGCTGAACTGCCTCTGCCGGATAACTGGAATGTCGGCCTGACTTACAAACCCAATGACCGCTGGATTGTTTCCGGTGAAGTTCAGTTTGTAGGCTGGGGGGCTTACAACTCTTTGGTTGTGAACTTCTATCCGGCATCCGAATTGAGCGATTATGATATCGATGCTCCGAAGAAATATAAGAACTCACGTATTTATCGTTTGGGTACTCAGTTTGCAGCAACAAACCGTCTGGACCTTCGTTTAGGTGCATATTTCGACGAAACTCCGGTAGAAGATAATTACCTGAATCCCGAAACTCCGAGTATGAACAAACTGGGTATCACTGCCGGTTTGAGTTTCCGTCCGTTACAGTCTTTATCTGTTGACTTTGCGTTCTCTTATGTAACAGGTTTCGGACGCGACGGTTCTTATACCGACCTGGACCTCTTAAAGAAACCCCGTACGTTCGGCGGACATTATAACGTATATGCCCTGATGCCGTCTATCGGTCTTTCCTACGCTTTTTAACCTATACATATATAATTATCAGAAGAAGAGGGCTTGTCTTGGTGACAGGTCCTCTTTTCTTTTCGGGAATACGGAGGTTTGTTTCATTCGGGAAGAGCTTATAGCTTGTGCAGATGAAATAAAAGTTCCATCAGGGTGGGGAAATAAGCCCATTGCAGTGGGGATTTTCCCCCATTATGGTGGGGACTTTTCCCCACTGTGTAAAAAAAATTGGGGAAATTAGAATGAGATGTGATGGATATAAGTAAAAAAATATCCAAAAGCAACGGAGATGTATTTAGCGGATGGCTACTTTGCGGACAGTTTCGCCGATGCGGACGATATAGTAACCTTTGGCGATGTTAACGGTGTATTCGCCATCCGGTTGTTTCAGTTCGATTTCCTTGACACGGATGCCTACCACGCTGTATATTTCCAGCTTGCTTCCGATGGGAGCGTTCTTCACAACCACCTTGTTGTCGTAGGCGCTGATTTCGATAGAATCGGGTTCTGCCTGCTTTACGACATGCGTTGCCTGAACCGTTTGCTGCGCACTTGCAATAAACGGGGAACCAACGTAAGCGCTGATCAACAGAATTATGGAAAATAATATTCTCATATTCGAAACCCTAAATTCGTACAAATGTATGAATAATTTTGAATATGCTGGATATTTGGCAGTTATTATTTAAGAAAACCACGATATTATATAGGCAAAACCATCCCTTCGGCTCCGAGAATGGTGCCGGGATATACTTCTTCCGCTTCACGATGCAATGCTGCCAAGTCTTCGTAACGGGCAGAATAATGGCCGATAACGAGGCGTTTGACACCGGCTTTCAGGGCGATGTCTGCCGCTTGCCGTGCTGTAGAATGGAATGTTTCTTTGGCGCGTGCCTTGTCACATTCGGCAAAGGTCGCCTCATGATAAAGAAGGTCTACCCCTTCAATGATCGGGATGACGGAAGGATTGTAGGCCGTATCCGAGCAATACGCATAACGTTTGGGGGGAGCAGCCGGGCGCGTCAGTCGTGAATTGGGAATCACTTCTCCTTCCGGCGTGACATAATCCTCTCCCAGCTTGATATCCTTCATGCATCTGACGGGGACCTGATAGAAGTCGGTCATCTCGCGGATGATATGGGCTTCTTTTGGCTTCTCGGCAAACAAAAAGCCGCAGGTCGGGATACGGTGTTTCAGGGGAATGGAGTAGACGGAAAGCGAGCGATCCTCCATAATCAGTGAATGGCTACGTGTATCTACAGGATTGAAACGGACTTCGTAAGGCATGCCTTTGCAGAATGTATCCAATACCGGACGCATATAGTTTTCAATTTCTTTGGGTGCATGTATCACCAGTTCGCCGGTGCGTCCCAACATACCGAGTGTGGAGATCAGACCGGGCAGACCAAAGCAATGGTCACCATGCAGGTGGGATATGAAAATATGATTCAACCGGCTGAATTTGATACGCATATGGCGCATCTGCACCTGTGTGCCTTCGCCACAGTCTATCATATATAATTTGTCCCGTAAATCTACTACCTGAGAGGTTGCCAGATGCCGTGTTGTAGGTAAGGCCGAACCGCATCCTAAAATGTTTAAATTGAAATCTGCCATAAAGGAATCCCTTGGATAATTGTTTGCAAAGATAATACAAAAGCATCTGTGTTCTGTGAAAAATAGCAAAAAAAGCGGTCGGATTGTTCCGAAGATGCTTCGGATTACATATATTTGTTTGCTGTCCTAAAGGAAGCAATCTATAGTAAGTAAAAAAGACTTAAGATATTTTATTCTAAGCCTTAACTAACTTTTTCTTTTTGTTTAAAACGGTTAAATGTAGAAACGGCCAAGCGTGAGCTTCGCCGTTTCCTTTGTTTTATGGGGTATGTTTCTTGCAAAGGGCGGTTCGCGAACCGCCCGTACGGACGCCGTGTTCTTTAGTAAGTGTGTCCATCTTTTTCTTCCATTTCTTCCGCATCGATCTTATGAAGGTCGAGTGCCCTCCATGCATAGAATATATAAGCCAGCACGAACGGTACGAGAATGGATACGTAACTCATCACTTTCAGCGTGAACAGGCTTGATGAACTATTCTGAAGAGTCAGCGAACTTTGCAGATCGGTCAACGACGGATAATAAGCCGTGTTGTTCCAACCGGCACAGAGCAATAACGCCAGTACGGTGAGGACGGTCCCTGTTCCGGCAAACCAGATTCCTTTCCGCCACGTTTGCGACAGGATTGTTTTAACAATACCGAACAAAACAAGCACTACGCCCACTAGCAGCACTGCCAGTACAGCCGGCATCTCAATCAGGTTGATGAAATATTTATAAGGCTGCATAAACACCTCCTGCGTTTCCGGGTTCACGGCAAAACCGTCTACCAGCATCAAACGTACGAGGAACAGCAGGAAGAACACCAGGAACAAAGCTGTTTCCGGTATCAAGCGTTTCCGGCAGCGGCCCACTATATCCTTATTGTCAATATTGTTGATGAAATAGAGCAATGCCTGCACACGTGCCAGGAAGAATACGGCCAGCCCGAGACAAACGTTCCAGAATACAAATGCAGCTTCCAGCCCATGCAGAGAGTTATTCCAGGTCGAGATAACCGGCATGGCAATATCTGTCATCTGTCCTTTATTCACTGAAAATTCAGCTCCGTTGAAGAATGTCCCTACGGCAGTTCCCAGCAGGATCGGGCCCAACACACCGTTGATGATCAGGAATATCTGGTAAGTCTTTTTGCCCAGTAAGTTCCCTTTTTTAGCTTGGTATTCGTAGGATACGGCCTGTATCACGAAGCAAAGCAGAATGAGCATCCACACCCAATAAGCACCGCCGAAACTGGTCGAGTAGAATAAGGGGAAAGAGGCAAAGAAGGCACCACCGAAAGTAACCAGCGTTGTAAAGGTAAACTCCCATTTACGTCCGGTTGAGTTTAATAACATCTTTTGTTCCAGCTCCGTCTTGCCGATCGAAAAGAGCAATGACTGACCTCCCTGTACAAAAAGCAGGAATACTAACAGTGCTCCCAGCAGGGATACGAGGAACCACCAGTAATGTTGTAATAATATATATGTACTATCCATGGTGTATATTTTTAGTTTTCATTGTTAGTAGATACGGCCGGTCCTTTCTTGATAGCCTTCACCATAATTCCCACTTCGGCAATCAGTAAGATTGTAAACAGAATCAGGAACAGGAAGAAAGTGGTCTGTACAGACGACGTAGCCAGTTTGGAGATAGATGCGCTCGTCGGAAGAATATCCTGTATAGCCCAGGGTTGGCGTCCCACCTCGGCAACGATCCATCCGGCCTGTCCGGCAATATATCCCAGCGGAATCGACCACAGGCATACTTTCTGAAGCCAGCGGGTGTCTTTGAACTTGTCTTTTTTACTCCAGATGATCGCAATGATAAAGAGCAGGATGAAGTAACCTCCCAGAATCACCATGATACGGAATGAATAGAACGTCATTCCTACATGAGGAACCAGGTCGCCCGGATCTTTGATATAACCGTAACCGAAATAAGGGAAGTTCTCGTCGAGTGTCGCCCGGTATTGTTTGGCGGCCACTTCGTCTTTCTCTTTCTTGGCTTCGCGGTATTTGGCAAGTGCCTGGATGGCCTGTTGTCCTTTGGCAATCTTTTCGGCTGCGGAAAGAGCCGGCGTGCCGTCTTTAGTCTCATATCCTCCTTCGATCAAATTATTGATACCCGGAACATATCCGTCTATCTTGCGTTCTGCCAGCAAAGACAGCATTTTGGGTATTTGTATATTGAAGATGAATGGCTCTACATTATCTTTATAACTGGTCTTCTCCGGATTCAGCATCCCGATGCCCACCAGTCCGACACCGTTTCCTCCTTCGTAAAGGCCTTCCATGGCAGCCAGCTTCATCGGCTGTTTCTGAGCAACCTGATAGGCGGAACCGTCACCGGTCCAAAGGATCAGTAAAGAAGCAACCAGTCCGAAAATGGCGCTGATCTTGATACTTTCCAGGGCAAAACGCGTTTCCCGTTTCTTCAACAGATACCAGCTGCTGATACCTACTACAAACAACGCACCCACGATCCAGCCGGATAATACGGTGTGGAAGAATTTATTGATGGCGACAGGCGACAAAGCGACTGCCCAGAAATCGAACATTTCGTTGCGTACCGTGTCCGGATTGAATTGCATACCTGCCGGATGCTGCATCCAGGCATTGGCGATAAGAATCCACAGGGCGGATAAGGTGGCTCCGATAATGGTTAGCCAGGTAGAAGCCAGGTGGAAACGTTTGCTTACTTTGTCCCAGCCGAAGAACATAACCGCGATAAATGTCGCTTCCATAAAGAAAGCAAGGATACCTTCGATGGCCAGCGGCGCTCCGAAAATATCACCGACGAACCAGCTGTAGTTCGACCAGTTCGTCCCGAACTCAAATTCGAGAATCAGACCGGTGGCGACACCGATCGCGAAGTTAATACCAAACAGCTTCATCCAGAACTGGGCTGTCTTTTTCCAGAATTCGTCACCTGTTTTGTAATAAATGGTTTCCAGTATTGCCTGGATCACACCAAGCCCTAAAGTCAGGGGTACAAAAAGCCAGTGATACATGGCCGTCAGAGCGAACTGCGCCCTCGACCAGTCAATCAAAGAAGTGTCAATGCTTTCGATCATAATTATATTAATTAAGGAGTAATTGCTCGATTGATCAATTCACCCGATACGTGTTCCTGTTTCTCGGAATCGCTGTCAAACTGTCCCAGGTAATTAGGAAAGAAAAACAGTTTTAATATAAAAAACATGATGAAGAGCTTGACCAATATAATCAGCCATAGCGTTTTACCTAGCTTCATTTCACGAAATCCTTCCAGGTAAAATTGGTAAATTCGAACAAGTATTGGTTTCTTTTTCATGTTCAGCTCTTCATTTATATAACAGAAATCCGGTGAATATGTTTTGTGCTAGACAAATATAAAAGAAAGAACGACTTTTCAAACACCTAGCTCCATAGATAATATTTATGAAAAAATAGACATTGTCTATAAGCACTGTTAAAAAAAACTATTTTGAAAAAGAAAGCGGGAAGGACGGCTTGTTGTTATTTTCGCATTGGCTATATTTGCGTCAGTTTGTGTTTTTAAGATGTGACAATTGAATCAGAATATTATTATTAAGTGCTAATCTATAAAAATTATTACTATGTCAAACATCACTAGAAGATCATTTCTTCAAAGAGGCGCAGCCGCTGCTGCTGCATTGACCATTGTTCCGGGTTCCGTTTTAGGAAAAAGTCATGGGTATGTGGCTCCAACAGATAAATTGAATATTGCTGCTGTCGGTATCGGCGGTATGGGACATGCCAATATTAATGCTGTAAAAGGAAGTGAAAACATCGTTGCTCTTTGCGACGTGGATTGGAAATATGCGAAAGGCGTATTCGACGAACATCCGAATGCTAAAAAATATTGGGATTATCGCAAGATGTACGATGAGATGGGTAAATCTATCGATGCCGTTATTATCGCTACAGCCGACCATACACATGCTATGATTACGGGAGATGCGATGACATTGGGCAAACATGTTTATTGTCAGAAACCGTTGACACACTCTGTGTACGAATCTCGTTTGTTGACTAAATTGGCTGCTTCTACAAATGTTGCAACTCAGATGGGTAACCAAGGTTCTTCTTCTGAAGATACGGATTTGGTTTGCGAATGGATCTGGAATGGCGAAATCGGTGATATCACAAAAGTTGAATGTGCGACAGACCGTCCTATTTGGCCGCAAGGTTTGAATACTCCGGATAAAGCAGATAAGGTGCCTTCTACATTGAATTGGGATTTATTTACCGGTCCAGCCGAATTGAAACCTTTCAACAAAATTTATCATCCTTGGAACTGGCGCGGATGGTGGGCTTATGGTACAGGTGCTTTAGGCGATATGGCTTGCCATATCATGCACACTCCGTTTAAGGCATTGAAATTAGGTTATCCGACAAGTGTTGAAGCTTCTTCTACTTTGTTGCTTCGTGATTGCGCTCCTAATGCACAGCATGTGAAGTTTATTTTCCCGGCTCGTGAAAATATGCCGAAACTGGCCATGCCGGAAGTTGAAATTCATTGGTATGACGGCGGTATGATGCCGAATCGTCCGGAAGGTTTCCCGGAAGGAAAAGAATTGATGGGACCTGGTGGCGGTCTGACTATTTTCCATGGAACGAAAGATACATTGATTTGCGGTTGTTACGGACAGCAGCCGTTCTTGTTGTCAGGTCGTGTTCCAAATGCTCCTAAAGTATGTCGTCGTGTAAAAGGACATGAAATGGATTGGGTACGTGCTTGTAAAGAAAATGCATCCAGCCGTGTACAAACAAAATCGAATTTCTCGGAAGCCGGTCCGTTCAATGAAATGATCGTGATGGGGGTATTAGCAGTTCGCTTACAGAGTCTGAACAGAACATTGAAATGGGATGGCATTAACATGCAATTTACGAACATCGGTGATAACGAAATGATAAAGACTTGTATCAAAGACGGTTTCACTATCAAAGATGGTCATCCTTCGTTTGCAAAGGACTGGACAGATCCTGTTAATGCAAAACAGTTTGCAGCAGAACTGATCAAGCACAACTATCGCGATGGTTGGAAATTGCCTGATATGCCTAGATAACAGTTTTAAACTACATAAAAATGAAGAAGTCAGTATTATTTATCAGTGCCGCGCTGATGATGTGCTATTTTACATCTTGTGGCGGTGGAAAGAAAACAGATGAAGCTGCTGCCGATGCAACAACTGAAGCAGAAACAGAAGCAGCTGTGCCTGAATACAAATTATTGGATTTACCGACAGTAGACCTGTCTACGTTCCCGAAAGATGCCGATGGTTGGATTACTATGTTTGATGGTAAAACGCTGAATGGCTGGAGAGGATATGACCGTACAGATGTTCCTAATGCTTGGGAGGTGAATGACGGCGCAATTCATATCAAAGGCTCCGGTGCCGGTGAAGCTGGTGCTAAGGACGGTGGTGATCTGGTATTTGCTCATAAGTTCAAAAATTTTGAGTTGGAATGGGAATGGAAAGTAGCTAAAGGCGCTAATTCTGGTGTATTTATTATGATCCAGGAAGTGGAAGGACAACCTTCTTATATTTCTGCCCCTGAATTTCAAATCTTGGATAATGCAAACCATCCGGATGCCAAATTGGGTAAAGATGGTAATCGTATGTCTGCTTCCCTGTATGATATGATCCCGGCTAAACCGCAGAACTCTAAACCGTTCGGCGAATGGAACAAGTCTAAGATCATGTGTTACAAAGGTACGGTTGTTCACTATCAGAATGACGAATCGGTTGTTGAATATCACTTGTGGACACAGCAGTGGAAAGAAATGCTGGACAAGAGTAAATTCAGCAAAGACAAATGGCCGTTGGCTTATGAACTACTGTTGAACTGTGGCGGACCTAACAAAGAAGGTTTCATCGGTTTGCAGGATCATGGTGACGACGTTTGGTATCGTAACATTAAGATTAAAATATTGGATTAATCTTTTCGTAGTTTACGGATAACTTATTGATAAATACCCGAAATCGGAGGTGCATCCGGTTTTCGGGTATTTTTTTTGAAAATAGTTTGTCATTCCTGTAACCTTCTTTCCGGAACGTAAGTCTTATCTGTAAACGAAACAAATTAGAAACAAATTAAATATTGAAATTATGGAAGATTGGTTGATTCCCCTGGTTGCAATTGTTTGTGCGGTAGGCTTGCCCGTAGTGTTGCTTATGGTACTTGTAGTAAGAACTACCCGGACAAAACATGAAGAGCGTATGGCTATGATCGAGAAAGGTATTGTATTGGAAGAGCCGGAAAGGAAGGCGAATAAATTCAATGCCCTGCGCAACGGTTTGTTGATGATCGGGTTGGCTTTGGGAGCTATTGGTGGTATATATCTGGATGATACGATGCCGCATGACTGGGCTGGTTTTTCTGTTGTTATCTTTACTGTTTTAGGTGGCGGTATAGCTTATCTGGCCTATTTCTTTATTGTTCTCAAGATGTTGGAAAAAGAGAAAGAACAATAAACCGGATTGATGGACGAACAAAAATGGATAAAAAGCATTCTGGCAGGGGACACCAAAAGTTTCTCCTGCCTCGTCGCGAAGTACCAGCAGATGGCATTTACGATTGCCTTCCGCATACTGGAGAATCGCGAGGAGGCAGAAGAAGTCGTGCAGGATGCTTTTGTCAAGATGTATCGTGCACTTCCGTCTTTCCAGTTTGGCAGTAAATTTTCTACCTGGTTCTATAAAATCGTTTATAATACGGCCATTACCGCCCAGCGGAAGCAATCCGTATTCGACAGTTATGATGATGCTATTGCAACCGATCTTACAACCAGTGAAGTAGATAGCGCAACGGCTATCCTGGAGCGGGAAGACCGGAAAGAGATAATTGCACGTGTATTGAAAAAGTTACCGGCCGACGAGAGCCTGGTACTTAATCTCTTTTACCTGGAAGAGTGTTCCATTGCGGACATCGGTCAGATCACGGATCTGACGCCTTCCAATATTAAAGTAAAATTGTTTCGGGGACGTAAGCATTTCTACGAAACATTACAGTTAATGATGAAGAATGAAACAGCTAATGTGTTATGAGTATATCAGATAAAGATATAAACCGCTTGACCGGCAAACTTCTGAAAGAAGGAATGGTTAAGCCATCTCCGGATTTAAGCCTGCGGATCATGGATCTTATCATGCAGGAAGAACCGTTGAAAGTACCGGAAGTGAAAAAGGCCAGGATGAGTTCCGGAATGCCCCCTTTTATGATTGTTGGCGTCATTATTGCATATCTCGTCGTGTTTGCCGGCGTATTGATGCTTTTAGGCCAACAGCCCGCAGGAAGCGTTGATCATATGTTGGAAGGAATAAAGGATAAACTGCCGTTTATCATGACAATTGCGGCTATCGCCGGTTCGCTGATATTTTATTCGGCATTGGATAAAGTATTGGCTGTTACTTTTCTCTTGAAAGAAAAGTAACCAAAAGTTCAAGGCTGCATCTGCCTCGCTACTCAGTATCCTCCGTTCGCTGTCGTCTGTGAACTCGCTTCGCTCAAACAGCACAGCCTCCGGGCGCTCTCTACGGATACTTCGCTTTACGCTCACCAAATGAGGCCTTTCATAGAACGCTTTGCGTTCTCCTGGGATTGCCGATACTACCTGTTAAATCCGAAAGTTTTTATTTTATAAGTATCGGTGTCGGCCATCCTAAGAGGAAGCACAGCTTCCTTGGAAAGGCCTAAGCGGGTGAACGTCCGCGTAGGGGGAAGACGAAGCGGTTAAAAAAATCCGTTGTCTGAGCGAAGCGAGTTTCGGATTTTTCAGCGGAGTCTTTCACCGAAGCAGTGAAGCCGGTTAAGCCTTGATCTTTTGCCTACTTTTCCATCAAGGGAAAAGTAGGTTATTTTAACGCCTTCACATTAATATTGCTGTAATTATTTCCGTCGAAATTGATGCGTCCCTTGTTTCCGCCGTTGATTTCATAGTAATGGTTCACTTTATCCTCTGTCGAAGAGTTTGTGATGTTAAAACCACTGACATTACGGCTGCCGTATTTCATGTTTTCGGCTGCGATTTTGAAAGATGCTTTTGCCGGAACGCTGATATTCAGATTACCATAGCGTGCATCTACATTCACCTGTTTGAAGTTGGCAGACAATTCTTTTATTGTCAATGTGCTGTAAGCCAGTTCATCTATGTTCAATTCTTCTTTTACCGAGCCGATCATCGCTTCGCTGTATTTGATCTCCATATAGCCTTTGTCAAGACTTTCGATTTTTATATTACCATACTTGTTTTCCAGATTGATCTGGCCGCATTTCTTAATATTCATATTCGAATACTTATTGTCGGCATTCATTTGTTCTGCATCGCCGACAGAGACGTTTCCGCAGTATCCCAGGTCCAGATTCGCTTTCGTCACATTATTAATATCCACATTCCCGTATTTAGCTTCCAGGTTGAGGGGCTGGGTGAAACTGCCGGCATTCAGGTTGCCGTACTTCACCTGTATCGTGCTTTTGCCTTCATTCTTGTCCGGCAGATTGATGTTTCCGTATTTCTGCGACAGGTTGATTGACAGCTTCGAAGGCATGCTGATAAAATAATTGATCGTAAACCGGATATTGGAATTGTTATTACCCCAGTTTTGCTGTTTCAGCGAAGTGATGGCGGAAACCGTATTCCCGCTTTTCTTTAGTTCGATGTTCACACGGTCGATGCAAGCCTGTGCAGCATCCGCACTTTCGGCTTTTGCCTCTATCTCAACACGGATTGCCACTTCATTCTTGTTCCAGTGCGTGATGGTCGTATTGCCGTAACGATTGTCCGTCATCAATAGGTCACTCAGGCTGACGTCAAAAGATTTACTGATCTCTTTCTTCTTAATACTTTCCGGTTTTGCGCCCCAACTGATAGCGGTACTAGCGATGAGTAACACTGCCAAAAGTAATAAGGAACGGCTTTTTAATTGTTTTGTATTCATGATATATATTTTTTATTTGTCATCATTATCGTTTGTAACTATTTCCATCTGCTTCAGCATGATGTTCAGGCTTTCGACACTCGCACTGTAATGCTGGTTCATAGCGAACAGGCCGTCGTTCGAGCAAGGCAGTGTCGGGAGGATTGTTTCTTCAAACATATAATTGTCTTTCAGAATCCTTTTGCTTTCCTGTAACAGGCCGGCGGCTCCCGGAGCCTTCTCCTTTTTATACAACGATTCCATTTGTGCCATGATGTCGTTGATCTGCATCTTGTAATACATCTGAAGTTCGCCAAATTCCTTTTGCTGGCTGCACTGCTGCTGTATGGCTGCTTTTTGATTTACAGGAGCAGGCGTCCCACCCGGCATGCGGAGCAGGAGTATCAGTGCAATGGCGGCTGCGGCAGCGAAAGCAGACAAACTATATAGTTTGAAATGTTTCCTGCGGGCAGGCGGCAGTTTCTTTTCGAAGCGTTCGAAGTGACCTTCCGGCAGAAGGTCATCTTCAAATGCTTCTTTATTGGTGTCTATGAAATTCTTTAATTTGTCCATGTCAATTTGCTGCTATAATGTCTAACAATTTGCGCTTTGCCCGCAGATATTGGCTGCGTACGCTTGGCGGCTGAATGTTCAGGATAGAGGCAATCTCTTCCATATCATATCCCTCGAAGAGGTAGAGCGAGAGGATTATGCGGTAACCGGCGGGTAATTTACCGGTTGCCTCTTTCACCTGCTTTACCGAGTAGGCTATTTCCTCTTCGTTCGGTCCGTCCGGCTCCGGATCGGCATAGTTGTCGGATAGTTCCTCCCATTCCGGTGTTTGCCGGCGCACATAATCGATGGCTGTATGGACTGCTATCCGATGTATCCAGGCTTCGAAACATTGTCCTTCTTTATATTGGTCGATGTGCGTGAAGATTTTCAGGAACGAATCCTGCATGGCTTCTTCCGCTTCACCGCTGTTGCCGACAATGCGCAGGCAAGCTATGTACAATCGTTGTGCGAATTGTTTGTACAAGCCCAGTTGCGCACTTCGTTTTCCTTCCCGGCAACCCTTTATCAGTTGTACTGTTGTTTCGTTCATTTGTTTATATAAACGAGAGAAAACGTCCGACCGTTGCATCTCTGTCACAAAATTAGACAAAAAAAAGAAAGGCATCATCACGATGCCTCTCTCCCTGAACTAAATGATAAAAATAAAAGTTATGTGGGAAGGTTTAATTTGTCACTTGAAAATTCTCGGCTCCCAACATCGGCGCTTTACCGGCAGGGGTACCTGATTTGTATTTAAGTTCAATCGTATCATCACCTTCATACGATTTATACTTCACCTTCATCGTCACTGTATCACCGTTTGTAGGCGGCAGACTATTCAGTCTGAATGAGGCCAGGCCCCATCCTTGTCCGCCCGACAAGTTGTTGTATGCGTTATGACGGAACTCCAGTTCATATGTATCCGTATTGTTCATCTTCACCAGATTGAGAAAATGTTTGGTCGATCCGTCGAAATAAGATTCGAACTGGAAATTAATATAACCATCCTCAATCCATACGGACTTCATCCATAACGGATCATTGCCGTAATATTCATCATTTTTCTCGCCCAGATCGCCAACGATCGATTTAGTCAATACACTGTCGATTCTGTTTACACGGACTGCATAATCATATCCTTCTGCCATGTGGCTGGTCGAATCTCCCAATAATGTAAAGTTTATAAAAGCACGTCTTTCTTTATCTACCCCGAAATAAGGAGTAACGCCGGATGCCGGCCAGAAAGTCGTTGAATCATCCCATTGCAGGTAATAGGCGTCATTCCCTAATGGTTTGATTGTAGCTATTCCAAAACTGTATTTATTAGAAGAATTACTGTCATCATCTAAACAAGAATACATGGTAAAGGTCGCCAGAATGGTTCCTAGAACCAGTATAAAAGTTTTCAACGTCCTCATCACATTCATATCACAATTGTTTATTTTCCCATTATAAAAGGTTAGATGGAGGAATAACGGAAAATGCTGCAAAAGAAAATAATAAAAGATGTTAATGCTTCAGTGATAGGTAAATAAGTTCGGCTGTACGTTGTGAAGCACCGGGTTTTCCGAGCATCTGAATGATCTCGTCGTAACCGTCGAGCATCTGTTGACGGTAAGCCGTATCGTGAAGTATTTTGCCCAGTTCATCGTGTATCTGCTGATAAGAGAAGCGGGCACCGAACAATTCCTGTACGACTTCGCGTCCGGCAATCAGATTCACCAGCGAGATATATTTGGTATGGAAGAAATTGCGGAAGATAAAACTGGCCAATGGTCCGGCCACGACATAGTAACAGACTACCTGCGGTACGCGGAATAGCGATGTTTCAAGCGTTGCCGTACCCGAGGTAACCAAGGCGGCCCGGCTGTGTTGCAGCAGGTCGTATGTCTTGCCGAAGATGATTTTGGCAGGATGGTTTCCTATATATTGTTTGTAATATTCCGGTTCCAGTCCGGGAGCTCCGGCTATAACCGGCTGATAGTCCGGGTAGGCAGCTGCCACTTCGAGCATGGTCGGAAGGTTATCTTTGATTTCCTGCCGGCGGCTTCCTGCAAGGAGGGCCAAGATGGGTTTATCCGGCAGTCCTTCATCGGCCATAAACGTATCGGGGCGATTGGCTTGCTTTTCTTTATATTGGGCAACCGAGTCGACAGATGGATTTCCTACATAATCGACCGAATAATCCAGCTTGCGGAAAAACTCGGTTTCGAAAGGCAGGATGCAGAACATCCGGTCTACATAACGGCGGAAGTCTTTGATGCGGTACTGTTTCCAGGCCCATATCTTGGGAGAAATATAATAGTAAACAGGCAGATGCAGCACTGTCTTTACGAATTTGGCTATTTTCAGGTTGAATCCCGGATAATCGATCAATATCACCACGTCCGGCTGATATTTCCGGATATTTTCCTGGCAGGTTTTCATATTATTCAGGATTGTTCGCAGGTTGAGCAATACGGGAATAAAACCCATAAAAGCCATTTCTTTGTAATGCTTTACCAATGTGCCGCCTACAGCCTGCATCAAATCTCCCCCGAAGAAACGGAAATCCGCCTCCGGGTCTTTTTCTTTTAATGCCGCCATCAGGTTCGACGCATGTAGGTCGCCCGAAGCTTCGCCTGCGATCAGAAAATATTTCATCCTTCCCAGTTTTTGTATTTCTCCATCCATTCGTAATCCGTCACATCCAGTTTGCAGGGCACCAGCGAAGCATATCCGCTGTCGAGTGCCAGCATATCGTTGTCCGGATGAATCGGTTTGGCATTCTCGAAAGAACCTGTCAGCCAGAATACCGGTTTGCCGGCACCATTCTCCGAGCGTTTGTATTCTTTCACCCATTTTCCGGCAGCCTGACGGCAAATCTTCATGCCTTTAACTGTATCCACTTTCGGAACATTCAGATTCAGATAAGTTCCGGCAGGCAATCCCTCTTTCAGTACACGGCGTGCCACCATACGTCCCAGGCGGCAACATTCTGTAAAGTCGGCATCCGGATGATGGTCGAGCAATGATACTCCCATCGAAGGAACTCCGAATACGCATCCTTCGGCAGCAGCTCCCATCGTACCGGAATAAAGAACGGCTATCGCCATATTGCCACCATGGTTGATACCCGAAACGAGCAGGTCTGGCTTACGCTCAAGCACTTCATTGATAGCCAGTTTCACACAGTCCACCGGCGTCCCTGTACATTCGTAGATTGTAAGTCCGTGTTCTCTCTTCACCAGATTATATTTGATTGGATTTTCAGAAGTAATCGCACTGCTCATGCCCGAACGGGGGCCGTCGGGAGCAAATACGACTAAATCGCCCAGGTCTCTCAGGCATTCAGTCAACTCTTTAATACCTTTGGCATTTACGCCATCATCATTTGTAATCAGTATAAGCGGTCTATCATTCATCGCAACTTCTTTTAAATATCACTACAAATGTAACGATAATCTTTTGACGGAGGATGCTTTTAATTTTTTCTTAACGTTCGGAGAAAGTTACTTCCGGACAGTACAATTTGAGTTTCTGAAGATTATCTTTGTTTTAATCAAAAGGGTGTCACTGTATTTACTTGTTGTATTTGTGTGTTGACTATCATCTCTTTATGGGGTGACGCCAGCGGTTATGTCTGGCGTCACCCCGTAAAGAGATAAAGCAAGCGGAATGACTGGTTGGTTATTATTTTTACCTATCGAGAACTAAGCCGTCACGTCCGTATAACTAAGAAATAAGTATGGTAATTCTAAGTATTTTTCTGCTTACTTTGATTTCTGTAATACATACTTTACTAAAAAGTAATGCTACCATTACTAAAATGTAATATATACTTTACTTATATGTAAGGCTTGCAATACATATTTAAAGTTACTATATTTTGCCATTAATTTCAGGGTGTTTAATATTTAATTTTCCGTGTGCTGTTTTTTATCTTTTACTATCCTGTTCGAGTGAGTCTGTCTGTATTAAAAATAGTGCGATAATGTGTTGGTGACGCCGGAATAGAATGGCGGATTCACCAGTTAATTGATTGATTTGTAGATAATAAACCATTGGGTTTGTGAGGCTGATTCCGTCTGGATGGATAAATTTGTTGGTAAAATAGTTTTTGATTTTATGGAAAGCAAAGACCAGCACCTGTTTGGAATGGGTGTATGACTTGAAAATCAACTTTATGTGGATATAATATTAACGTACGTGCGTACATATTAATATATAAAGGTGTTTTATCCGATGAAATAGATGAATAATGGACTAAAAAGAGAGGGCAGAAATGACTAGCTAAAACGATCGTTTTTTCTCGTCATGACTTTGGAAGTTCGTCCCTTAAATCGGGAGATTCATACAGATGATGCTATTCAATTGATAAGAAAGAACATATCGTTGAAAAAAATATTTGAAAAAGGATTGCCGAAATGAAACAAATGCTTACTTTTGTTGACGAGAAAAAACGATCGATTATTTTAGTCATAGGTCAAGAGGACCTTTTGAGGGTGATCGTATTGAATAAGAACTTATTACACTTTAGTATTAATATTAAATTTTAGAATTATGAACAAAAAGTTTTCTACTCTGGTAGGATGCTTGGCTTTAGGAACGTTGTTCTCAGCAAATGCACAGACTGTACAAGATGCTTATCGCACATTTGCTACAACTTCCGTATCCAAAACATCTACAGGTAAAGCTGGTCTATCTGCTTTGACTGGTGGTGCAACATTCAACGGGGCTGCTTGGTCACAGGATGTTTACCATATCCAAGACAATCTTCTTTATCAATTACAGGTAACTGCCGGTGACAATATTCAGGATGATGGCGCAGATCCTTATGTATTGATTCAGGAAAGAAATTATGAAACAGGTAAGATTTATCTGAAAGCAGTTAAATCCAGCGAAGCTCCTCTGAATGCTTCTTTGTGGACAATCAACTATGACAAAGAAGATGGTGTAAGCGGTGGTAAGTTTACTTATGTAAACAAAGAAACTGGCTTCGCTTTGACATTCGATCACGAACGTGCTGCAAAAACTGTTGGTACAGCTGCAAATGCTAAAGCAACAGCTGCTGTAGAAATGAATGGTTGCACTGACAACTGGTCATGGTATACAGTAAACAGTAATGTAAATCCTTTTGGCTATTCTCCTGTATTCTCTTATCTTCACAATCAGGCAAACAATCAGGTGATGTGTTTGGTAGTTGCTGATGATGCTACAGTAACAGGTGATTTGGCTACTGACGGTATGAATAAAACAGGTGTACTGTTGACTTCTGCTGTTTACGATTCAAATGTAGCTGGTCCGTCAGTAGGTAACATTCCTACTATTGCAGTAAATCTTAAGCCGGTGGTTGCTAATCCGATCATCATGACTGCTGACGATTTGAATGCTCGTATGGATGCTGATTTCCATGCAACTAACTTCGAATTCCTGTTCAACCCGAATACATTGGAAGGTACTGCTCCTTTTACAGGATCATTTGTTGCAGAAGAAGATGCATTGACTTTAGGTTTGGCAGAAGTTGCTGCAAATAAATTCAACCTGAACTTCAAGATCGGTAACAAATATCTGTTGGCTGATACAGCTCGTTATCAGGAAGAAAAATATGCTCCTTCAGTTTCTCCTTCTGTTCAGTTTGCCGTAAAAACTCCGGTTTCAACAGATGGTGATTATATGAAAGCTCGCTACTACTTCAAAGCGACTTATTTCCCGACAAATGACAGCTTGCTGATCGAACCGTTGAATGCTGCTGTACAGGAAGATGCTGAATTCAATGCTCATACAGATTGGAAGGCTTCAAAAGCTTGTACACAATATTTCGAAAACGATTATACTGTAGCAAATACGTTTACTAATACTAAAACATACGCTACTACAGGTTCTAATACTGTTTCTTTAACAGCTGCTACAATCCCGGGGCAAACTAATCCGGTACTGACAGTTGCCAGAGACAACCGTGATGAATTTAAGGTAAAAACATCTATTGTACGTCCGTTCGAATATCTGACTCGCGGTACAGTTGCTAATGGTTTGTATTTCATCAATCTGTATACAACTAAATCTTCTGTAGAACGTGCTAACGGTATGTATATCGTTGAGAACATGGAAGGTAACATGATGTATGACAACCAGGCAATGGATCAGGACTTCTCTTTGATGCCTGCTACACAGTGGGTTGTTGAACAGTTGGATTGCAACGATGCTTCAAGCGTAGCACGTCGTGTGAAGATTCACAACCGTGAATATGCTGATCAGGTATTTGAAGGTCAGTTGTATAATATGGGAACTACTGCTGCTGGTGAAACAATCTACCGCTTTATCGACCGTACTTATGTAGGTGGAAATGATAACAAGGGTATGTTCAATAACCAGAATCTGGGTGTTCAGGATTCTATCATCTTCACTGCTGTAACTTCTCCGATCGCTAAGACTGCTTATCACGGATACAAGAAGTTCACTGTTGATGAACTGAGCAATGGTATTGAAAACAACTATACTATCAAGTATTACCATTTCAATAACGATAACCTGTATTTGCAGAGTGAAGTAGGTAAGATCTCTAAAGCTGAAGAAGCAACAGATCCTACAATCTATGAAATCGCTGAAGCAACATTGCCTAACAATGGTGGTGCTATTGTGAACAGTTTTGGTTATCCGTTGGCAGGTCATCAGAATTTGCAAAGAACAGCTTATGTTCTGAAACTGAAAGATGCTAATTTATTAGACAACGATAAGAAGTATCTTGCATTGGTTAAAAATGCACAGGATAACAATTACTACTACGAAGCAGTTAAGAAAGCTGATATCGACGGTGTAAATGCTAAGTGGGCTTACTTCTATCTGAAAGCTGACCAGGTACGTTCTGATGTTAATAATGCTGTAACTGATACTTGCTATGTATTGGTAGACATTCAAAATACAAATGGAACATTAGAAACTTCTAATGGTTGGAACAAGGCTAATGTTGTAGATGGTCTGGGTACATTACGTTTCTCTAGCTTGAACGACAATCCTGAAGATCGTGCTTCTGCATTCTACTTCCAGCACAAGATCCGTCCGCAGTATATCGATATGACTGCTGATTATGACATGCCGATGAACAATGTAGTGAAGATCTACAGAAAGAGCGGTAATGCAAACGAATATCTGTTCGAAGACGGAAATGACAGCAAAAACGTAAGCGCTTCTCAACCGATCGCAGACGTTCAGTTCTTAGGTATTGAAAGTAAGGGTGTTTCAGCTGACGCTGCTGCTATGTATGTTGACAAAGTTCTGTCTTCTAATCAATTCATGCCTCAGTACTTGTTTGCTGTAGGCGTTGATTCTATTCCTGACGGATTCCTGTGTGGCAGCAAAACTCATGGTTATTGGGAAACTGAAGCTGAAGCAAAAGCTGCTGATGACAATCACTATGTAGCTTACAATGGTTACGTGGCAGGTCGTTTCTTGGTTAACTATACTGACTCTGTTCAGCCTAACAATAATGTAATGACTGATGCTGACAAATTCAAATTCGAAAATTACACTCGTTTAGGATTTGTAGAAGGTGTTCATCAGGTAACAACTGATGCTAAGGGTAATGTTACTGCAGAAACTCTTTATATCCTGAAGAATGGTAAGACTTTGGCAGATGTTACTACTATCGTTAACAATACAGAAACAGGAACAAAAGTAATTGACTTCGATTTGCTTCGTGCTAATTCTGTAGCTAATGTACTTGACGGTGCTCATAAGAACTATGCATTCTCTCTGAGAAAGATCAATGACCAGGCTGATGAAACTGCTGATGCAAGTGAAGGCTTCCTGATGGAATCTAATGGTCAGGGTTCTGCTATCGGTTCATTCGCTGGTGCTTGGGTGAAAGTTCATAACGGTATTCCTGTATTGGCTCAGATTACACCGACAGGTGATCATGAAGACATCTCTGCTTCTATCAACGAAGTAATCAACCAGTCTCAGGTATTCCACTTCGGTCAGACTGACGAAACTCCGACAGAAAACGAAGGTGTTAAGACTACAGAAGTATCTGTATCTGTAATTCCTGGTGCTGTTGTAGTGAAGGGTGCTGAAGGTAAGACTGTTGCTATCAGCAACGTTCTTGGTCAGACAATTGCTAACACAGTAATCACTTCCAGCGAAGCTACAATCTCTGTTCCTGCAGGTATTGTATTCGTAGCTGTTGAAGGCGAAAGCGCTGTTAAAGCAATTATTAAATAAGAAATTTATAATCAAAAATAATCATTCCGCGTAATGGTTCTCCTTCGGGAGAGCCATTCAGTAGCCTGCGACGGGTGAACAAGTGGGATGATGAATATTAAGTAATAAAATAAAGTTCTTCTGTCAAGTACTCCTGAGAAGGAGGAACGCAGACACAAAACAAGCCTCTCCGGTTGATATCGGGGAGGCTTCGTATTTTTAAAACTTCGTTATCATTTCCAAAAAAGTATATGCATATTCCTCATTTGGAACAAGTTATTAAATATTCTGTTTATATTTGCAAGTTATCAACAGTTAGGGCGACTTTTCAACAAAACGAGCATTGTTTTGCTTAAACCTGATTTCGTTAGGTTTTTAATGTTTAGTTTTGCCTCCGAATTAATAGACGAAGTATGGGAAAGATTATCGCTTTAGCAAATCAGAAAGGTGGAGTTGGTAAGACAACGACCACGATTAATCTGGCTGCATCCCTCGCTGCACTCGAAAAGAAGGTGCTTGTTGTTGATGCGGACCCGCAGGCAAATGCCTCCTCCGGTCTGGGTGTGGATATTCGCAGTGTCGAGTTGTCCATCTATGAATGCCTGGTGAATGGTGAGGATGCGAAAGGTGCCATTATCCCGACCGAGGTGGAAGGACTGGATATTATCCCGTCGCATATCGACCTGGTGGGTGCGGAGATTGAAATGCTGAACATGGAGAACCGGGAACAAATTCTGAAACAGATTCTCGTTCCCCTGAAGGATATGTACGATTTTATCCTGATTGACTGTTCTCCTTCTCTGGGGCTGATTACAGTAAATGCCCTTACGGCAGCTGATTCGGTCATGATCCCTGTACAATGTGAATATTTTGCATTGGAAGGTATCAGTAAACTGTTGAATACGATAAAAATTATTAAGTCAAAGCTGAATCCGGCTTTGGAAATCGAGGGATTCCTGCTGACGATGTACGATTCGCGCCTTCGCCTGGCCAACCAGATTTACGAAGAAGTGAAACGTCCGTTCCGCGATCTCGTTTTTACAACCGTTATTCAGCGTAATGTGAAGCTGAGTGAGGCCTCCAGCTACGGTAAACCGGTATTGCTTTACGATGCCGAATCGAAAGGAGCGCTCAATCATATGCAGTTGGCACAGGAGCTGATAGACAAAAACAAATAAGTAGAATTATGGCAGTAATGAAAAGATCGGCTCTTGGCCGTGGATTGGATGCTTTGATCACGATGGACGACCTGAAGACAGGCGGTTCGTCTTCTATCAGTGAGATAGAACTGAGCAAGATTCAGCCCAATCCGGATCAACCCCGTTCTATATTTGAGGAAGAAACACTGGAGGAACTGGCTACTTCTATCCGTTCCCTGGGTGTTATCCAGCCGATAACCCTGAAAGAGATCGGAACCGAGAAGTATATGATCATCTCCGGCGAACGTCGTTACCGTGCCTCTCTGATGGCAGGTCTGGAACAGATCCCAGCCTATATCAAGACGGCAGCCGACGAGAATGTAGTCGAGATGGCGCTGATTGAAAATATACAGCGTGAAGACCTTAACTCGATAGAAATTGCACTGGCCTATCAGAAACTGATAGATAGCTACGGTCTGACTCAGGAAAAACTCAGCGAACGGGTAGGAAAGAAGCGGGCGACTATTGCCAATTATCTGCGCCTGCTGAAGTTGCCTGCCGAGATACAGATGGGGTTGAAAGACAAGAAGATTGATATGGGACATGCACGTGCCCTGCTGCCGGTCGAAGATCCGGAAGTGCAGCTGGCTCTGTATGAACAGATATTGGCGGAAGGGCTTTCCGTACGTAATGTGGAAGAGATCGTGCGGAACGGAGCTGAAGCTGTAGCGGCAGAAAAGAAAGAGAAGACAGCCGGACGCAAACCGATGCTTCCCGAAGAATTTAACCTGCTGAAGGATCATTTGTCCCGATTCTTTAATACGAAGGTACAATTGGCGTGCAACGAGAAGGGAAAAGGACGCATCACGATTCCTTTTACCTCGGAAGAAGAACTGGAAAGACTGATCGGTCTGTTGGATAAATTGAAATAAGTTGACGGTAGATTCGTGAGGATGAAATTAAAAATAAGCAGGATACTGTGCTTGCTGGTGGTGCTTACGGGTATCTCTTTATATACAAAAGCACAAGGCAAGGCGGTTATACTCGACGCCGATACGGTTGTTGTTGCACCACCCGACTCAACGGTGCAGGCTGTACTTCAGTCGGCTGACTCTGCGAGCCGGGTAAAGGGGAAGGAAATAGATCTGAAACCGTTCAAACCCAATCCGACAAAGGCGGTTATTTTGTCGGCTATTTTGCCGGGATTGGGACAGATATATAACAAGGCTTACTGGAAATTACCTATTGTGTATGGTGGTTTTATGGGCTGTATCTATGCGATAACCTGGAATAACAAGAATTATAAGGATTATTCGACGGCCTATTTTGATTTGATGTATGATGTGAAAAACAATGCGGATGATCCGTCTAAATGGAGCAGTTCATGGACGGATATTGCGAAGAAGAACGGATATGATCCGGAAAAATTTATTACGACTGCATCTTATCAGGATAACATCAAGCGCCGTAAGGACTATTTTCGTCGTTACAGGGATTTGAGTATTATTATCACAGCCGGCGTTTATGCTATCTGTATGATCGATGCTTATGTGGATGCCCAGTTGTTCGACTTTGATATATCTCCTGACCTGAGTATGCGGGTGGAACCGATGGTGATGCCTAAGACCAGCGTCAGTGAACGAATATATGGCCTGAATTGCAGTATAAAATTCTAATTAATACATGAAATACTTATTATCATTACTCTGTTTCTGCTGTTTCGTTACTGTTGCCCGTGCACAGGAAACAATAACTGAAAATGAAGAACCTCAGTATTCGGACCTTTCCGCCGACTCCCTGTCGGTTGATGTCGGTCTGATACCCGAAAGTCTGGATGCGGATGTCGACAGCCTGCTTCATTCCTGGCATGTGCAATACTTTTCCAAGAAAGATGAATATTGCCATGACGATGCCGCAAATGTATGGTTCCCTGACTCTGTCTACCGGGAACGTCTGGAAAGCCTTCCGCGTGTTATTTCTTTACCTTATAATAAGGTAGTACGCGATTGCATCGATTTATATGCCGACCGCCGCCGTAATCTGGTACGCTATATGCTGGGTATGGCGGATTTTTATTTTCCGATCATCGAACAGGTGCTGGATGAACATGACTTGCCAATCGAGCTGAAATATCTGGCCGTGGTGGAAAGTGCCCTGAATCCTGTTGCTTTATCACGTGTCGGTGCCTGCGGCTTATGGCAGTTCATGCTTCCGACCGGAAAGATTTACGGACTGGAGATCAACAGCCTTGTTGACGAACGTCGTGATCCGGTAAAGGCTACACATGCCGCCTGTCGTTATTTTAAAGATATGTATGCTATTTATGGTGACTGGAATCTGGTGCTGGCTTCTTATAATTGCGGACCGGGAAATGTAAATAAAGCCATCCGTCGCTCCGGAGGGAAGACTGATTTTTGGGAGATATTCCCTTATCTGCCTAAAGAAACCCGCTCGTATGTGCCGTTATTCATTGCGGCAAATTATATTATGAACTATTATTGCGATCATAATATCTGTCCGATACAGACCAGTATGCCGCTGGCTACCGATACGGTCGTTGTCACTAAAGCACTGCATCTGGAGCAGGTGGCGGATATACTACAAATGGATATTCAACAGGTCCGTGCCTTGAATCCGCAATATAAGCGCGATATTATCCCCGGAAACACGGAGCCGTCTGTGTTGAAGTTGCCGGTAAACCAGACGTATGCTTTCATCGACAAAGAAGATACGATTTATACGCACCGTGCAGAAGATTTGCTGGAGAATTGTCTGGCTTATAATCCGTCCGACAAAGACGGCGGAAAGTCTTCCAACCGCGAAAAGATTACTCATCGTGTCGCTTCCGGCGAAAATATCTATGCGATAGCCGACCGGTATGGAGTGACTCCGAAAGAAGTACGTCAATGGAACGGTCTGAAGTCGAACAAGCTGGCTAACGGGCGGCGATTGACTTTGTATGTGGATAATGGCGGGGTGGCTTTTGCTTCAACAGCAAAGTCTAAGGCGATACCTAAAACGACTTCTCCTTCGGAAATAGTTGAGACACAGGGTAATGGCTATGTCTCTTATCAAGTGAAATCGGGAGATTCTCTTTACACGATATCGAAAAAGTACCCCGGTGTGTCGGCAGCTTTGATACAAAAGGCGAACGGATTACCGAATGCAAATATCCGTCCCGGACAGGTTCTGAAAATTCCTGTGGGATAAAACTTGCTATTTTCTTGGCTTCCGTGCTGATTTTTGATGAATATTTGTATATTTGTGGTTACAGACGTTGTATAAAAAGAAGAGGTTGTAACCATGAGTGATGCGATAGACACAAAAGACACAAAGGAAGCCGGTGACATGTTACCCGCTATGACGGCAGACGAGAAGATGATCCAAGATGGATTTAATGAGCTGCTGGAGGACTATCTGAATTCAAATCACCGGAGGAAGGTGGAGCGCATTACTAAGGCGTTCAACTTTGCCAATCAGGCGCATGCCGGCGTGAAACGCCGGTCCGGCGAACCCTATATCATGCACCCCATTGCCGTTGCACGGATTGTTTGCCGTGAAATGGGATTGGGGTCGACTTCTATTTGTTCGGCCCTGCTCCACGATGTGGTGGAGGATACGGAATATACCGTACAGGATATCAGTGATATGTTTGGTCCGAAGATTGCCCAGATTGTAGATGGGCTGACTAAGATATCCGGTGGTATTTTCGGAGAACAGGCTTCGGCACAGGCGGAAAACTTCCGTAAGTTGTTGCTTACCATGAGTGACGATATCCGTGTAATCCTGATCAAAATCGCCGACCGTCTGCACAATATGCGAACCTTGGGTTCGATGCTTCCGGCCAAACAATTCAAGATTGCCGGAGAGACACTGTACCTTTATGCACCTTTGGCTCATCGCCTGGGCCTCTTCACCATCAAAACGGAACTGGAGGATCTGAGTTTTAAATATGAGCATCCTCAGGAATATGATTTTATCGAACAGAAACTGCAAGCCTCGGAGGAAAGCCGTAATAAGCTTTTCGAACATTTTGCAATTCCGGTCGATAAGAAACTGAAAGAAATGGGCTTGCATTATGAGATGAAAGCCCGTGTGAAATCTGCTTACTCTATCTGGAACAAGATGGAGAGCAAAGGGATTACCTTTGAAGATATCTACGACCTGTATGCCGTCCGTATCATTTTTGACCCGCTGCCGGGGGTGGATGAAAAGAATATGTGCTGGGATATCTATTCCGCCATTACTGATATTTACCGGATTCGTCCGGACCGAATCCGTGACTGGGTAAGCCGTCCGAAGGCTAACGGATACCAGGCGTTGCACCTGACAGTCATGGGTCCCGATGGGCAGTGGGTGGAAATACAGATTCGTAGCCGGCGTATGGACGATATTGCCGAGAAAGGATTTGCCGCACACTGGAAATATAAAGAACACAGCGTAGAAGAAGATACCGAACTCGATAAATGGCTTCAGACAATTACTGAAATCCTGGAAAGTCCGGACCCGAATGCCCTCGACTTTCTGGATACAATCAAGCTGAACCTATTTACCTCTGAAATATTCGTGTTTACCCCGAAAGGGGATATAAAAACGCTTCCCCAGGGAGCAACTGCGCTTGACTTTGCCTATGCACTGCATACCAATATCGGTAATAAGTGTATCGGTGCGAAAGTAAATCATCGCCTGGTTCCTCTTAGTCATCCGCTGGCCAGTGGAGACCAGGTGGAGATACTGACTTCCCGTTCACAGGAGCCGCAAGCGGAATGGCTTAATTTTGTTACTACGGCAAAAGCCCGTTCAAAGATCGATGCCGTATTGAAGCGTGCCCGTAAGGATGCAGCCAAAGTGGGTGAGGAGAAGGTGATTGCAGCCTTTAAGCGTTCCGAAATGGAGGCAAGTACGTCCAATCTGGATAAGTTGTGCATGTATTTCGGTTTCTCCAAGCGGGAGGAATTCTTTTATGCCGTGGAAAAGGGCGATGTCGTTCTGCCGGAAAATATAAAGAAGCTGTTGAAGGAAAAGACCGATAATGTGTTATTTAAGTATGTAAAACAGGCGTTAGGAGTCGGTGTCAAGAATAATAAGGAGAAAGAAGAGGTACAGAAAGAAGAAAAACCGAAAGCAAAATACGATAAATCGAAACCTTATATCCTTCGTGAAGAAGCATTCGAACGTAATTATGTCATTGCTGAATGCTGTAAACCTATTCCGGGTGACGATGCGCTGGGCTTCATCAACGATGACGGTAATGTGGTTGTCCATAAACGCTCCTGTCCGATTGCCATGCGCTTGAAGAGCAGTTTCGGCGAACGTATCCTGAATACCGAATGGAGCAGCCATAAGAATGCTTCCTTTGAGGCGACTCTCGAAGTGAAAGGTATCGACTCGATTGGCGTTCTGAACACAATCACTAAAACAATCTCCGACGAGTTCAGTGTAAACATTATGCGTCTGCTTATTGAAGCGAAAGACGGTGTGTTTGAAGGAAAGATTAAGATGAAAGTGCATGATGTGGAAGACATACAGAAGATGTGTGTGACGCTTTCTAAGATAAAGAACATAAAGTCGGTCGGTCGTGTGGCTGATTAATCGGTAGGTATTTTAACCCTCTAAAATACACATTTATAGGTATTGCCTTTGTAAGGGAGATATCTGACCTTTGTCTTTGTCAATTAAAAATAGAATAAGATGAAGACAATAGGTATTTTTTACGGTTCTTCAACCGGGACAACAGAGGATATTGCAAAACGTATAGCAGCCAAGTTAGGCGTGGATGCTTCTAACCTGTACGATGTGGCGAAGGCTTCTCCTTCCGACCTGGCTGGTTATGAGGTTTTGATACTGGGTAGTTCTACCTGGGGCGCCGGCGATTTGCAGGATGACTGGTATGATTTTCTTGCCAAGATAAAGAAACTGGATTTATCCGGTAAGCTCGTGGCTATTTTCGGTTGCGGCGACTCTTCCTCTTTCAGCGACACGTTCTGTGACGCTATCGGAACAATTTATACGGACCTTCAGGGTACTGGGTGCACATTTATCGGAAATGTGGCAACAGACGGTTACTCTTATGATGATTCGACAGCCGTTGTCGACGGTCAGTTTGTCGGACTTCCGTTGGACGAACTGAATGAAGACGACCAGACGGAATCCCGTCTTGACTCATGGATTGATTCTTTGAAGAAAGAAGGATTGGAATAATTGATTTTCATGTATTAGTTTTTAAGGTAATATCAGTCAGTACGATGGTAACGGCCAAAGAGAATAAGATTCCCGGAGAGGTAAAAGTTTTTCTGAATCATATCTACGAATATAAAAAGGGGATACGAAGCATGGTTTTATGCACGATCAATAAATCTTATGAAAAGATTGCCACCGATCGTCTGGAAAGCCAGCAGATTTGCTACGTGAAGCAGGATGCCGGTGAGCGGAGTGTGAATATTTATTTCGGCAGACCTGAATGTATTGAAGCAATCCGTTTGCTGGTTACCCGTCCTTTGAACTTGCTTACTCCTGAGGAAGATTTTATTCTCGGCGCCTTATTAGGATATGATATCTGCATGCAGTGCGAACGTTTCTGCACAAAGAAGAAACAGGCATTGTCATCCGACCTGGCTGGTATGGTAGGATAGTTTTCCCTAAAATTGTTTATTTACCCCCGTTACCCCGCTTGGGATAGCGGGGGTTTTCTCATATATCTCAATTATTTCTAATAAGAAATCTTAATCCCCGCAAAATAACTTCTCGGTGCGGCCGGTCCGTAGATATAGGCGGAGTCGCGTTTGCGTCCCTGGTCGAAGTCGGACTGGTAGGCTTCGAAGATATTCTGTACACCGGCGTTTACTTCCAGGTTGATGTCTTTGTAGATGTGGAAGTCGTATGACAGCTTGATGTTCATGTCGAAGAAGTCCGGTGTTTTGACCGCCTTGTCCATCGGGATATAGCCGGCCAGGTGCTGTACCAGCATGCTTCCGGTATAAGTACCCGACAAAGCTGCTGTGAAATGTTTCAGCGGAGTCAGTGTCGAGGTGAAGTAGCCATAGGTATTGGGAGTGCGGAACATCTTCCGTTCTGTCGGGACATTCTCGTTATCGCTCCATTTCTCCGGCTCGTTGTAACGGCTGCGCTGCAAGGTGACGCCTGCCTGTAAGGACAGCCAGGAAGAGAGAACGCTTTTTCCTTCGAGCGTCAGTCCCATCACTTTGGCTCCCGAACCGTTACGGCGTTCCTTGATGATATTACCTTGCTCGTCTTTACCGATATCCTCCAACACAAAGACATCGCTCAGGCTGGTGTAGAATCCTTCAATCAGGAAATTTGTCTGGATTCCGTTCTTGAAACGGTGATAGAAGTCGACCGATGTGCTGAGACTCTGCGATTTCTCTTCTTTCAGGTCTTTTGCACGTTGTATCATCGCAATTTCACCTCCCACGGCAGAGATGTGCATATCCTCGTCGAAAGCCTGTGGGGCACGGAAGCCGCTGGAGTAACTGGCACGGATATTGATATCCTCCGTCGGATTGAAACGTACATTGGCACGCGGACTGAATATCACATTATCTATCATATTATGTTTATCCATACGTGCTCCGATCAGGAAACTCCACATTTTGTTTTTCCATTCGTTTTGCAGGAAAAGGCTTTCGATATGGACTTTCTGGTTCGTATAGCGGTTGTAGCCTATCATTTCATCTTTCAGATGGTCGTAATTGTATTCCAGTCCGGCTGTCAGGTCCGACGGCATAAACAGGAACTTGTCGAAGCTGTAGGCATACTGTGTTCCCGCCATAAAAGTAAGGTCGGTAGTCTTGCCGTAGGCATTCGGGTCTTGTGTTGTACCGTAATAACTGTCGCGGTCGGTGTTCTGGGCCGAAGTGAAGACGCTGAGTCTATGTTTGTAATCGGAAGAGAAAAGGTCGAACTTCAGGCCTCCGCCGTCGATGGAATGCTCCAGTTGTTCAGCAATATCCGCTTCATGGGGCGGACGGTCCAGCAGGTTACCGCCACGGCGGTATTCGTTCATGTGATGATATTCGAATGTCAGCTTGCTGTAAGTGCTTGTTTTCAAGTAGGAACGGAAACCGACCGTCTGGTTTTTAAGTTTCGGCAGTTCGGTATAACCGTCACCGTCATGGTCGTAGCTGGAACGATGGCGGTTCTGACCGAAGATGTACATGCCGGCTTTACTGTTGTCGGTCACCAGCGAAGCGTTCAGTGTCGTGTTGTTATCGAAGGCTGAACTTCCTCCGATAGAAGAAATCGTATGTGTCAGTTCTCCGGAATTGCGTAATGGCTCCTTAGTTATGATATTGATGGTCCCCGCAATGGCGGAAGAGCCGAATAAGGCTGAGCCGCCGCCGCGCATCACTTCGACACGGTCAATCATATTTGCCGGAATCTGTTCCAGTCCGTATACTCCCGAAAGGGCGCTGAAGATTGGGCGCGAGTCGATTAAGATTTGTGTGTAAGGTCCGTCCAACCCATTGATACGTACCTGTTGGAAACCACAATTCTGGCAGTTTGTCTCAACACGTACACCTGGCTGGAAATTCAGTCCCTGCGCCAGATTTACCGCATTGGTCGTTTTAAATAGCTTCGAGTCGATGACATTGACCAGGGTGGGAGCCAGGCGCCGCGAAGTCTCGCTCCGGTTTGCCGAGACGACTACGCCGTCCAGGGCAATCCGGTCTTCTTCCAACTCGACGTTTATTTCCTGTGTTTTCCCTTTTACCAAGGTTACTTCGCGGGTCACGGTTTTGTATCCGAGATATTTGAATTCGAGTGTAAACTTGCCCTCGGGCAGGTTTTTCAGGAAATAATGACCGGAATTGTCCGTGGTGGTCCCTATGGTGGTCCCTTTCAGCATAACGGTGATGAAAGGCAGGTGTTCGCCTGTTTCTTTGTCCAGTACATGTCCGAATACATTGGCATCCGAAGCGTTCATTTTCTCGTCGTCTCCTGTTGCCTGTGCAACCGTAACGGCACAGCAAAGGCATAGCATAAGTGTTATAATCTTATTCATTTTAATTTGTTCTGATAAATAGGTAATACAAGGGATGTACCTGTTTGAACACAGGCATCCTAACAAAAAAAGTCCGTATGTATCAGATTACAGGAGGGGCACGAAGAGATAACTTTCCCCGTACAGGGAGCAGGTAATCCGGGTAGACCGGATTATTTCTGAGTATAAATAATGTAGTAAGAAAAGCGGCAAGCAGAATCGAAACAAACGCTGCTCCGCTGATTTGAATCGTAGAAAGCTGATGAAGCAACTGGAACTCCGCGTAACCATGTTCATGGTCCGGTCGGCCGTCGTCCGTTTTATGGTAAGGGTGCGAATGGACTATCGTTACCCCGTTCACGATATGGACGTGGGTAAACGCAATCAGGCATCCCAGATACGCAATAAACAGTGCGGGGAGCGCTATACGCAGATATTTCCTGAACTTCTCCATCACCTTGTTGCAAATATAAGGTATTATACGGTATAAAATGGCAAGTCTGGTATTAAATCTGTATTAAATACCTACTGCTAGGTATGAAAACAGGAGCCTCTCCCCGTTTGAAAGATAGATTAAATCCTATGATAAACTTCGTTGAACGGCACTCTGCATCGTTCTCCCCAGATGCCTCTGTTACCTTTTCGGATGCCACATGGAATGACCATATTTATCCCGGCACCGTGCGGTAATTTCAATAGTTTTTTGATTTGTGTACTGTCGAAACCCTCTAAAGGGCAAGTGTCGTATCCTTCATTTGCCATGGCAATCATAAATGTCTGGGCAGCCAGTGCACAGGATTTGTGAACGACGACGCGCATGTCGCTTTCGGAAACTTCACGTACCATAGGGCGGAAGAGGCCGATGCTTTTAGCCAGTACAACCCTTAAAAATCCCAGCAAACCGAAGAATCTGGCATAAAGGAACGGCATTACTTTCCCATAATATAATTCTCTGTCTTTGATACGTTTCTCCTGGCGTTCCTCAGGACTGTTCCGCAGGATATTCCCTTTCTCGAACTCGAGAACGAATTTTGCCCGTTTCTTATATAAGTCCTGACGGGTAACGAAAATAACTATTTCCGGAGCTGTGGAGGCTGCTGTCTGACCCAGACAAGCCTTCGAAATCTTTGCTAATAATTCGGGTTCTGTAATTTGATAGAATTCCCATAATTGCATGTTCGAACTGTTGGGAGCCAGCGTTGCCAGTTCCAGACATTGTTTGACCTTTTCCGGGTCTATCGGTTTTTCTTTATCGTATATCCGCACGGAACGGCGGAACTGCAAGACTTCTGCTAAATTCATTTTTGATTCTGTTTAATTAAATAACTTCTTTCTTATCTGATAGATTTTCGCCTAAAAACAACTGATGTAAAATTATAACATAATTGTGAGTTAATTGTATTCCGGACGGAAGGATTATTAACAAAATTTCAGCAGGTCAAGCAAAAAGAGCCTCTCCTCACGGGGAAGCTCTTCTAAAAACTTTAGCCTTAAGTGTGCAAATTAGCGATTATGATATTATTTCAATCTTTTATATCCATAAACGGCACGTTCGCCCAGTTCTTCTTCGATGCGGAGGAGCTGGTTGTATTTAGCCATGCGGTCGGAACGGCTCAGTGAACCGGTCTTGATTTGTCCGCTGTTGGTTGCAACGGCGATGTCGGCAATCGTAGCATCTTCCGTTTCACCTGAACGGTGTGATGTTACGGTTGTATAGCCGTGGCGGTGTGCCATTTCGATTGCATTCAATGTTTCTGTCAGTGAACCGATTTGGTTTACTTTGATAAGGATGGAGTTGGCACAACCTTCCTGGATACCTTTTGACAGGAAATCGACGTTGGTAACGAACAGGTCGTCGCCGACCAGCTGGCAACGGTTACCGATACGGTCGGTCAGTTTTTTCCAGCCTTCCCAGTCGTTTTCGTTCATACCGTCTTCGATAGAGTCGATGGGGTATTCGTTGATTAGTTTTTCCAGGTAGTCTACCTGTTCGTCAGAAGTACGTTTTACGCCTTTGTCGCCTTCGAACTTGGTGTAGTCATAGATACCGTCTTTGTAGAATTCGGAAGAAGCGCAGTCCATGCCAATCATGATGTCTTTACCCGGTTCGTATCCGGCAGCCTTGATAGCGGCAAGGATAGAGTTCAGTGCATCTTCTGTTCCTTCCAGTGCGGGAGCGAAGCCACCTTCGTCACCAACAGCAGTGCTCAGGCCACGGTCGTGTAACACTTTCTTTAATGCATGGAACACTTCGGCGCCCATCCGCAGACCTTCCTTGAAAGAAGAGGCGCCAACCGGACGAATCATAAATTCCTGGAAAGCGATGGGAGCATCGCTGTGTGAACCGCCATTGATGATGTTCATCATCGGAACCGGCATAACGTATGTGTTAGTTCCGCCAATATATCTGTATAAAGGAATATCCAGATAGCTGGCAGCCGCTTTGGCAACAGCCAGGGAAACACCGAGGATGGCGTTTGCTCCGAGGTTTGATTTGGTCTTTGTCCCGTCCAGTGCCAACATGGCATGGTCGATACCGACCTGGTCCAAAGCAGACATGCCGACGAGGGCCGGAGCGATTATCTTATTAACGTTTTCAACAGCTTTCTGTACACCTTTACCGCAGTAACGTTTCTTGTCGCCGTCGCGTAATTCGAGTGCTTCGTGTTCGCCGGTAGAAGCTCCGGAAGGAACGGAAGCTCTTCCCATTACGCCTGATTCCAACAATACATCTACTTCTACGGTAGGGTTACCTCTTGAGTCGAGGATTTCACGTCCTGTAATCTTTTCTATTTTCATTGTTTGTTCATTTTTAAGACGGAACAAATGTAGAAAGATAACGGAGAACGTGAAATCACTATAAATGGGCATTCTACGCCCGTAAAATACCTATTTGTCGGTAGGGTAAATCTTTGCGAGGAACTTCTCCTTATCCACGATAAAGCGGATATGTGTCCCTTCGCCGATTACGCCTTTGGAGTCGTGCGCCACTACTTTGAAAGTCAGTTTCCGGCCTTCGGCTTCTTCAAGTGTGGCGGTTGCCGTTATTTCTTCTCCCATCGGGGAGGGTTTGATATGGGAGGTATTCATCTGTGCCCCGACCGTCGTCGAACCTTCCGGCAGTCCGGCGGCTACGGCCCGCATCGCTGCATTCTCCATCAGTGCAACCATCGAGGGAGTGGCAAAAACTTCCAGGTCGCCCGACCCCATTGTCCGGGCTGAGTTAGCTGCACTTACTATCGTACGGCTTGTGTGTTGTAATCCTTTTTCCAGCATGTTCTATTGAGTTATAAAGAATTCGGCAAAAGTAAATACTTTCTTGTTTGCTACCAATACCTGCGGAAAGTGATTTGTTGTACTAATAACTGTCAAAAGGGGAGATGCACCGGAGAAAATCAATACCTTAGCAGGCTAAAGACTTAATAATGTAATGCCATGAAAAGAAGAAACTTTTTTCGTTCGTTAGCCCTTGGAGGGGCGAGTGTCGCTTTTTCTCCCATCGTGAAGGCTGCCCCTTCGGCGCAGGCGGTCAAAGAGAAGCCGGCAACCAATATAAAGGATGCCCTTGCCATTCCCCGGAATGAGAACTCCATGCCGGGCAAATATCCCGGAAAAGTGGTAAAAGCGACTCACCCCGGTTGTATTGTCGACGGGCAACCGTCGGAGGAAGCTGCTTATGAAATGCTTCGGAACTGCCTGTTGAACCTGACGGGGAAAGAAAATCTGAAAGAGGCATGGCTGCAATTTGTCGGTCCCGATGATGTAATCGGGCTGAAAGTGAATCCGATTGCCGGGAAGCTGCTGTCTACTTCGCACGCTCTGACGCAATCTATTATTAACCAGTTGGAAGAGGCCGGCATCTCCCGGAATAACATCGTTATCTGGGACAGGCGGGAGGCAGACCTGAAAGAGTCCGGCTTTACTCCGGAGAATTACCCCGATATCCGCATCATCGGAACGGAATACGCCGATGAGAACGGCAGCTATATCAATGCCGAAGGAAAGTTTTACGGGGAAGAACGGATTGACAAGGAGCAATATTACTTTGTTGATTTGGAGGGCGAGTATGATGCCTACACCATGCCGTTCATGATTAATGGCGGAAAATACTCTTACTTCACAAAGATATGTACGGAGATGGTGACGAAAATCATCAACGTCCCGGTGCTGAAGAATGCGGGAACGACGATTACTTCCTGTATGAAGAACCTGGCTTTCGGCTCTGTTACCAATACGGCGCGGCTTCACGGCCCGATGTGGCACGACACCTGCGCTTCGGCTTGTGCCTTTCCTCCTTTGCGTGATAAGGTGGTATTGAATATTACCGACGGTATGATTGGCTGTTTCGATGGCGGGCCGGCTGCCAATCCGCAGTTTATCTGTCATTACAATACGATTCTGGCGGGAAGCGACCCGGTGGCAGTCGACCGTATCGGTTATGATATGGTGATTGCCAAACGTATCGAAGAAGGCGTGCAGGAGGAAGAGAAAGCCGGGGCACGTGCCTTTATGGATATGGCACAGGAGTTTAAGCTGGGAGTAGCCGATAAGGAAAAGATAGAACTGGTCGAAATAAATTTGCAGGCATGAAACACGTTATACACTGGTTGGGACTTTTGATGTTTATCCCGGCTTTCCTGGCAGCACAGGAGGTTGAGGTAAAAAGGGAGCGCGAATTTACCGGTTCCGGCCTTTATGGTTTTATGAACGGGGGAGCGGAACAGTTCCTCGAATACGGCGTCAGTAAGCTGGTAGCCCGCGATGTCGTTTACGAAGGGCAGGAATATACGGTTGAGATTTATGATATGCCAACGCCGGAGGACGCATTCGGTATTTATTCGCTCCATGTGTTCAGATGCCAGCGGGCGGATACTTTGGGGTGTATCGATTGTCTGTCGCCTTACCAGTTGCAGGCTGTGGCTGGGAATAAATATGTGTCGGTCGTTTTTCCTTCCGGTTCGGCGGCGGCAAAAAGTAAGGCGGACGCGGTAATTCGTTATTATCTGCCGATGGATGGCAAGGATAATCCGGCCTTCCCGGAACAGTTGGAAGGATTGTCTCCTTATTCGGGCAAAGTTAAATTCTTCCGGGGGCCTATCGGCATATCCGGGGTCAGCACTTCGCTGATGCATTATCTGGAAGGTGTTGCCTATACGGGTGTCTGGTTTGTGGCCGACAAACCTTCGAAGAGTTATCGTGCCCTGGTTTGTGTCAAGGAAAAGGGCGAGATAGATAAGCTAAAAGAAAAAGTCCCTGCCTCCGATATTATCCGGAGTGGGAACGATTTCATTTATCTAACCGGTAAGGAACAGGAAGCGGAAGAGGATACTCATGGCGGTTTCGGATTCTGATACCAGTTTCCTGCGGAGGAAACGCGAGTTTCTGTATGTTAACGTTTTTAGTTGACTACTTTCAGTCTTATATATATAAAAGGTTGACTCGGTTTAAACTTAATAATAATAACGGTTGACTTATTTCTTGCTTATTTATGAAACAGGTTAACT
>NZ_JAMOKS010000025.1:0-103535 GCF_023656785.1 Parabacteroides caecihominis
TTCTTGGTGATAACTCGCGATAGTTCATAACTCATGCTTTTGAATAGCCGAAGTTAATTTCTTTCTACTACTTAACAAAATTTCAAAGAACTTTTTCAAAGACTAGTTTTTACACAGTCTCTCCAGAGGGGAGACAGGTACAACCTGTCACTTAAATAGATAGTTCACATTCTACATCTAAATCAAATAATCCCCTTCTCCATTTGGAATAAATAAAATATTACCTACATTTGTTCCCTTACCTGCTATCGGGTAATACAACAGCTAAAACCAATGAGGCGACAGGGAAAACTTTTGGCGAGGTCAAGCTGAAACAGATTTATCTGTCGTTCGATCTGTTCAATCTAAGAGAAGAGGAATGCAAAACGCCTCTGGAGAATATGGTTTATATATTGAAAAATATGAATTTATTTGATATGTCTCCGTTTAAGGAGAAAAACAATGCTTTCAAACGTTTGCTCGACGTAGCCAACCTGGAAGCGATGACTTCTCACGAGCGGGCTGTCTATGATGAAAACCTGAAGATTTATCGCGACTGGCGCAATACGCTGGAATATGCGGTAGAGGAAGCTGAAATGAAAGGGGTGACAAAAGGTAAAGCTGAGGGTAAAGTAGAAGAACAACGCCAGATTGCTGCAAATTTTAAAAAGCAGGGAGTTAATATCGAAACGATCGCCCAGTGTACCGGTCTGTCTGTCGAAGAAATAGACAAATTGTAGTTTATTCACTTAATTGTCAACTGAAAGAAAGTTTCCATTCAGAATGGAAACTTTCTTTCAGTTGTAATGACAACTATCAATCCAGATTGATCACTTTATTATTTATCCGCTTCACCAACCCTTCGTTGAACGAGTCGAGATAGATCTGTGTCGTTTTTTCGTTGGCATGTCCCAGGCAGGAACTAATCACCGCAGTAGGCATCAATTGGTTGCGGGCAGCAGTTGCCCAAGAGTGACGGGCCATATATGACGACAGTGATTCGGGGATATTCGCTTTCTCCGCAATGATCTTCAGATGACGATTGAATGAGCATAAGGCACTCCGATAACATTTATAATGGGCTTCCTCACTCGCCCCATCCGACAGCACAGGCCAGATGTAACAACTATCGGTACGATATTTTTCAATAATCTTCAACAAGTCTCCATTTGCAAAAACAGAGACGGGTCGTCCGGTCTTCACCCGCTCATAATGGATCATCTCCCGTTGCAATTGCTCATGTTTCAATAGAATCATATCAGCAAATCCCATACCGCAGGTGTAAAAACTGAAAAGGAACATATCACGTGCCATAGCCAGGCTGGTTCCTTCATCCAATTTGAGGTTCTTTATCCGTTTCACCCATCTTTTAGGCAATGCCCGCTTACGTGTCGGCATCGATTCCAGCGACATGCCGGCAAAAGGGTTTTCGCGCGGGCGGATCACTTTCTCCGCCACAGCCTTGTTGTAAAGGGCGCGTAAATTACGCAGATAGAAATGTGCCGTATTCTCACAACAGCCTTGTCCCAACAACCAGTTCTCATAACTATTCAGCATCCCCGACCGGAACAGCCGGAAGGGTATCCGCTGGTTCCCGGTAAACTGCACCAGCGACTTCAGGCTACTCATATAGGCATGTGCCGTCCCGAACCGTCCTTCCTGTTCCACCTGGTCAATAATATTCAGTGCATAAAGCACGAACCCATTACGTGCAACCCCTTTCCTAATCAAAGTCATTTCATCCATACTGTTTCTTATTTAAATTAATATTGGCAGGAATATAACAGAAAATGAACTACCTTTGTCAGAATGATTAACATGTTTCGCTATGAGAAGTTATAAGATACCCTATGCTATACGTGAATGTACCGCATCCGGAAGATGTCGAACAGGTATGCCGCTATGCCACCGACGCTAAAGAATTATTGCCGGATTTCCATATTCGCCAATTTGTTATTTATGTCGTTGCGAATAAGGGGTATAAGATTTGGGAAGTATAAGAATCTGATTGCAGAAAGATGCGTCAAATGTATGTTATCACCCATTTGCCGCCTTCGGCAGCACCTTTTTCAGCAATAAGTATCCGCAAAGTCCAGAAACAAACGATCCCGTAAATACGCCAAGTTTAGCCTGGTTCAGCAAATCCATGCCTACAGCATCCGTACTGTTAAACGACAGGTTGGCGATGAACAGTGCAACTGTGAAACCAATACCTCCTAACATCGACACACCAAACAGATTCCAACGTGTCATTCCTGCCGGCATAGAGGCGAGGCTTGTACGGGCAAAGAAATAGGTAAAAGAGAAAATACCCAATGTCTTTCCGACAAACAATCCCAGGAAGACTGCCAACGGCACATTGACCAGAGACGCAGGCTGTATATCGCCGAACGTGACACCGGCATTCACAAAGGCAAACAGCGGAAGGATCAGGTAATTTACCATCGGATGCAGTTTGTCGGCAATGCTTTGCAACGGACTGATCGTTCTATCCGCCAGCGAATGGATATTGTTCAATACCTGTATCTGCGTCGGAGTCAGCACGGCGGCCTTTTTAGACTGGCGCACCTCCGTATAGTCCAGCATATTCAGATAGCCGGTCATATCACAGGTGAAATCGTTCAGGTTGATCTTCGGACGGGCGGGAACAGTGAAGGCAACCAATACCCCTGCAATGGTAGGATGGATACCCGATTCCAGGAACAAAATCCAGACAAAGAAACCGACAATATAATAGAACAGGTTATTATTGACCCGCATCTTTCCACCGGCATACAATAACGCCAACAGGGCCAGGGAAATCAGCAACGGCTGATAGGCAATATGCCCACTATAAAACAAAGCGATAATAATTATACCGCCGATATCATCGACAACAGCCAACGCCGTCAGGAAAATCCGCATACTCAGGGGAACCCGCCTCCCCAACAATCCCAGGACGGCAAGGGCAAAAGCGATATCGGTAGCCATCGGGATAGCAGCCCCGCGTGCTTCCGGCCCCGTATTACACACCAGAAGAAAGAAAAGGACCGGCGCGATCATACCACCACAGGCGGCAATTACCGGAAGGATCGCCTTACGGACCGAACTGAGTTCGCCGATCAAAACCTCCTGCTTGATCTCCAACCCTATCACAAAGAAGAATACAGCCATCAGGGCATCATTCACAAAAGCCAACATCGGCATCGGCTCTCCGTGATGCGAGAACAAATTGAATTTACCGATCTGAAGATCTATGGGATAAGATAGTATATGATGATAAGCATACGCCCAAGGGGAATTGGCCAGTATCATAGCCAGTATGGTGGCCATAAACAATAGAAAACTGGCGCTCGACTTCTGTGTAGCGAAACGGCGCAATGGTTTCAGGATAACATTAATAGTACGATCCATTGTGTTTAAAATATTTGCGGAGACAGCTTGCTGACCTGTCTCCGTAATTCCTAACTGTGTTATTGTCTTTGCTTCTCTGCCATTTCAAGCAGATAGGCGCTACGGGTCAACTTTTCTACCCAGACCACAAAGATACCAGTTAAAATTAAATTAAACACAATAGTAAGGACAGAAATCATCAGGGCCGGTCCACCTAAATTGTATCCGAGAGCGATGAAAATAATACCTGCTCCTACCTCACCACGCGTAAACATACCGATCGACAATGCCAGACGCTCACGCTTACGCCGGTCGCGATAGAAGAACAGCGGGAAAAGTTTTCCTATATTAGAAAGGAAAGAGACAATAAGAACGTGCAACAGGATCATCGGCCACGACATCATCGGCTGCGCCCCGGTAATGGTTGCCGCCTCAGCCGATTGTTTGGCAAAATCAATGCCAAAGAATACCGGCATACTCACTCCCACAAGGAACATGAACAGGAAAGATATGGCTGTAGCCACATTGTGCTCGACCTTCGTGTCGATATGCTTATGCTTCATGATCATACCCAGGACGAAAGCAGGCAGCAGCACTTCAATATGAATACTGGCGTCTTCACCATAGAAATGTTTGGACACCAGATAAACTCCCTGCGTAATAGCCAGCGTTACAATTGCATAGAGCAGGATCGCTTTCCAGTCCTGACGCATATTATAAGTGCCCATCTTCTTCCATCCGAGCATAAGCAGCACCATCACGATCAGGATGATAACACCCAACTGCCAACGCAGTCCCACCATCATGATCTGAAGCGGTATCATCAGCAGGATCGTATCGAGGTCGTCGAAAATAGCCAGAACCTGCACCTTTTTATATACCCATGAAGCCTTCAGTCCGGCAGCTGCAAGCATTGTAAAGAGAATACCGGCGGAGGTAGGCGCTGCAAAACGGCTCAGCAACAGGTTTTCCTTCCAGGCTTCACCACTCGACCAATAGATCTCGGGAAGCAGGACGAACATATAATACAACGCTACAAAGATCCAGGGAAAGGCTGCGGTTGCCATCGCAATAAAGTAATCCTCCGTATAAGATTTCCAACGGGTTTTGTCCATTTCAAACTCCCGACCCACGTTGATCATAATAAAGGCCAGGCACACATACAACAACGTGTTGGAGATCGTCTTCACCATCGAATAGTTCTCTCCCACCATAGCGGGAAGAAACTGCGAGACAACCAAACCAATCACTAAGAAAAAAGAAAATAACAGAATCTTCTTCATTATATTACCACTATTTGCTTGTTTAGATTTCAGAGTACAAAAATAAGGAAATCCTCTCAAATCGAAAATAGCAGGTAACTCATGTTTCAGATTATTAATAAATTACTTCAGATAGGCCGACTCCACTTTCAATAAGCGGTTCTTCAGCTTTTCCGCCTCCCCTTTTCGGATACGTAGTGTCATCTCACAGTCCATTTCGAATTTCTGAGATACAATAAGGGGGTTATCTTCTTTCACTATGCGCATGATCCCGTTCAGGTAGGGATATTCGAAAGCAACTGTGATATCTTCATCCACCGTACGTTCCTCAATTTCGGCGGCAGCAATCGCTTCGGCAGCGGCCGTACGATAGGCGACGATCAGCCCGCTGGTACCCAACTCGATACCTCCGAAATAACGGACTACGAGAATCAGGATATCCGTCAGTTCATTGGAATTAATCTGTCCGAGGATCGGTTTCCCGGCAGTGGAAGACGGTTCGCCGTCATCGTTTGCACGAAACGTCAGGCGGTCCGGTCCCAGCATATAAGCCCAGCAGACATGGCGTGCATCATAATATTGTTTACGGTACCGGTCCAGTTGCTCCTTCACCTCTTCGACCGTACGCACGGGGATGGCATACGAGATAAAGCGGCTGCGCTTCTCCGTGTAATAGCCCTCGGCTACTTGTTTAATGGTTCTGTAACTGTCGTCCGCCATCGGTCAATCCGGTATATGGGTTTGCTGTTCTTCGCGGAAGGCCCGGAAGTCTTTCATGATCTCTTCGATCTCCTCGATAAAGTAGGGATCTTTCACATTTTTCTTCACCTCTTCGTAATAGGTTTCAATGGCCGCCAGGGCACATATATCTTGTCCGCGCAGCAGGAAATAAGGTTCTTCCTTCTCTACGCATTGTTTGATCATCTGGATAGGATTCTTCATCTTAAATTAATTACATATTATAAAAGGACAAACGCGTTTGTCTTATTTGTTTAACTCCATTAACCAGGCTTTGAAAGCAATAACTAATTCTTTATCCTGACTGAATAAATGCTTTCTTATAGCTACATTTACAGAATCGCCCGGTTCATCATGCCACGCAAGCCAGGTATGAAGTTTCGCTTTTGCCCGATGTACATTTTTATATTTTTGAATATTCTTCTTTTCAAGATTTGTTAGTACAGTTTCAGCTTCATGAAGCAACATATTATCTTCGGGAATTATTCCCATCATAAAATCCTCCAACATGCCGACTTCCTGATTATTTGGCATAATCCATACGCCTACGACCAGGTCATTTTCATCTATAGGTGTTAAAATCAAACCATTCGGACATAACTGTAACGGAGGATTATACTTACCGCTTCTTTCCAGAATATCCCTTATAGATTGCCACGCACAAGCATAAGATGTATCTGCATCGATAATGACCCATAATTTTCTAAGGATATTGGAACTTTTCAAATGCATCTTAAAGGAAGTTTTCAGCTTAGTAATAGAACCTTCACTACTTATATCAAAATTGAGATCTATTTTCCACTGTTTATAAAATTCCCTTATGGCGTTTTCTTCACTACGCCCTTCAACTAAAAGTAAAGATGTCGGTGTTTCCATAGTTAACGAATTTCAATATCGTTCTGACCAATATAAGCCAGTTCTTCTTTTTCCTGATATTCAACAACCCGGATTGAGTTATTACGATTTTCAAGTCTTATTATTTTCCCATTCTGGTTTGCCTGTGCATTTTCTGAAAAGCTTTTAATAGCGTCTTCACTATGTGTTGTGGCAAACACCTGGATATTTAATTCCTCTGATAACTCAAAAATTATCTTCCACAACTGACTTTGCACTGAATGATGAAGACCATTCTCGAACTCATCTATCAGTAAAATGCCATCTTTACAATTTAACAGGGCTAAAATAATAGTTAAGACACGATTGATCCCATCTCCCATAGAACTTAACCGATAACGCTTTGCACTATCACGCAACACAACGACAGGCACTCTTTCATCTCTTCGCGAAGAAGAAAGTATAACATCGTCTTTCAAATAATTCAGAGCATCTATTCTGGGCTCAATGATCTGAAGGGCTTTAATTATATACTTTTCAAGAGGAGTCAATGCCAGTCGATCAAAGAGGGCCGGATTCTTGTCACTCAAAATCTGGTTCGTACGAACATATTCAAAAGGGAGTTGTTTATCTGCGATTGGCACGGGAAGCCTGCCTCCATTGAAAGTATATAAAGACTTCTTATCTCCTAACAAAGACAAAAAACCGATTTTAGCATTTGCATATTCTATATCCTGCTCTTCTGCTTCATCCAAAAATCTACGCACAGATCTTTCCAAGCCACTGTTATCCGTCTCCGTTGCAACGATATATCTCACCAATTTAAAGAGAAATGTTTCAGGCAAAAGAGAACTGGTCACTTTTATCTCTATCGGTGTATGGAAAAAAGCATCCATATCTCTATTATGATATAAAGAAGTGAAACGTTCTATTTCTTTCTCTATATTATTTTCTCTGGAAGAAAAACGAACACTTTCTCCACGTATCTCCAACAGTTCTCTAATCCAGTTGACATCTCCATTTGACGCAACAATAGATATAGCTTCCAATAATGTAGATTTACCTACATTATTTTTTCCTACAATCAGATTTACATTAGCCAGATTACCTAATGTCAGATTCTCAAAATTCTTATAATTATTAATGACTAATGATTGCATAATTATTACTTCTATTTACAATTGGATTAGACCTAACTAAGTGCAAATATATAAAAAAGGAATCATTATCAGATACTATAATAATGATTCCTTTCGTACATGCCAATCCTTTTGGAATTATGCACAGTCTATTTCTTCAGTTCCTCTTTCAAGAACGGAGCGGTATAGCTCTTCGTTTTCTTCTTCACCATTTCTTCCGGCGTGCCGGTAAACAGGACCTGACCGCCTTTACGACCGCCTTCGGGGCCCATGTCGATCAGGTAGTCGGCGCATTTGATGACGTCGAGGTTATGCTCGATGACGATGATGGTGTTGCCCTTTTCCACCAGCTTGTTCAGGACACCCAGAAGAACGCGGATGTCTTCGAAATGAAGACCGGTTGTCGGTTCGTCCAGTACATATAAGGTATTGCCTGTATCCTTTTTAGCCAGTTCGGTCGCCAGCTTCACACGCTGGCTTTCGCCGCCGGACAACGTGGTGGAAGGCTGCCCCAGTTTAATATAACCCAGGCCCACATCCTGCAAGACCTTGATCTTGGACAGGATGGTCGGGATATTCTCGAAGAACTCCACCGCCATGTTGATCGTCATATCCAATACATCCGCGATGGATTTACCACGGAAACGCACTTCCAGTGTTTCGCGGTTGTAACGTTTGCCATGACAGTCCTCGCAAGGCACCAAAACGTCGGGCAGGAAGTTCATCTCGATGGTCTTGTAACCATTCCCTTTGCAGGTTTCGCAACGACCGCCGGACACATTGAATGAGAAGCGCCCCGGTTTATATCCCCTCACCTTCGATTCGGGAAGATCGACAAAGAGGTTACGGATATCGGAAAACACACCCGTATAAGTAGCCGGATTGCTTCGTGGCGAACGTCCGATAGGCGACTGGTCGACATTGACGATCTTATCCACATTGTCAATGCCCTCGATCGACTTATAAGGCAACGGATCTTCCAACGAACGATAGAAATGCTGGCTCAGGATCGGTTGCAGGGTACGGTTGATCAACGTTGATTTGCCGCTCCCCGACACGCCTGTCACACAAATCAGCGTTCCCAGCGGGAAAGTTGCATTCACATTTTTCAGATTGTTCCCGCTGGCACCTTTTATCGTGATAAATTTACCATTTCCTTTCCGGCGCTCGGTGGGAATAGTGATTTCAGTCTCTCCGTTCAAATAGGCAGATGTCAATGTATTTACTTTCAGCATCTCCTGAGGCGTACCTTCGTACACGACCTCTCCGCCCAAACGGCCGGCTTTCGGGCCCATGTCGATCACGTAATCGGCATTCAGCATCATATCCTTGTCATGTTCTACGACAACGACCGAGTTTCCAGTATCACGAAGTTCTTTCAAAGAGTTGATCAGACGGACATTATCACGCTGATGCAACCCGATACTCGGCTCGTCGAGGATATAAAGCACATTGACCAGCTGGCTGCCGATCTGGGTTGCCAGGCGGATACGCTGGCTTTCACCGCCGGAAAGGCTTGCCGAAGCACGGTTAAGAGAGAGATAATCCAGTCCCACATCCAGCAGGAATTTCAGGCGCGAACGTATCTCCTTCAATATCTCTATCGCTATCTGTTTCTGCTTCTGGTCCAGACGGTCTTCGATACCGTCCAGCCAATCATACAGTTCAGATATATCATAAGAAGATATCTCCGCAATATTCTTATCGGCAATCCGGTAATGCAATGCCTCTTTGTTCAGACGCTGGCCGTTACATTCCGGACATGTAGTCATTTTAATAAACTGTCCCGCCCATTTCTGTGCGGAAGCGGATGCCTCGCTCTCCTGCTGCATCAGGATATATTTGGCAACGCCTTCATAAGACAGGAAATAATTGGAAGAACCCAGGGATTCGTTCTTGATCTGGAGCCGTTCGTCCGTTCCGTTCATGATCTCGTCAATCGCCTCCGCCGGAATATCCTTGATCGGCGTCTTGATCGTTACCCCATGCTTCTCGCAAAGGGCTTCGATCTGCCAAAAGATAAGCGAGTTCTTATATTTCCCGAGGGCCACGATCCCGCCGTTATAGATACTGAGGGAAGGATCCGGCACGATCTTTTCCATATCCAGCAGGTTCACCTGTCCCAATCCCTTACATTTGGGGCATGCACCTTGCGGGGAGTTAAAGGAAAAGTTATGCGGAGCCGGTTCGCTGTAGGAAAGTCCGGTTGCCGGGTCCATCAGGCGACGGCTGTAATGGCGCAACTCGTCCGTATCGGCATCCAGCAGCATGACCAGTCCGTCACCCTGCTTCATGGCTGTACGCAGGCTTTCTTTCAGGCGGCGTTCGTCAGAAGCCGAGACAACCATTTTGTCGATCACCACTTCGATGCTGTGCATCTTGTAGCGGTCCAGCTTCATGCCGTGGAATATCTCCTTGATCTCTCCATCGACACGGACGGTCAGATAGCCTTTCTTACGGACCTGCTCGAACAGTTCCTTATAATGTCCCTTACGGTTGCGGACCAGCGGAGCCAGGAGGTATGTTTTCTTTCCCTCATAATGTTCCAGAATCAGGTCGAGCACCTGCTCTTCGGTGTATTTCACCATCTTCTCTCCGCTCAGATACGAGTACGCCTCTCCTGCCCTTGCATAAAGCAGACGGAAAAAGTCGTAGATCTCTGTCGTCGTGCCGACGGTAGAACGGGGATTCTTGTTGGTCGTTTTCTGTTCGATCGAGATGACCGGACTCAATCCGGTGATCTTATCCACATCCGGACGTTCCATATTTCCGAGAAAGTTACGGGCATAGGCAGAGAATGTCTCCACATACCGGCGTTGTCCTTCCGCAAAAATCGTATCAAAAGCCAATGACGACTTACCACTACCACTCATACCCGTTATCACGGTAAGTTTGTTTCTCGGTATCTCGACGTCTATATTCTTCAAATTGTGAACGCGGGCGCCTAAAACGGAAATACGTCCGCCTTCCAATGCATTCTTATCATTCATACTTCTTATCACTGTTTTCTTTTTCATCCGGGAGAAAATCCTGTTCCATCCGAATGGAACTCCGATTACACCCGGAAGGAATTTATCTTACCACCCAAACCGGGTTATGCACGTACGTGTTTGGTGTCTTGTAATACATATCACTTTGTTTGGGAACCTGAAGCGTATAAGTCTTCCCCAATGTCTGCAATTTCCGGTCGCGCAACCAGGGGTTGAAGCGTTTCAGGTCGGCATAGGTTATATCATACTTCTGTGCAAAAGCAGACAAATCGGGAATATCTGACGAGACAGCCACATCTTCGCAGGCAACCGGCTTGTACAGGTCTTCCGCCCGGAGCACGAAACCATATTTATACGGGTTCTCAAATATCTGTTTGATCGCCATGATACGATAGACGTAACGGCTTGTTTCCTCTACCAGCCAAAGGTCGAAGGTGCTGTCGGCTTCCTGTTTGGTCAGTTCGCCGGAGATACGTCCCATGCCCGCATTATAAGAAGCGGCCACATTCGCCCAGTCGCCATATTTGTCGTAGGCAGCTTTCAGGTATTTGCAGGCAGCCTCGGTCGCCTTGGCTACATGGCAACGTTCATCGACCGTCGGAGTAACAGTCAGACCATATTGTTTACCTGTCCCTTCCAGAAACTGCCACATTCCCACGGCACGTGCCGGCGACGACACACGCGGGTCCAGATGACTCTCTATCACAGCCAGATACTTGAAGTCATCGGGGATACCGTTTGCTTTCAATATAGGTTCGATAACCGGGAAATAGCGGTTGGCTCGCTTGATCAATAACATGGTGGTCGAATGGAAATAAGTAAAACTACTCATTTCACGGTCGAACCCTTCGCGCATATTATAGCGGGTCAGATCAATAGGTTTACCACAGAAAGTAACCGACGCCGGTATATCGGGCGACGATGTCATCGACATCACCACCGGACGCCCGTCCATTACTTTTTCCGAATCGCTCGAGCCGATAGACAAACAAGCAGTCAGGCAGATCAGACCGCCTGACAAAAAACTGAATATACTATTCTTCGATAATCTCATCCTGAATTTGTTTTGATCTAAGTATGTTAATAGAACCTTTTCTCTTTATAGGTTTACCGTCCGAGCCGGTAGCCTCAATCACATAAAAATAAACACCGGGGGCCACATACTTGCCTCCCTTTTTGCCGTCCCAGCCTTTCGACGGGTCCGTCCAATGATACATTTCCACTCCCCACCGATTGAATATCCAACATTTGAAACGGGTCAGAGAGCGATAGGCCACCCTGAACTCGTCGTTGATACCGGGCGATGTACCGGGCGAAAAAGCATTCGGGACATCAAGGTAAGAATCCGAAATGTTTACCGTAACATCAGGGGGATTTGCCTGGCATTGGCCAGTCCGGTCGTTCACTGTTAATCTAACCACATAAGTACCGTTTTGGTTGAAAACAAAAGAGGTTTCCTCTCCGCTAAAATCTCCCAATAACGTACCGTAATTCTCTTCGCCTTCTTCATTACCTTCACTGCTTCCTCCGCCTCCGCCTTCATCTTTCCTGTATATCTTCCAATTAAACATAGCAGCAACCGGCGTATTAGCAATTGCCGTAAAATTAAACTCGACCGGAGCAGAGAGACTGTCGCCTTTTACGACCATATTAGGCACATCAGAGGCATAAGACAAAGTATCTATTTTCATAACAGCTTCAACGGCGATGGCCTGATAGACATCAGTCGTCATTGTTTTCTCCACACCGAAATGACGAGCGAAGAGGTCACCTTTTAAAGTAACGTCTGTGTCACAAAGCGGAGCTGGAACAGGATCTTTAAAAGGATTATTAATTGTTTCAATTACAGTTTCAGAAAGAAAAGAAGTCTTATCTTCTCTCATCTTCTCTGTCTGATAAATAACCTCAAACTCACGGTTTAATATTTTTGAAGTACCTGTCTGAGGATAATTATACCTCATTTCCGGCATTTCTGCAATACCACCCAAATACATATTAGTACAATTACTACGTTGTGTATCTATATAAAAACTTGATATCTCAAACACATATTTACTATAATCTATAAGCCAAACATATGCTTCCGAAAGACCGGTTTCTTCAACATAATACCCATATCCTTCTTCCAAATTACTTACCACAGAAGTTGTTCCATTCTGAACAGACGGAATCTTCTCTGCTTCCAGCCTTTTGGTCTTATACTTATACCATTGATGCGAAGTAGAAGATGAAGTATAACTGATTTGTACGTTATCCATACCATAAACAAGATAGACTTCCAAATGCTGATTCTTGTTCATATCTACACCTGCATCCACTAACAAAGGCGTATCTCTCCCCCCTGTTACCGTATATTTTTGAGCATGTGCTGCAAGTATCAATAACAAAAAACAGAGCGTCCCGATCACTCTTCTTAAACAATTCCTTTGCATATATTATAACCTAATTAGCTTCCAAAATTAGTATTTTATACGGACATACACTATCTTTGCTGCAAATATTCGAATCAGCAAATGAATAAGATTAGTATATACGTATTGACGTTATGCCTGAGTTTTTCCGCTGTCTCCTTGTATTCACAAAACAACAGAGCACGGATCATTACTACTAACGAATTAAATGATAATATATTTTATCATACGATTGAACGGGGACAAACAGTCTACTCGATCGCTACCATGTACGGAGTAACTGTCGACGACATTTATCACCTGAATCCCGAAAGTCGCGAATCAATAAAGGCCGGAGCCACCTTAAAAATCCCGCAAAAGGATGTAAGTTCCGCTCCGATGGGAAACGCTGAAGATAATTATCTGTATCATACTATACAACCTAAAGAAACGCTGTATTCATTATCTATCCGGTACAAAGTGCCCGGTCCTGATATTATCGCGGCAAACCCGGGATTATCCGTTTCCACCTTTACCATTGGCAAGACGATCCGTATCCCGGCAACTCCTATAGAAACACTGCCGACCAAAGAAGTAAAGACCGTAACCAAGGAAATCGAATATACGATCGCCAAGAAAGAAACGATGTACCGCATTTGCCGGAAATTCAATGTGTCCAGTGCAGAACTGATCAAAAGGAACCCCGAACTGAAAAACGGAGTAAAAGCCGGTATGGTCATTAAAATACCGGTAGAGACTAAAGAGACAGTGACTGAAACAGCTCCTGCCATGCATGAAAGAGACGTCAATGCCCTTTTGTCGATCCCCCAAGAGATCAAGCGCGTCAATATGATCAAGGTAGCTTTGTTATTGCCGTTCATGACAAACGAAGCAACTCCATCTGCAAACACGTTGCGTTTTATTGAATATTACGAAGGTATGCTGCTGGCTGTCGACAGCCTTCGTAACAGCGGTTGTTCGATCGAACTTTCCGTCTTCGATACTGGCAACGGAACCAAGAAGGTGAAAGAAATCCTGAAAGAAGATGCTTTGAAGGAAGCCAACCTGATCATCGGAGCCGTACAAAACGACCAGATCGCTCCCGTTGCCGAATTTGCAGAAAAGAATAATATCAAATACGTGATCCCATTCACTTCCAAAAATGACGATGTATTATCCAATGCGCATGTATACCAAGTTAATACGCCTCACTCCTATTTGTATGCCAAAGCATCCCAAGCTGGTTGCGACCTGTTTGGGAACGATAATATCATCCTGGTAAAAGTACCCGGCACAGAAGAGAAAACGGATTTCATCAAAGCCTTCAAAGCAGAAATGAAACAACGAAATATCGCCTGGCGTGAACTGACCTACTCAGCCGAAACATTCCCGGTCGAGATGGAAGCTATGCTCAGTACAGATAAACGAAGCGTGATCGTTCCGACTTCCGGCTCACTGGATGCACTGAATAAACTCAAATCGCCTTTACGCATGCTGGCTGAGTCTAAACCCGAATGCAATATCACCATGTTTGGTTATCCGGAATGGCAAACGTATACCCGCGAATGCCTTGATGATTTCTTTGCCTTGAATACATATATATATAGTAACTTCTATGCCGACAACCTTTCGCCCGAAGTTGCTGATTTCTATTCAAAATATAAGACATGGTATAGTAAGAACCTGATCAATACGTTCCCTAAATACGGTATATTAGGATTCGACACTGGTATGTTCTTTTTTGATGCCATCAAAAAATATGGTTCCAATTTCGAAAACAACCTGGACAAGATCCGTTATAAGAGCATACAAACCGGATTCGATTTTGAACGGGTAAATAATTGGGGCGGATTCATCAATACCAATATATTTATCGTTCACTACCAGAGTGATTTTAACGTAACACGTAGCGAAGTAAGATGATTAGAAAGAGTATAATCACATCCTTTTTGTGCCTGGCCATTATTATAAGCGCCATGGCACAGCAAAACAGGTTTCCTCAGGAGGTCTCCGTTGGTGCTTCCTTCGGAATGAACTTCTCGTCCGTAAGTTTCAATCCCAAGGTATATACGAAAATGAAACAGGGGTACAATGCCGGACTGGTGCTGCGCTGGAACACGGAAAAGAATCTGGGGTTACAAACCGAACTGAATTTCAGCCAACAGGGATGGGACGAGGAATTCGAAGAACATCCGACCTATAAATACAGTCGTACGATCAATTATTTCGAAATTCCGTTCTTCACCCATATCTATTTCGGCAGCAACAGATTCAAGTTTTATTTTAACCTGGGTCCCAAAATAGGTTATGCCTTCAGCGAAAAGACGGAAACAAACCCGAACGAGACAAATACGAACGCCGGTTCCAATGAGCAACACAACATGGCCATCCAGAAAAAATTCGATTGGGGATTATGTGGTGGTCCGGGGCTTGAACTGCGTACCGGCATCGGTTATTTCCTCCTGGAAGGACGCTATTATTATGCGCTGGGTGATATTTACGGTAGCCGCAAAAGCGATTACTTCAACAAATCGTCCAGCCAGGTAATCTCCGCACGTATCATCTACCTGCTGCCCATCCTGAAATAAGAATTTTCAACTGAAATGTTCCTGACGGTATTTGGACGGAGTCGTTCCGTACGCCTGTTTAAATACCGTACTAAAATAACGCTGGTTGGCGAACCCTGCCTTCTCTGAAACCTCCAGGATGCTGAGATTCTTATCCGCCAGCAGTTCCATCACACGGGTCATTCTGAATTTATTAATATAATCGCCGATACTGATATCGGTCAATGCCTTCAGCTTATTATACAGGGAGGCACGGCTCATTGCCATTTGCGTGGCGACATAGTTCACATCCAGGTCTGGGTTTTCCAACTGTCTCCCGATCAATTCATTCAGTTTCTTCATAAATACCTCATCCGCATTGCTAATCGTATCTTCTTTAAGAGAAATGACTGCAATATCGCTTTTATAACGTTGCTTAACCGCTTCCCTGTTCTTTAAAAGATTACAGATCATTACCAGCAAGAACTCCAGATCAAACGGTTTCGGCAAATAAAAATCTACTCCTTCTTTATATCCTTGTATCGTACTACCCTGGTCTGCCCTGGCAGTCAACAAAATAACCGGGATATGGCTGACTTCCGGCGTGCTTTTTAATTGCCGGCAAAATTCAAAGCCATTCATACGAGACATCATCATGTCACAAACAACAATATCGGGTACACAATGCACAGCGATATTCAATGCTTCTCCCCCTTCTTCCGCCACATACACTTGCCTGAAATGTGTTTTCAATGAAATCTTCAGATAATTCAGAAGTTCCGGTTCATCCTCCATAATCAGAACGGAATACTTTCCTACAGAAAAGTCCGTGAATAACCTGTGCAGATTGGCATCAACCACTTTCCCTGCCCAATGCAGACGTGTAACTGATGATTTCTTTTTCCGCTTTTTCACGATCAGACAGAAAACAAAGAACAGCCCTATTATAACCAATAAGCTACAACAGAACATGAACCAGGTCATTCCTGATATAACGCTTGTATGAGCCGAATAACAAAAAAAGACATAAAATAAATATATATACACTCTTGTAGCCAACACCTTCAATGTTTGATTAATAGATTAATACCAGTGTTCCGTAAGAACTCATGCCATTGTATCTTAATCAATAGATTATTAAAGAATTAGTCATTGAATTAAATACTTCGGTAGTTTACAGGTAGCTTATTATAACGAATAACCAGAGGAATAGTTACTGTTTTAGAATCTAGGGTGTACAGCCTGACTATAAAACACTATATATCGCTTCACTAAATTTTACCGTATACTTGTTAGAATTAAGTAAGAAATAAAATCCTGGCCCATAAACTATAAGAGAAGCATCTTTGTGTAAAAAAATCTTTTTATATCTTTGCTGAATAAATAAGAGAACATGAGTTCTTACGGAACTAATATTCCTCCAATAACACTTAGGAATCAACATTTCTCCCCTTTTCTGGACAAATATTGAAGTTTTTTGTACAAATCCTGACATTAACCACCAACTATACATCTACATTTGTAACAGCATACTCCGGTAGTATAAAAGCGAAATTGTTAACACTAAAAGTATATCAAATGGCAAAAGGCAAACTCCTTCTTTTTTTATTTATTGGCTGGTTAGTTACCGGATGCACCACCTCCGGTCCGGCTGAAATGAATATCATCCCGCTACCGGAACAACAAGTAGCCGGAAACAGCCATTTCACATTCAGCAAGAATACTGTCATCCAGGTCGAGAACCGGGAACAGGAACCGATTGCCGGATTATTAGCTGATTTGTTTACCTCTTCTGCCGGATTTACACCTGTGGTAAACACTGGCTCGTCCGCCGCTTCCGCCTCCGTCATTTTTTCTACCGACACAACACTCGTAAAAGAATGCTATAAACTGGATATAACCCCATCCCGTATCTCTATCCAGGCAGCCGGCAAAGAAGGATTCTTCTATGCCGTGCAGTCAATCCGCCAGTTGCTTCCTCCCGCCATAGAAAACAAAGAACCGGTTAGTAATATCCAATGGAACGTACCGGCATTAAACGTACAGGATAGTCCGCGTTTCCCCTACCGCGGATTATTACTCGATGTCTCCCGCTGTTTCATTCCTAAAGAAAATGTAATCAAAATCATTGATTACATGGCTATGCTGAAACTGAACAGACTAAATTTGCATCTCGTCGACGGAAACGGCTGGCGACTGGAAATAAAGAAATATCCCCGGTTAACGGAAGTCGGTGCCTGGCGGGTTGCACGCGAAGGGGATTTCTCCCAACGCAAAAATGCTAAACCGGGTGAACCGACACCCGTAGGCGGATTTTACACACAGGAGGATATGAAAGAGATTATTGCCTATGCGAATGCCCGCCAGGTCGAAATCATTCCGGAAATAGAGATGCCGGCACATACCAATTCCTCGCTGGCCGCTTACCCGGAACTGGCATGCCCCATAGTAAAAGATTTTATCAGCGTCATTCCGGGAATGGGTACACATGCCTCTGAAATCGTCTATTGCGCCGGCAACGACAAAGTATTTTCTTTTCTGGAAGATGTGATAGACGAAGTGGCCGACCTTTTCCCCTCTTCCTATATCAATCTGGGAGGCGATGAAGCCTCTAAAAAGAACTGGAAGAAATGCCCGCTTTGCCAGGCACGGATGAAAGCCGAAGGATACACGGACATTGAAGATTTACAGGGATATTTCATGAATCGCATGTCCGATTATGTAAAAAGTAAAGGCAAGCAGGTCATCGGATGGGACGAACTCATCAACAGCAAAATACCCGACGGCGCCACAATCCTGGGATGGCAAGGAATGGGGACGGCCGGATATGAGGCAGGGCAACTGGGACATAAGTTTATTATGACCCCGGCACGCGTCCTCTACCTGATTCGCTATCAGGGCCCGCAATGGTTTGAACCACGTACTTATTTCGGAAACAATACCTTAAAAGGCGTATACGACTATGAACCTATACAGCCGGATTGGGATCCGAAAGTTGCCGCCAACCTGATAGGCGTGCAAGGATGTATGTGGACGGAATTCTGCTATTCGGCAGAAGATGTCGAATACCTGCTTTTCCCCCGTCTGGCCGCCGTTGCCGAAATAGCCTGGTCGGGAAAAGACCGGAAAGACTGGCCCGGCTTCCTGAAACGCCTGGATGTATTAACACAACATTATGATTATCTGGGAGTAAACCACGCCCGTTCCATGTTCAACATCGACCATCTGGTAACAGGCAACAACGATACATTGAAAGTTGCCCTCACCTGTATCCGACCGGATATGGAGATACGTTATACGACCGACGGGAACGAGCCGGTCGCCACATCATCCCTGTACACCGACTCACTGGTTGTCACCAACGATATCACAATCAACGCTGCAACCTTTGCCAACGGCAAACAAATGGGAAAAAACCTGACCCTCCCGCTCCATTGGAACAAGGCCACCGCCCGCCCCGTTCAGGACGGAAACAGCCAGACATACCGCCTGACCAACGGATTACGGGGCAGCAACAAACAATCTGACTTCGAATGGTGCGGCTGGTACGATGAAGATGCAACCTTTACGATCGACCTGGGAAAAACGGAGGCAATGAATGGAATAACAATCGGCTGCATCACCAATTACGGAATGGGCGCACATATCCCCAGCCGGATTACGTTGTCCGTCTCAGACGACAACCAGGCATATACGCAGGTTGCAGAACGCAGTTTTACTCCGGAAGAAATATTCCGCGAAGGAATCCGCATCGAAGACAAGACATTCGACAATCTGAAAGCAACAGGCCGTTACCTGAGAGTCGCCCTGAAAAATCCCGGTAAATGCCCGGACGACCATACACGTCCCGGACAAGGAACCTGGATGTATATAGATGAAGTCACAGTACAATGAAACATATCAATCTAAAATACAAATGAGAAAAACGAGGTTATCTATTTTCGCTCTGTGCTGCCTGGGGATGCTCCAGGCGGCTACAGGGTCGACAGACAACAACAAGCCCGAGTGGCAAAGCCAGTACGCAACCGGACTCAACAAACTGGAACCGCATGCTTACGTCTGGCCTTTTGAGAACGAGAAAGCCGTGTCCGTACGCGACCACGAATCGTCCCCCTGGTACCAAAGCCTGAACGGAAAATGGAAATTCCATTGGACAAAGAACCCGGACAACCGCCCGAAAGATTTCTACAAGCCTTCTTTCTATACCGGAGGATGGGCAGATATCAACGTTCCCGGCAACTGGGAACGGCAGGGATATGGTACCGCCATTTACGTAAACGAAACGTATGAGTTCGACGACCCGATGTTCAACTTCAAGAAGAATCCGCCTTTCGTCCCTTATGAAGAAAATGAAGTCGGCTCTTACCGCCGCACCTTTACCGTTCCGACAGACTGGGACGGTCGCCGCGTGGTTCTCTGCTGCGAAGGCGTCATCTCTTTCTATTATGTATGGGTGAACGGGGAAAAACTAGGATATAACCAGGGGTCTAAAACCCCGGCAGAATGGGATATTACCGATAAGCTAAAACCGGGCGAGAACACCGTAGCCTTGGAAGTCTATCGCTGGAGCAGCGGCTCCTACCTGGAATGCCAGGACATGTGGCGCCTGAGCGGTATCGAACGGAGCGTCTACCTTTACAGCACGCCCCGGCAGTATATTGCCGACTACAAGGTAGTTTCCACTCTCGACAAGAATACTTACAAAGACGGAATCTTCAATCTGGACGTTCAGATTGCCGGTCCGGCCAATCCGGACGCCCGCATCGCTTACCAACTGAAAGATGCCGACGGCAAAACCATCCTGAAAGAGGAAGCAAAAATCCCTGCCGGAGAAAACAGCCGGATTACATTCAAAGAAGCGACAATCCCCGGTATAAAAGCCTGGAGTGCCGAACATCCGAACCTGTATACGCTTATCCTCTCCCTGAAAGACGCTGGTGGCAAAGAAACCGAACTGACCGGAGGCAGAGTAGGTTTCCGCACGTCCGAAATCAAAGACGGTCGCTTCTGTGTGAACGGCGTACCGACATTGGTGAAAGGGACCAACCGTCATGAACATTCGCAACTGGGCCGTACGGTCAGCCGCGAACTGATGCTGAAAGATATCGAGTTGATGAAGCAGTACAACATCAACACCGTACGCAACTCCCACTACCCGACCGACCCGTTATGGTACGAACTTTGCGACGAATACGGCCTCTATATGATCGACGAAGCCAACATCGAATCGCACGGAATGGGATACGGTCCCGAATCGCTGGCTAAAGACAGTACCTGGCTCCCGGCCCATATGGACCGCACCCGCCGGATGTACGAACGTTCCAAGAACCATCCCTGCATCGTAATCTGGTCGCTGGGCAACGAAGCTGGCAACGGCATCAACTTCGAACGTACCTACGACTGGCTGAAATCGGTCGAGAAGAACCGCCCCGTACAGTACGAACGTGCCGAACAAAACTACAATACCGACATCTATTGCCGCATGTACCGCAGCGTAGACGTAATCAAAGAATATCTGAACCAGAAGGAACCGAAAATCTACCGTCCTTTTATCCTCTGTGAATATGTGCATGCGATGGGTAACAGTGTCGGCGGCCTGAAAGAATATTGGGACGTATTCGAAAACGAACCGATGGCACAGGGTGGTTGCGTCTGGGATTGGGTGGACCAGTCTTTCCGCGAACTGGATGAAAATGGCAACTGGTATTGGTCGTATGGCGGCGATTACGGTCCTAAAGGTATCCCCAGTTTCGACAACTTCTGCTGTAACGGCCTGGTCAGCGCCGACCGTGAACCGCATCCGCATCTGAACGAAGTGAAAAAAGTCTACCAGTATATCAAGACAAAACTGACAGACGAACGCAATCTGACCCTCTCCATTAAAAACTGGTACGACTTCAGCAACCTGAACGAATATTCCTTAAACTGGCAGTTGGTTACAGACGACGGCCGCACTGTCCGCCAGGGAACGGAAACCGTCGATTGCCTCCCTCACGAGACAGCTACTTTGACACTGGGTAAAACCGTTTTACCGAAAGACTGCAAAGAAGTCTTCCTGAACCTGAGCTGGACACCTAAGCAGACACGTCCGTTCCTGCCGACTACTCAAGAAGTTGCTTACGACCAGTTTGTATTGGCAGCCAATAAAAACTATCAGCCGAAATATCCGGGTCTGAAAGCATCAGCGTTGAAACAGGACGGCAACACGTTCAACAACGACCGTATAAGCATCTCTTTCTCCCCGGAGACAGGAGCCATGACATCTTACAAACTCGATGGTAAAGAGTTACTTTCAACCCCTCTCACCATCAGCCTGTACCGTCCGATTACCGACAACGATAACCGCGACCACAATGGTACCCGCCTCTGGAAAACCGCCGGCCTCGACAAACTCAGCCAGCAAGCAACAGCTTTCCGCACAGGCAAGAACAGCGTACAGACAACCCTGGCACTACTGAATGACAAATCCGAAACAGTAGGGACAGCGACACAGCACTATAATGTCAACCCTGACGGCACAGTAAAGATAGCGACTACCTTTACCCCGGACACCACCATCGTCAAATCGTTGGCACGCATCGGACTGACCTTTGAAATGCCTGCCGAATATGCACAGGTTTCCTATCTGGGACGTACCGGAGAAACCTACACAGACCGTATCCAAAGCGGCCGTATCGCCATCGACCGGACAGACGCGGAACGTATGTTCCATTATTACGTCAAACCGCAATCGACAGGTAACCGCACGGATATGCGCTGGGCAACAATCACCAACGAAACCGGTAACGGCCTGCACGTAACGGCTGCCCACCCATGGCAATTCAGTATCGTTCCTTTCGCGGACAGCAATATCGATGCATCCACGCATATCAACCAACTGAAACGAAGCGGCACAGTCACCGTCCATATGGATGCTGAACAGGCCGGCGTAGGAACAGCTACCTGCGGCCCGGGTGTATTGCCTCAATACCTCGTCCCGGTAAAGAAGGCAACGTTCGAGTTTATTATCCGGCCGATAAAGTAACAGACTGTTGCAAACCTTATTCATATTACAAAAAATCCCGGAGAGAAAAATTCCCCGGGATTTTTTATGGCTATCTTCTTAATATAAATCTTTAAAGCTGTTCGATCTCTTCGGAAGTCATACCAGTTGCTTTCATTATGACATCAGTCGATATTTGCATCGCTTTCATGTTTTGAACAGTTCTTTGCAAAGCTTCTTGCTGACCTTTTTCAATACCTTCTTCCAGGCCCTTTTCCATGCCTCTCTTCAAACCTTTCTCCTCGGCTTGTTCGATAGCATATTCGGTCGTACATCGCCAATCACGATAACGCTTCAGGACTTCGTCATACACGTCACGTTCATGGGATGTCATTGCATTCACGTTTGCAGCATCGAGTATACGACGAAACGCTTCATTTTCCTCCTTGAAAGGAGACATATCAAATATATCCATATTCTTCAATATATAAATCAGATTCTCAAAAGGAGTTACGCATTCCTCTTTACTCAAATTAAACAACTCAAACGAAATATAAATCTGTTTCAGTTTGACTTCACCAAAAGATTCACCTGTTTCTTCATTCGCCAAGACTACGTTCGTTCGCCAGGAATAAAACTCCGGCAAGCTGAAGTTCAACAAGTAGATACCATACACGGGAAGAAGTTCATACTTCCACCCCGAACCTATCTGTCCCTGACGGGAGATCATTCGGCAAATATAATAAAATCCACGGTTAAAAAAATAGCGTTGGGGACAATTCTGCATCTCCAAAATAAACTTCGTGCCATCTACATCTTCACAAAGACAATCGAAAATAACTGTGCGCTGGTCCAATGACTCGGGTAAAATTTCTTTATCCAGGTAAGTCAAGTCTTTAACTTGTCGCTCGCCCTCCAAGGCGGCATTGATAAAGTCGATAGCTACTTGTTTGTTACCGAATACGGCTTTGAAGCCGCGATCTAACATAATGTTTACGTACTGTTCCATAGTACAAGGTTTTAAATGGTTGGACGTCCGATAGTGAACGATGTGCCAAAGGTAAAAATCTTTTTCGGAATAAAAAACAAATTATATATAAATGTAAAATATACCAAAACCTGCACCTGAATAAGGGAAAACTTATAAGTTCCTCATCTCGAAATTCCGACTTCTTCATCTCATGAAGTTGACTTCTTCATCTCGCAAAGCCAACCTCTTCATCTCACGATACTGACTTCTTCAAGTTTCGGAAAAGACTTCTTGATGTTTCAAAGCAAGTCTCTTCATGTTGCGGAGTTTACTCCTTCATGTTGCGAAACAGAGTTCTTCTACCCGAAAAGCCGAAATAAAAATCCCCTCCGGAAAACCGGAGAGGAAATTTTAATCATTCAGAAAATAGAAATTATTCAATCTCCGGACGGTCACCACCAGACTCGCCAGAACCGCCACCGGTATTTGTCTTGCCTTCAACCAGCTTGTCGATCCATACAAAGTCCACTTTTTGCATAACTGTCTTCAATTCTTCACCGGGCTGGAAATTAATATTTACACAATTAATGTCCGTAGCCTTCAGATCTTCTTTCTTATCCTTACCCTTACTGTTAAGGGATGGAGAAAACGTACCCCAATTACCGAGTTTCACACTATGCCCGTCCGACATCAGACGTTGCAATATTTTTCGAAATTGACGAAGAGACATCAAAGCCTCTGCCGGATTAAGTGTCGTCTCATCAGCAATGAGGTCGGCAACTTCGGTCTCCCCGATCAATCCGGTGGAGTTTTGAACGACATACCATTTTTTGGGTGCATTCTTGTCCCGCGGATTAGCACGCTGGATTGCTTTAATTAATATTGACATAATAAATAGTTTTTAAATTATAGCTTGAAATATCAGAAAATTCAACAGATACTAACTTAAAGGCTCCCCCTCCGTCACGGAGGAGGAAACCTTTCACATCAATTATGCTGAATACCTATGACAAAATCTAAACTCTGCCATTAATCCAAAGTTTATATATTTTATTTAACCTTCGGACCTTCATCGGCAACAAGAGGCCATCCCGGATTCTGATAAATCACGGAAGTTGTCAGGTCGCCCGGATTCTCAGCCGTATTACGGAAATGTACGATCGAAATAGGACTCAGATAATGTGCATCACACCAATCATAACCTTTTCCATACATCAGGTTAGATACTTTGTTTATGATCTCGTAAGGACGCAGGTAAGCACTTTTGTCCGGAGAAGAGACATTAGCCACATCAGATCCGTCGGAAACAAGGTTTATCCCTCGATCAACATATCTCTGGGATAATCCAGATTTCCACAGGTTGACACCTTCCGGTTGCCAGGTCGCATTCAATTGATCTAATGCTCTCCAGCGTTTCAGGTCGAACATGCGCAAGCCTTCTTCCATCAATTCACAACGACGTTCGCGGCGAATGTTATACAGTAACGGAGTAACCTGTTGACCAGCAGAATACACTGCCCAGTCGCTTTCCTTACCTAAGTCTGTAGCTGCGACTGTTACATTATAATCACTCGGCAAACCGGCTCTTTCGCGTAACTGTCTCCAGTATCCCTGTGCTTTACCGTCAATGCTGCTACCATTGTTTTCGATACAGGAAGCCTCAATATAGTTCAGATATGCTTCGGTAGCGCGGAAGATCGGAGAACCCTCTTCCGATTCGTCCCAGTCGCGGCTCCAGTTATTAGACAACCCTTTACGCAGCTGATATCCGGTAACATTACGGCTTTCTTCCTTAGCAAGGATATTGGGCAGTGAGGACAATGTATCCACAAATTCAACCTGTCCTTCTGTCAATACTTCGCTCGGAGTCATCATGAAAAGTTGTAAACGTTCATCACGATCGGCACGAACATCCCCTATACTCATATCGCCCTTATAACCACTTCCGTTTGCATAAACAGGTAATCCGTTCTTCATAAGGAATGTTTCTACAAACTGGCGGGTAAAACCACTGTTTCCCCCTACACGAATATAAAAACCAGCAGAATGTCTTATATTCAAATCAATACTATAATCTCTCCATAAAAGGATTTCAGGATAACCACTCATATCATTGACAGAAAACTGGGCAAAATAAGGATTATTCATCTTTGCAGCACCATCCGCCCATACATGGCTGTTTGTTGCCAAAGGAACATTATCAGCAACCGCCGCCGCCGCATCCTTACATTCTTTCAGGAAAAATGCGATTTCACTTTGGGCGTTATAATCGCTTTGTGGCCCCGGATAACCTGGTCCGTTCGGAACAAATGCCGTGTTGGCATGGTAAGTTTCCCAGCTGGCTTCATACAATGCGACACGCGATTTTACCAGGTAAGCTGCCTTTTTCGTAATGCGATTAGTTCCTCCAGTCGGATTATCAGACAAGAATCCGATCGCTTTGTCCAAATCCTCCAAAATAAAACGGGCAACCTGATGGCGTGGCTGACGTTTGCTAGCCTCAACCAATACTCCTTTCTCATCCGGCAATGTTTCCTTCACGATCGGAAAATCACCGAAAGTCTGTAATTTGCTGAAATAGTTCCAGGCACGCAGGAAATATACCTCTCCGATATAATGTTTCACCATATCTACAGAACCGGTCAAGGTACCTTCCTCATAACGAGGTACAACTGTTTCTAAAAAGTAATTGCAATTATAAATCCCAGAAAAATAATAAGGATCATCGGAATCTTTATCATAATGATCTTTCACTCTCCATTCTCCCGGTACCCACCGATTGTCATACGAACTTGTAGCCTGGTTATCAGTATGATTATCATTAGCCCAAATACCGATTCCAGCTCCTTGATGTGTCGTAAAACTATATTGTTTTAATGCATAAGCTCCCAAATCTGCATCCGACCACAGATAAGTATCCGGTGTAACAGCAGCAATCGGAGTTTTATCCAGAAAATCGTTACAAGATGGCAATAACATCAAACTACCAGCCAATAAAATGGCATATTTATTAAATAATTTCATATCTGTCTTCTAATTAAAAGTTAACACTAACACCTGCTGAATACGTACGAGTCAGCGGATAAGAACCGGAACCATTTCCGTAATCTCCAATACCAAGCGTTTCAGGATCAATACCATCGGGAATACCGGTTATTGTAAACAAATTTTCACCGGAGAAGAATATTCTCAAATTTGAGATCCCCACTTTTTGTGTCCATGTATTTGGCAATGTGTATCCCAATTGTAGATTTTTCAAACGGATGTAAGCGGCATTTTCAATATAGGCAGTCTGTGTTTCCCTGTTCTTTCCACTCGACGTCAGACGCGGGAATTTGGCACCCTTATTTGCCCCCAACCAAGTGTCGCCATCGGGACGGTAGAAATCATAGTTTGTCTCAAACATAGCTGAGTTCCAGATACCTCCGGCATTCCCCCAATAAACCAAGTGTCCGCCACCAAAAGCCCAGTCTCTCTTTGCGACTCCCTGGAAGAACAAACGCAAGTCGAATCCTTTCCATGCAGCATCCAGATCAAGTCCGAATTTGAAGCGCGGCGTACTGTTTCCGATAATTGTACGGTCACCCGGATCATCCACGGTATTTCCTTTCGTTATCTTACCGTCACCATTCAGATCGGCATACATAACATCACCTTCCAACCAAGTAGAAGTACCCAATCCACCTTGTCCGCCATTCGGCAAAGAGGCGATATGAGCATCCATCTCTTCCTGTGATTTAGCAATACCGATAGTTGTCAATCCCCAAATCTCGTTCAGATATTGTCCTTCACGCCAAGTTGAAAGTGAACCGCTTTCATTCGGATATTTCAATACTTTCTGGCGGTCATCAGACAACAAGACATGCACGCCATAACGAAAATCGTTTATCTGATCCCTCCAGGCAACATCCAGCTCAAAACCGGCAGATTGCATATCCGCATTATTAGCTTTCGGCACGGCAGTACCCAAAATAACCGGAAGTTCAGGAGCCGGTCCCACCATATCAAACGTTTTTCTAACGAAGTAATCAAAACTCATAGTCAAACGATTACGCAACATCCCCAAGTCAAAGCCGACATTCCAGGAACTCATTGTTTCCCAAGTCAGCAAAGCGGAAATCAAATCAGGAGCTTTTGAACTGTTCTGGCGTCCCCCATTTATTAACCATGTATTTTCGTTCGTATTGGAAGAAGGGTAGAAAGGCATTGTCTGAATGTACGGATAAAGATTTACCGTATTCTGATTACCTAACTGTCCCCAGGAACCACGCAGTTTCAAATTATTGATAATATCCGTATACGGCTCCATAAATGCTTCACGTGCAATATTCCAGCCTGCAGAGAAAGAAGGAAACAGGTTCCAGCGCTGATCGCTTGCGAAACGGGAAGTCCCGTCATAACGCAAATTTACTTCAGCCAGATAACGTCCGGCATAGTCATAATTGATACGTCCAAAAAAACCGGCTGTCGCCCAATGGTTACGGCCTCCAGTAAGATATTCTTTTCCTGTTGCAACCGTAATATCTGTTACACTTTCAGAAATCAAATCGTCTTTTTGTGCACCTATTTTCCTCCAGTAATTAGATTCGGACTGATAACCGACCATTGCCTTAAATGTATGGTCTTTCAGCAGATACGTATATTCACTGTATATATTCGTATTGAAGAAATTAGTACGTTCCGAATAAGTATTCATGCTCGACTTTGCTCCTGATGAATAATAAACATCCCCGGCTACATTCCAGTTCGGAACCTTGTATCTGGGTTCGTCAGCCATCAGATTGATGGTTTTATAATTGAATTCAACAAAAGTCTTCCAATTCTTGATCGGTTCGATTTCAAACTGTAATTGCTGGTACATCCAATCTGTCTGGTGTTTATTGTTACCGCCCCACATCAATTCTTTAGTAAGTCCAACCAGATAATTTCCATTCGGATCAAATACAGGTTCAGTCGGCCAACGACGTTGTGTATTATAATAGAAAAGATGGTCGTTCAACGTGTTCGGTTGATCTAAATCCTTACGGATAAATTTAGTACTATAATTCGTTTTTAACCAGGAAGCCAGTTGCGCATTGATTTTTGCAGTAAAATTATACCGCTTCATATCTTCATCCCCGTAACGGACAATACCATCCTGCTTCATATAATTAGCAGAGAGATAATATTGATATTTATCATTGCCACCATTCACACTCAAAGAATGTTCATGAGAAAAGCCTGTTCCCCCAAAAATTTCTTTTAGCCAGTCATTGTTATCATTACCTCGCCAATCCCATATAGTCGGAGTATTTGAATCTGGAATAGTTGTATTCGTATTTGTTCCGTTCAAAAAACCTTCAATACGTGTCAGATGCTCAGCATTAAAAGTCGGGGTCGCCCCATCATTCAGATTGATCTGATTAATAAACTTGGCATAATCATAAGAATTTACCATTTTCGGCATATTGATTGCATTAGACCAACGGAGACTATTATTATAGTTAACACTCACTTTTCCGCTCTTACCTTTTTTGGTCGTTACTAAAACTACCCCATAAGGAGCACGTGAACCATAAATAGAAGAAGCGGCGGCATCCTTCAAAACAGAGATATTCTCTATGTCATTTGGATTCAACATATTCATATCGCCTTCCATGCCGTCAATCAAAACCAATGGAGAAGCTTTTGTCACCTTGGTATCCAGTGTACCTGTACCACGGATATTGATATCCATTGTACTTCCAACTTTTGCACCCTGGCCTCCGTAACTGAAGTTCATACCCGGAACCAATCCCTGCAAGGCTTGCGTAACATTAGATACCGGACGTGAAGCCAGTTCATCTGCATTAACAACCGAAACAGAACCGGTCAGGTTCACTTTCTTCTGTGTACCGAAACCCACGACAACAACTTCATCCAAAGCCTGCGAGTCATCCTGCAAAACAATGTCCAGATTTTGTTGGTTCGTGATTTTAATCGTTACATCTTTATAACCGATAAATGAGACTTTCAGGGTAGCTCCCACCGGTACATTCAATGAGAAACTACCGTTCACATCGGTTATAGTACCAATCGTCGTACCTACAACCGCCACATTCGCACCAATGACAGTTTCGCCGGTAGCATCTTTCACAACGCCTTTTATTGTCCGCTCGCTCTGTTGGGCAATAAGGTTTCCGGCACTTTCTTTAATAGTAGGATCAGAGGCTTCCAAGCCTTTTCCTGTGTCCGCTTTCGATGAAGCGGCAGAGAATAAAAAAAGAAGGGCAAACGCCACATTCCAGTTTTTCATTCCTCGGAAGTTTTCTTTCTTCATGTTAAATGTCATTTTTCTTTTAAGTTTTTTCCTTGATAATTTTTTTACTCTGATAGATCTCTAAGGATGGTTTTTAATTCCTTTTCCTGAACTGTGTTCTCTTTTTTAAATCATAGGCATTTTTTTAATAATTTCACACAGCAAAAGAAGTGATATGGGAATGGTTCGATATCCAATATCAGATAAAGAATGTTCGTTTTTTAATAAATCTCTTATTAAACAGCCTATGTAGAACACTCAAGGATAATACATGACATTATTCCGGTTAAATCATGGTCTTGTTAACAAACAAAAAAAACGCAGCCACGTTTTCAAATAACGTGACTGCGTCTGACATATATCCTCCACCCTTCAACAGGATGGTATTTTATTCTTATCTCAAGCGGTCGAGCGAACGAACCAATGCTTCATCCGCACCGATGTTACGGATAGCCAGATAATCCAGGATCAATGCGATTATCGGGAAAGAAAGGGCAATCTTCACACTCAGCGCTGCACCAGCCAGCTGATCTTTCAAAATCCATACAAAGAAGCCGAACAGGGCATAGAAACCCAACATCAGAATCCCGTTAAAGATACAAAGACGGATCTGCAACATCCTCTTCTTAAATAAGAAGATCGTTATCAATGACAGGATGGAGATTACTGCCGTCAAAGCAAAAAGCCCCCAAGTCGGATAAACGAGTTCCGGTTCAGCAGCGATCGTGCTTACGCCTGTTGCATCAAAAGAGTAAAACTGGTCTCCCGCCTGCAACATGGCAAGAGGTAAAAACAATGTTGCGACCATTAAGGCCACGATAATAAGCAAGTAAACTGTTTGTATTCTTTGTAACATAATCTTTTTAATTGAAAATTGAGAATTGAAAATTGAAAATTGAGAACAAAAGAGCAATTGTTTAAACAAAGCACGTATTACCCGCCCGTTGAACAATTGCTCCTATATCTTAAATCGAGAATATAATTTTCAATTCTCAATTTTCAATTTTCAATTCTCAAAAGTTATTCTTTTCTTTAGCAGGGTTCTTATAGTAAACCTTACCTTCTTCATATTCCTGAGCAGCGATCAGAGTCGGCTTCGGAAGCTTTTCATAATAACGGGAGATCTCGATCTGCTCTCTGTTTTCGAAAACTTCTTCCAGGTTATCGTTATAAGAAGCAAATTCCTGAAGTTTCTTTTCCAGGTCCTGCTTCATTTCAACACTAATCTGGTTAGCCCGTTTTCCGATGATCATTACTGTTTCATATACATTTCCCGTGTCGGCTGACAACTTCATCATGTCACGGGTTACCGTATTCGAAGGGGCGTTAGACTTTCTGTAATCCATTTTACTTTATTGATTAAATAATATCGTTAATACGCATCTGTTATTCTCTTGCTGGCATAATCGTAGAACTTCTGTGCCTGTTTTACGTATTTGCCTTCCGGATATTCGTTCATGTAAGTGTAGTATTCATCCACTACCTCACGATAACGACCCTGCAACTTTTCTTCCACACTGGCAATAGCCTGTTCATACTTCGAACGCAAAACATAGAACATAAACTCTTCCCTGTATTTGGAATAAGGATAGTTCTTCAAGGCATTCTCGGCAGTGATCACGGCAGACAAATAGTTATTGTCGCGCATGTAAGTACCCAGGTTATAATACAATCTTACAGCCAGTAATTCCTTGTAAGCCAGTTTCTCCTGCAATTCAAACATGATCTTCTGGGCTTCGGCGGCACGTTCGCTCTGCGGATAATACTCCAGATAGAGCTGCAACTGGTTAATAGCTTCATACGTCTGCGTCTGGTCTAACCGCGGATCGGGAGAGTCCAGATACAAACCATATCCCGAATAATAGCGGGCCAATTCCGTGTACTCGCCTTTCGGATAGGTGGTGTAATACGTATTAAAGTATTGCGAAGCCGTCTGATAATCTTTTTGTCCATAATAGCTCTGAGCCAGCAGGTACAAGGATTCTTCGGCATAAGCAGTTCCTTTAAAGATTGTAACCAGTTCATCCAGCAGGGTAGCAGACTTGTTGTATTGCTTTGCATTGAAATACTTCTTTGCATACGAATACTTCAACTCATAGTCCGTACTTTTCAATATCTTGTTATATTCCCCACAGGAGGATAACAAGACCGTAATCATCATCAATAAAAATACAACCTTTTTCATTCACATACTTTTAGCGCGCAAAGTTACATTTTTTATTGCAAAATAACGAAGCGCATAACGTTAATATTTACAACTTATATAAATCGCTGGCAGCAATAAGCTCCAGTTTGTTGGCTTTCAGAACCTCCGCACACTTCTCCACATTGTCGGGGCGGATGATTACATTAGCCGCCTCTCCTTGCGAGAAAGCATACATATATTCGACAAATATACCTGCCGAAGTTATGATCTCCATCGCCTTAGCCAATGCACCAGGCTGGTTGGGGCAATGCAGGCACACCACATCAGCCACACTCACCGCATATAATTTTTCACGAAGTACCTGAATTGCTTTATCTGTGTCCGAGACGATCAGACGCAGGATACCAAAATCGGAATTCTCTGCCACCGTAAAGGCTGACATGTTCACTCCGGCTTCACCCAAAATCTTTGCCACTTCCGTAAAACGGCCTTTCTTGTTTTCAAGAAAGATTGATAATTGTTTAATTAGCATAGCACTTTACTATTTTTAGGGTTTAAACTAACTTACGATTGTCGATCACGTGTTTTGCCTTACCCATACTGCGTTCAAGGCTACGCGGTTCCACAATCTTTATATCAGGCTGAATGCCGATCACGCTCTGCATACGGGCGGCGATCTTCTTTTTCAGCGCGATCATCTTGTTCATTTCATCCGAATAATAATCCGGTCGTACTTCCACCTGGATCTGGAAAGTATCGGTATTGTTCACACGGTCCACCACAATCAGGTAATGCGGTTCGAATTCCGGCATTTCCAGCAATACGGATTCTACCTGCGACGGGAATACGTTGACACCACGGATGATCATCATATCGTCGCTACGTCCGAGGATACGTCCCATACGGACAGCGGTACGGCCGCATTCGCACTTTTCATAGATTAGGTGCGTCAGGTCACGCGTACGGTAACGGATCATCGGCATACCTTCCTTGGTCAGGGTAGTAAATACCAACTCGCCTTGTTCACCTTCAGGCACAGGTTGCAAAGTTACCGGATCAACGATTTCCGGGAAGAAATGGTCTTCCCACAGGTGGGTACCGTTCTGGCATTCGCATTCGCCACCGACACCGGGACCGCAGATTTCTGTTAATCCGTAGATATCGTATGCTTTAATATTCAGTTTCTGCTCCAGTTCCTTACGCATATTTTCCGTCCAGGGTTCCGCGCCGAACGCTCCTACCCTTAGTTGGAATTCTTCCAAAGGAATGCCCGAGTTATGGATCGTTTCCGCCAGATACAGAGCATAGGAAGGCGTACAAGCCAGACCTTTCGCTCCGAAGTCGTGCATCAACTGAATCTGTTTTTGCGTGTTACCACTACTCATCGGAATTACGGTACCACCGATATTTTCCACGCCAGCATGAGCACCCAGACCTCCGGTAAATAAACCGTAACCGTAAGATACCTGCACAGAGTCATTCTTCGTAAGTCCGTAAGCTGTCAGACAGCGTGCCACCACTTCCGACCAGATCGACAGGTCCTTACGGGTATATCCCACAACAATGGGTTTTCCGGTCGTACCGGAAGAGGCATGCAAACGAACAATCTCGGACATCGGCACAGCCATCAGTCCGAACGGGTAATTATCTCTTAAATCCTGCTTTACCGTAAACGGCAGCTTGGAAATATCTTCAATTGATTGAATATCATCCGGAGTAATACCCATCTCCTGCATTTTCTTGCGATAGAAAGGAGTATTATGATAAACGTGTTCGACAACCCGTTTCAACCGGATGCTCTGTAATTTCCGCATTTCTTCGCGGTCCATACATTCAATAGTTTCGTTCCAAATCATGGTATCAGTTTGTTATCATTTAATTGTTAGTAGTGTAAAACTGTCGCAAAGTAATAACTTTTTTACTAACTGACAATAAATAATAACGCCAAATCAATCGAGACTTACTTCCATAAGGATCAAATTTTCGTCCTCGTCCAATGTTTTGGTTATCTCCAGCAGGTCTCCGCCCAGTTCGTTCTTTTCCATTGCTTCCAGCAAAGTAAAAGGATATAAGGTATAATAGAGCTTGTTATTATTGAAGACAAAGTTCATCATGTCGCCGTTCTGCCAGTCTTTATTTGTCAGCTTGACATGCGAGAAAGAGTTTTCTGCCACATTATATAAATAGAGTTCGTCACGCAGTTTCATTTGACCTTCATCTTTCAGGAAGACGGCGTTGACAAGCATCTGATTCGGAGTCAATGCCCGGATCTCGCAAGCGATCTTTCCATCTTTCTCTGTCGATAACGGCAGTTTGGTAAAGACCGGTTTCAGTTGGCGGTCGGGCGACAACCGATATAACGTATCGGCAGCCGGTTCGCTGATCAGGCATCCTCCGTCGCCGCAGGATAGCAGGTTTCTCATACGGTTCAGCAGAATAAAAGGACGTCCGTCGCGGGTAGTTACGATCATACTGCGATAACGATTGTCGGAGACGATAGGCAGACGTTCGATCTTCTTTCCGGTTTCCTTATCCATCAGGACATAAGGCTGGTTACTTGCTTCCGGGTTATCATCTATTTTAGCGGTCTCACCTTCTTTCACAAAAAGAGCGCCTTTCATATCCAGAAAGACCATTGCATTCTCATCCAGCGATTCGATTACATCCATCTGTAAAGAATCCGGCAGACTGAAAGACCTTTTATAAGTCCCGTCCAAACCATAAACCTGCATCTGGGTTATTCCATCTAAAAAGAGTTCCTGACGTTTCTCATCATACAGGATATGGCGTATTCGGGCATATTCTTCACCGCCTTGCCCCTTGCGATTAAAACGGCTGATCATCTCTCCTTTCTTATTGAAACCGATCACGTCGCCGGTAGAAGACCCGATAAAGAACAACCCGGCTTCGCTGGGAATAAGTTTCATCTGGTCGCCCAGCAACACGTTTTCAGGCGTTTGCAGACGGAAATAACGTACCTTTCCCAAATCCTGCAAAGCGGCCTCCCTGTCCGGAATATCCGCACGAAAATCCAATACAGGCAACGGGCCTTCATTCTTTGCTCCATTCTTACATCCATTCAGTCCCACAACCAACATCACTGCCACAGCACATAAACATATCCTTTTCATAATCCCTTTGAATTTAATACAACATAGCGCAAATAAAGGGATAATATTTCAAAGAAGCAAGGATATTACGATAAATTCGTAAAACATACATTGTATTCGTAAAGCAAAGAAGATGAATGTATACATACCTGTATTTAACATTTCACATGGACTACTCCAAACCGCCGGGAGAAAAATGGTTCGTCCCTGTAAGACGCAAGAGTGATAATATACGTACCTTTGCCCAACGATTAAAGATAGATTTCCGGACAAGATGAAACGAAACATACTTGCACTATACATTATTAAACTATCCAAATGGTTCACCCTGGTCATGCCAATCATCGTGCTTTTCTATGAAGATCATGGACTGGGATTGCAGGATGTATTTATACTGAAGAGCGTTTATTCAATCGCAGCCGTGGCACTTGAGATACCCTCCGGATATCTGGCTGACGTGTGGGGACGGCGCAAATGCCTCATACTCGGATGTATTCTTTTCTTCTTCGGATATCTCTGTTATTCGTTCACCTCCACCTTCGCCGCCTTTGCCATAGCCGAGATACTATTGGGAACAGGGCAAACGCTGGTCAACGGGGCAGACTCCGCCTTGCTGTACGATACGACAGTCCAATATAAGAAGGAAAACCTTTATCTGCGTTACGAAGGGCGTATCACCATGATCGGTAACTTTGCCGAAGCCATTGCCGGTATTTTCGGCGGATTGCTGGCGGCTTACTCGCTGCGTTATCCGTTTTATGCACAGGCACTGATCGCATTCAGCGGCATTCCGGCAGCCTTCGCCCTACAGGAACTGAATATTAAAAGTAAGGTGCAAAGCCCTGTACAGGAGATCGTACGGATCATCAGGTACTCGCTGGTCACTAATAAAAGGCTCTGCTACAACATTATGTTCTCAGGGATTATCGGAGCTGCCACACTCACCATGGCGTGGTTCGTACAACCTTACCTGATGTATATGAATACGCCCACTTCGTGGTTCGGCGTAATCTGGACGGTGCTGAACCTGACCGTAGGGATCGCCGCTCTTTATTCGGACCGTGTGGACAGCTATTTCGGTCCCAAAAAGATGGGCATTCTGATCCTGACATTCGTGGCAGGCGGTTACGTGGCACTCGCCTTCAACCTGACCTACGCAGGGCTAGCCATCCTGTTCGTTTTCTATATCATAAGAGGCTTTGCCACCCCGATATTAAAAGGATACATCAACCAGATGACCTTTTCGGAAATGCGTGCCACCGTCCTTTCCATCCGTAACTTTATCATCCGCCTGATGTTTGCCGCCATCGCTCCGTTCATCGGCTGGCTGAACGATATGTATTCGCTCAGGATCGCCTTACTGGCATCTGCCGCGATCATCATGGTACCGGGAGCCTTATTCCTCTGGCTGCAACTAATGGCGAAGCCCGATAAAGAATAACAGGTGAACGATTTATAAAGATTTTATCCTATATTTGGGGAATATTTACTTATAATCATCTTAGACCATGAACACAGAGAAGACCACTCCCGTAACAGCCATCGTGCTGGGAGCCAGCGGAAGAGGAAAATTGTACGGCGATTATTCACTGGAACACCCGGAAGATTTGCAAATCACCGGCATTGCCGAGTTGGTGGAACTGCGCCGCAACATATATGGCGACAAATACCATGTACCCGAAGAAAACCGAGTCGCCACCTGGGAAGAAATGCTCAGCCGTCCCAAGTTTGCCGATACCGTCATTATCGCTACCCCCGACCATCTGCATTATGCCCCCTGTATGAAAGCGCTCGACCTGGGATATGATATCCTCCTTGAAAAACCGATCGCACAGACAGACGAAGAATGCCGTCGCCTGGTAGCCTATGCCAAAGAAAAAGGAAAGATCGTCGGCCTGACGCATGTGCTCCGTTACTCGCCTTATTTCGGAATGCTGAAAGAGATGGTGAGCAGCAAAGCGATCGGCGACCTGGTCAGCATCCAGCATTTCGAACCGATAGAACATGTACATATGAGCCATTCGTATGTGCGCGGAAGCTGGCGCAACGCAGAAGCGAGTACGCCATTGGTCCTTGCCAAATCGAGTCACGACCTGGATATCCTCCACTGGATCATCGGCAAGCCTTGTAAGAAAGTGGTAGCCTTCGGTGACCTGGCGCATTTTAAGGCGGAAAACGCTCCCGAAGGTGCTCCGGCCCGTTGTACCGACGGCTGTCCGGCAGAAGCGACCTGCCCTTTCTCCGCCCTGAAAATCTACTACCGCGACCGCACCTGGCTATACGTATTCGACCTGCCGGAGGACCCGGACAAACAGGGCGACGTCATCCTCGAAAACCTAAAAACAGGACCGTACGGCAAATGCGTCTACCATTGCGAGAACAACCAGCCCGATCATTATATGATGCTGATGGAATTTGAAGGCGGCGTAACGGTCAACTTCTCGATAGAGGCTTTCACATCGTATGGCGGCCGCCGTACCCGCATCATGGGGACGCGTGGCGACATCGTCGGCGACATGGAAGAGTTCACCCATACCGACTTCGCCACCGGCGTTTCAAAAACATACAATGCCAATGCCGAAGACGCCCTCAACTACGAAGGCGTAGGCCACGGTGGCGGTGATGCCGGTATGATCCGCGACTGGATCGAAGCCATCCGCCGCCAGGATGCCAGCCTGATGAGCACACCACTCGACGAGTCGCTGGAAAGCCATCTGATAGCCTTTGCGGCAGAAAGGAGCAGGAAAGAAGGGAAAGTGATAAGCCTTTAAAAGTTACAGCCGCCCGCCAATCAGCTTATATCCGATCCCCCGTACATTTAATATTTTGATACGGGGATCTTTCTCTAATTTATGGCGTAGTTTGGTGATAAATACATGCAGGCTGCGGGTATTGTAAAAGCTGTCGTTACCCCAGAGTTGCAGCAGGATATCCTTCGTGTCGACCGGCAAAGTTCCGCTCTCGCAAAGAAGCCGCAACAACTCCGACTCCCTGAATGACAGTTCGATCTCCTCACCGCCGATCTGCAAAGTCTGGGTAGAGGGGTAAAAGGTGTAAAGTCCCAGTTCGTGGTAAATAACGGCTACCGGTTCAGACAGGCTTTTCACTGTCAAAGCCTTCACCCGGGCAATCAGTTCACGGAGGCTGAAAGGCTTCCGCAGGTAATCGTTCGCCCCAAGCCCGAAACCGAATACGATATCGTCCACTGAAGAACGGGCACTCAGAAACAGTACGGGCACCTCCTTATCCATCCGGCGAATGCGGCGTACCATCTCGAAGCCGTCCACCTCCGGCATCATCACGTCGGCAATGATCAATGCGGGATGCTCCCTGAAATACTGTTCGAGCCCTTCCAGGCCGTCGCGGGCAATAGCTACTTCGTAACCTTCCTCTTCCAGGGCATCTTTTACAATCATTGCCAGAGAGACTTCGTCTTCTACTAATAGTATGTTCATAATCTCAGGTTATTGAGGTAATGTAATTATAAAACAGGTGCCTTTACCGGGTTCGCATTCCACTGTGACGCTCCCACCATGTTTCTCCACCATAGTCTTCACATAGAACAGTCCGATGCCATACCCTTTCACCGATGACTGACGGACAGAGGGTATGCGGTAGAACTTATCAAAAATATGGCGGCGGTATTCTTCGGGGATGCCAGGACCATTGTCCTGTACCCGTATCTGTGTCTTTCCCTCCGTCGCCACCGCCCGTATCGTTATTTCCGGTTCTTTATCCGCATATTTGATAGCATTATCCACCAGGTTGCTGATGATGCTGTACAAATGGATACGGTCTGCCTTCAGCGTGATTTCCTCCGGCTGATACTCTGTCCGAATGCGGAAAGAGCGGGACGATTTTATCTTCTGTTGCTCCACGAGCCTGGCTATCAAATCATTCAAAGACAGTTTTTCTATCACCAGACGGATATCTTTCCGTTTCTCTAAACTGAGCGAAAGGATTTGTTCCACCATCCCGCCCAGGCGTTCCAGTTCCTCATGGCAAAGGTGCAGATATTTATCAGCCTTTTCTCTATTATCCAGCAGGTTATAATGGATAATAGATTCAATGGCGGCATACAAAATGGCGATCGGTGTTTTCAGTTCGTGAGTAACATTATGCGTGAAATCATCTTTCAACTGCTCCACCGTCTTCTGATGGAATAGAAACCAAATCATATAGGCAAACGATAAAACAAGAATCAGCAGGATCAGGAAAGAAGAAACCAGAATCCCCGTCATACCAGCCAGCGAAGCCATGCGGGTGGATTCCACATAGACATAGAAAGCTCTTGGAGTAAAAGTAGTGTATTTCCAGGTATACAGGTGATAGCGTGACAAATCTTCTCCTTCGGGGACGGAAGTGGCAATGACCGTGCTGTCGGTAAGCAGACGTATCTCCGTGAAATGGCGGAGGTCCAGGTTCTTTTCCCGTAGATTAGCTGCCAGCAGGCTATCGAACTTTGCTATATTAACAGGAGAGATCGTGTCGATGATTTCATGAAGGCTACGCTGCATCTGTAAACCTAGCTCCCCCAATGACTTGAAATCGTCGCCCACTTTGACGGAGTAGCTTTGCAGGACTTTCTTCATATCCTCATCTACTCCGCTTGCATAAGAGAGAGCAGCCTTCTTCTCAATGATGCTGACCGGTTGAATGACCGAATCTTTATCTGAAAAACGGGTAGTCAGGGCAACACCTCCCCGATCATCGGCCTGCGATATCGTTACCCGTTGCTTATTCGTCTTTTTGCTGATAAAGTCAGCACGACTAAACAGTTCGACATGGTCGGCATTGCGGATAGCCTGCGTAATGTACTCCCTGTTCTGCTGTTGCAGGGAATGGTATAATCCGTTTATCCAGAACAACTGGTAGACGAAGATTCCCGACAAAGACAGAATAACCAAGAGAATGATATACTTGAACGATGATTTCATGCAAACAAATATAAGGAATCTCCGCCATGCAGCTTCCCGCTTTAAATCAAAATAACACAGTTTTCGCCGAATGTTATTTAGTCTTACCAAATGAAAGCCTTTTTTGGTAATCACTGGCGTCCTTCCTACCTTTCGTATAAAAACAAAAGGCCATGAAAAGAATCTATTACTTATTACCGATAGCCGGCTTACTCTCGCTTCCCACACAAATGCTGGCACAAAAACAGACTGGTAGCGAAACCATCCTGGTCAACGACAGCATCACACTGAACCTGCCGGAAGTATTCGTCAAAGCGGAACGGCCGCTGGTAAAGGTGGCCGACGGAAAACTGCAATACGACATTCCCAACCTGATGAAAAGCAAACCGGTGGATAATGCGTTCGATATATTGGGGGAACTGCCGGGAGTGGGCAAGAGCGGCGACAATATCTCCCTGCTCGGTACCTCGGAAACCACCATCATCATCAACGGCCGGAAAAGTTCGATGACACCGGAACAGTTGGCCGACATGTTAAAAGCGACTCCTTCGTCCAAGGTAAAAAAGATAGAAGTGATGTACAGCACTCCACCCCAATACGGTGTGAGGGGGGCATCGATCAATGTAGTTATTGAGAACGACCGGAGCCTGGCGGATATCCTGAAAGGAGAAATATCGCTGACAGGAAAACAGGCCTGGTATTTTTCTCCTACAGCACTGATGAATCTGTCCTATACCGGAAAGAAGTATGCCGCCGACCTCTCCTACTCGGCCAATTACCGCCACGGACGTTCGACAGAAGATATGCACGCAGAACCGACCGTGAACGGTACAAAATACGATATTCTGCAAAAGAACTGGTCGGAAAACAAAGGCATCTCCCATAACCTGCGGGGTGCCTTCGAATATGATTTCAGCAATAAAGACAAGCTGTCGGCCTCCTATATAGGAAAATATGTACAAGACAAGCCAGTATCCCTGAGGGGCGGACAGACAGATTTCAAGGGTATCGAAACCGTTAATACGGCCAGCCGGACTACAGGTCCTTCGTTTCTGCATAGCACACGAATCGACTACAACGGACATAAGAACCTGAATGCAGGCATCGACTACACCTTCTACAAAGATAAATCTTTGCAGGACCTGGTTAATAATTTTGAAGACAACAATGACCAGGACAGACGCAACGAGAGCAAGCAAAAATCACAGCGAGCTAATATATATATCAACCACTTCGTTGTCGTAGGAGAAGGATGGAAGATTTCTTACGGGGCAGAAGCCTCCTTATCGGGGACGACCAATGAGGCTTCCGCCCTTCTGAATAATGAAAAGGAAAGCGAAGGGACCTTCTATATGAAGCAAAAAGAACATTCGGTGGGTATATTCGGCGGTTTCTCCCATTCGTTCGGAAAGAAATTCACGCTGAATGCTTCGCTGGCTGTCCGTTATTACAAGGCTTCAGTTGATTCTGCCGGAAAGAAGAGTACGTTATGGGATCAGGCAGACTTGTTTCCGTCGCTTTCCGCCGTTTACCGGATCGACCGTTCGAATATGTTACAGTTCTCTTTGTCGAGTAACAGAAAATATCCCTCCTATTGGGCAACAACTCCCAATACCTATTATATGAATATCTACAGCGTGATAAAAGGTAATCCGCAGTTGAAACCGGAACTGAACTATTCGATGCAACTGACATATGTCATAAAGAATAAATATGTACTGGGTGCTTTCGCTAACTTCCAACCCGACAAGATACAGCAGATATCGTATCAGCAACCCGACCGTCTGCAATCGGTCTTCCATTCCATCAACCTGGATACGCATACGATGTACGGACTGATGGCTGTTGTCCCTTTTCGTGCCGGCGAAGTGCTCAGTTCGCGGCTGACGCTGATGGGGTTCAGCATCCACGACAAAGGCACACTGGTTGATATCAGCTTCGACAGAAAGAAGTTGTTCGGGCGGGCAATGCTGACAAATACGATCTTTCTGACACGCGACAAGAACCTTTCGCTCGACATCAGCGGCGATTACAGTTCACCGGCGATCCAGGGCATTTACGATATCGACCCCCTGTATAGCCTCGATGCCGCACTGGTATGGACACTCCCCAAAAAGCAACTCCGCCTGACGCTCAAAGGTTCTGACCTGCTAAACAGCCAGAAACCTCTCACCCATATCGACGAACAAGGACAGAAGAGCCGTATGGAGTTGTTCCAGGATATACGCTCTATCTCCCTGACACTCCGTTACAGCTTCGGCGGCTACAAAGAGAAAAAGGTGAAATCCGTAGATACTTCGCGGTTCGGAACTTAATAATCAGACAACAGGATTTTGATACAGCTCCTATCCAAGCAATTTCCTTATAACAGTTGCTGTCCTGCCGGAACAATCGAAACCGCTTCCTCTTTCTCCAACGTCAGCATAAGAAGGCCATTCTTCACCGGCACTGCGGATTGTTTCAATGTCGAACCATTCATAGTTATGGAATATATATCCACAGAGCTGACTTTTTCCCAACCTTCCGGCATTCGCCAGCTGCGGTTATCGTAGCCTTCTGCGGAATAGGCGATGATCTCGTTTTCATTCCAAAGAGCTGGAACAAATAGATTATCGTTCTCACGCAGGATAAAATCACCTTTGCAGATGATCTTCTTTCCATCTTCCACACGGGCTACAACACCATCACTGTAATACAATGCGTCATCGATAAAAGCAACACGTTCAAGACGACTCAGATAATACCAAGGCAACGTCATCGTACAGAACTGAGACAGGAAACCGGGAAGATTATCCTTGTCTTTCTGAAAAATCTCCTCACCTTGCATACTGGAACCGAAACGAAAATCACCTTGTCCGTCCCGATGTGTCCGTCCCCTTGCCGATAACCGTTCGGGGACTTCCATCTGGAAGTTTATATCCGCCGGAAACCACCACGACATAGGTTGCAAACCGACAAAACCTTCTCCCGCCGGATGAGCCCAGAAAATACCTTCACCGGTAACATCGAACCCTTTTTCACGCCAGTACTTAAATATCTTCCGCTGTGTTACTACCTCTTTATACATATCGATACCTCCGTTCTCCGGTTTGGCATGCCAAGGACTTAACGGACGGTTTTCCGGTTGCCAGTAAGCCATAAAAGCGTCGATATGAATGGTATGGCCTTCCTTTAGTTCGGGAACCATCTCGATCAGGTTGTCGATACGGGTTTTGGCGAAGCCTTTCTCCCACTCTTTCGTATAGCTCAGATGATAAGCTTTATGTCCTTTGACATATTCCCAAATGGATTTCAGGTTTCCATTGACATCACGTGCAATAATATCATTTTTGATATAAGTATCCCAAAGAGGACTTTCCTCAAAAGCATCGACCATATTGATGTGCAGACTGATAGTCGTATTATAAGCACGTGCTTCACGGATCAGCCAACGGAGACTTTCGAGAGCTGTAGCATCTTCTTCGCGTTTCAGCTTAGGGTTGACGATGCTCCAGTCGGGATAAAGATGATCGTGACCGCCGCGTTGCCAACCGACCAGATAAATAATTTTAGGAATGCCGCGTGTCAGGTGATCTACCCGTTTTACGACGTCCAATGCTTCTGCGAACGTACAGAGACGGGACGGGTCTTTATGCTGAAAGATCACATTATTCGGATCGGGTTCATTCAGTTCACCATCATACCCCATAAAAAGTTTCAATACCAGCGTCTGATGATAGTCGCGGTAATAAGGGGTCACGACCACTTTCTTTTTAGCCGAATAAGTAGTTCCGTCTTTCTGATAAACAGCCGTAACTTCTGCCAATCCGCCATCTTTCGGAATCAACTGGTCACCGGACAATGCAGCAACCTCGACATTCCCACTGGCATTGACGGTGCGGACGGATAAGGCTACATCAGACAATGGAATATCCCATGTATTACCTTTCGAATCACAACCGATAATACGGATCGTTCCCCGTTCACCCGGATTACGCACCGGATTAAGAGTCTCTTTATCCAACTGAATCTCTATTCGCTCCAGTGCCCTCTGATCGCTACATGACAAAAAGAAAAAGATTGTTAGAATATAATAGAATATTTTCATGATAATAAGTCCTTTTATTTAATAATAATCAACCATCCTCGCTTTGGATCAACCGGGATCGATTCATCCGGAGTAAATTCACGAGCTTCCTGAAAATCTGTAATTGCTGGGGCAACCATACGGACAGAAGAAGGGTTCAGACCCAATTGTTTCCAGTCGATAGTCAATTTCACCTGTTTCTTATCACCGGAATAATTACCAAGCGATAATAAAGTCTTCCCCTCATTGACATAGGCCGTAACCTTCACCTCTTTATCGGAAGAGGTTACTGCCGGCTTTTCTTCCCAGAAACCGATCATTTTTGCATCCATGATTCCGAAATCATCCCACAATTGCCAAATATACCGCGGATCACAGGAAACTCCTTCCGTCACCCAAGGTTGGCGAACCGTCATGCCATATTGCATACCCAGCCATTTATTACCACCGCCATGCAACATATCTCCCATCAGGCCGAACGGAATACCGGAAACTTCCACCAGCCAGTTAGCAGGCGACATCTCATCGTACATGAAACTTTCACCGAACCAAACTTTATCCACATACGGGAAATACTCCGCATATTGAGTGGCCGGACCACGCGAGAACCCGGTATTCGAATGCAGGTCGATAATGCACCCCGGCTTCACATCATCCATCGCATGACGCATACGTTTCAGCATATCACGACCGAAAGCGACATCATCCAGGTAAAGACCGTCGATATCGACATGTTTTACCATCCAGGCCAACCCTTCTATATAATAATTGTACCAACGGGAATCTCCGGTAGCTGTCAGGACAGAAGCATCGGCTGCAATCCCCAAATGTTGGTCATCGAGATGCTGATACCATTGAGGGGTATAATCCGTTACATAATGCTCCCGGCACCAGGGGAAACCACCCCCTCTGCCACCTTGCAGGATTTCATCTCCCAAACTGCGCAACGCCCATATCTCCGGGACGACATTCGTCAGTTCACGGATAGTATAGTAAATCTTAACCTTACAACCTTTGCCATGCCATTCGTTCACAAAGTCTTTCATCCTGGCCGCTGTGATAAACGGATAGTTGATGAACGGATTCAATTCATTAGCATGATGGACATTGATAATCTTGATGCCGGCTTTTAAATTCTCTTCAGTCGGTGTCGGAGCTCCGCCATTGTGGTAATAACGGTCGGCAAACTGACTGTGAGCATTCAGTTTTTTGACAGGAGTTATCAGCAACGCAAAATCGAATGTCAGATTCTCTCCGGCGTTGAGCGTACGTTCTCCACTGTAAGCAGTAGCAAGTGTACGACTTCCGTTGCGCTGAATACGGAAACCGCCTTTACCGTTATTGTACCAGCTTTCGGGATAAGCAGGTCGATACAGATTCAAAAGCGGTCCGGTATAACTGGCTCCGCGCAATTCACAATGGATACCGGCTTTCTCGGAACCGCACCAGAAACTGTCGAAAGGCCATAGCCAGGAGGTACTTTTGGAAGTAGGAATAGAAACGGCATAATCATGAACCGTCTTTCCTTTTGTCTCCCAACCGCCCGAATAGGTAGCCGGCGTTTCCTGCCCCGGTAACCCCAATCCCATAAAATAAGGGGAGGCTTCACTTTTCAGCGGTATTTCCAGACGGATATCCTTAACCAGCAACTCTTTTTTGGGTTCTATAGAATAAATATAATTAATCCAACCGTCAAACTCCATTGTTGCATGACAAGTCAACGCAAGGTCGTCATCTTCAGCTTTCCAGCTACCGGAAACTTTACCTTCCGACAAGCCGGTTTGCTCAATTGTCCCGTTCAACTTCTTTTCACCCGAAGACGTTTGAATGATAAAGCGTACCGGAGAAGCCAGCAACTCATGCCCCCAGGAATCGATCGAAGAAGGTAAAGCTGTCTGCATATCGATACCGACAGTACGTCCCAGACAAGAAATACGATTATCATCCAAAGACAAATCAGTATAGCCGCTTGTCGGTTTATCCGTAATACCCAGCGTAGAATTGAGCCATCGCAAACGGCTATGACGCCAAAGTTCGTTATCTCCCCGGTCGGCCAATGGCTTACCGCTTACTTTCAGTTCTATATTTACCGGAACGGAATATCCCGTTTCATCAGAAACAGCAATCACCCCTTTATAGGTGCCGGAGGGTTGGTTCTCTTCCAAATCAATGCCGAACCAAAGTGGCTGAACAGCATCAGAAGAAACACCCACTATCTTCGTAAAGGGTTTTCCTGCCGGATTCACGCCTTCCAGATTGAAGCAGGTTATTGCTTTCGCCGGGATTATATGGTTACCACTTTTCAAACCTTCCGTTTTATACGTGATACTTTTCAAATCATCCTTACCATTCCATACCCCCAACTGGAAAGTATAATATTCGTTTGGCATCGCTGTAGCCTTGAATGTAGAATGGTCGTTTGTCTGAAACCATTTATACGGCACCTGGGATTTCATTCGTATCGGGAAAGCCCGGTCTTCAGGAAAAACCAGAAAGCGACCGGGATGGGCTTTTCGATAATCATTCTTTTCCTTTGCAGAAGCAATAATCTCCATCGGATAAAAACTGTCGAAATCCGTACGCGATTCCACCCGGACAATCTTTGCTTCCGGCAACTGACCAGCTGAAGCAGAAGTCTCAACCCATTGCCGGTCGGGAGCATCTTCCTTGGGATAATATCCCCGGTTATAATTTCCATATCCGGGTTGTACCTGGTAAGGCAAATAATAAAAATAGTAAGTGCCTTTCGTTTTAACCGGGCCAAAAATCAGTTTGCATTGTTCGTTGTCGACCGCTATCCGTTTAATATTGGAAATCGTATCACCCGTTACGGCATTCACGACCAGAAAACGACGGTTATCGACTTCTTTATCCGGACGTCTCCAATCGAAAGAAAGCATAACAGCTTCCGCCGGTTCATCGACAGTCAATACAGCCCTATGATTACCTAAGGCTTCACTCCACGGACTCTCGGCAACGCCATAAGGATATGGTGCCTGAGAGGATGTTTTCGCGCAGGATAATCCAACCCAGGTTAATAGTACAAAAAATAATATACGTTTCATGAAGTTAGAATTTAAGTGTATTACAATTCAGATTTGTATTGTCCGGTAGACGGAAAGATAGAGACCGCTTCATCCGGCTCAAGAGAAAAACGAATATATCCGTCTTCACACGCAATACTGGTTTTATAGAAAATACCGGAAGAAGTAATCTTATAAATATCTACACTATGCACATCCGACCAGTCAGTAGGCAATTGCCAGACCTTACTTTCGTATCCTTTTACGGAATAAGCCATATATTCACGGCCGGCACGCCACAGGACCGGCATAAAAAGATCGTCTTTATCTCTCAGCAACCGTTTATGGTGAGTAATCGTCGAATCTTTCAGGGATACGATCAGGTTGTCGTTATAATAAGCCATGCGGTTTTCTCCTTTTCCGGTCAGCTTTTCCCGTTTATAACGGTTCAGGTAAACATAAGGAAGTGTTCCGGTATAAAACTGGTAACGGTATTTATCGATCCAGTTGGCTATAGGCAAAGAGCCATTGTCTATCTCTCCGAAACAGTCCTCTCCCCGGCCGCTCATACCGAACAGGAAACCCAGTTGGAGCTGTTCTTTGGTCAGGTCGGGAAATTGTTTGGCAAAGAGATACGAAGCCCCTCCTGTGGTAAGGTAAGCCGGATATTTCATATAATCGTCCTCAGTTGCTTCAAACCACAGATACCAGGGAGTCAAGCCGATAAACAGGTCCTTTCCTTCCCGCAAGCGGTTAAAACTTTCGTGGGTGACATCAATACCCCTACTTCTGAAATACCGGAATATTCTTCGCTGATAGTTTTCTTCTTCCGCCCACGAGATCTTTTCATAAGGATTGTCACGCACAAAGAAAGCATCTATCATAATCGATCCGGCTTCCTGAATAAAAGGCAATAGTTCCAACAAAGCATCAATCCTCTTTACTGCATAGCCGCTCTCCCACTCGTTCTTATAACAGACCTGATAGGCTTTACGGTTATTCCAAACTCCAATCTGCATCGGTGTTCCATCCGTATTCCGGGAAATAAAACCTTTGGACAGATATTCTTCCCAAAGGGGACTGTCTTCATATGCATCCGTCATATTCACATGGACGCTAATATAAGTATTGTATTTCCTCGCTTCTTTCGCCAGCCACAACAATGATTCACGTCCGGTAGCATCGCATTCCCTTTTCAAGTGATTATTCACTTCAAACCAGGCAGGATACTTATCGTCATGCCCGTTATATTGCCATCCGACCAGATACAATGTCTTCGGAAGTCCTCTCGTTACAGCATCCATCTGTTTAACCAAAGACAAGACCTGCTCGAAAGTATAACAAATAACCGGATCGCCTTTTTCATCCGGATAAGACAACATGATCTTCATTACTTGCATCTGATGGTACGGATGCATATAAGGTTGTTCGGGACGCATCGTTTTCGTCCAGTCGTATTTCTCTCCGGTGATATTCCGCCAGGATTCGTTCGAAATTCCCTGGGGAAATAATGAATGGTTAACGAACAAACATACAAAACACAATAACCAAAAATGAGTTTTCATCATCTTCTTCATTTTACATTAGTACATTATAGAAAAGGCTGTCCGATCTATATGGAGACACGGACAGCCTCAGGATTTCAGATCTAAGGGTATAAATATAGTTACTTATTTAAAGCAGTAACTTGAATTGTCCAATCTTTTTTCGTACCATTAGCAGCTGTCACCACATATCTGCGTGTAGTAGAAAAATCACCGGGAGTACCTAATGTCGGAGCTCCGTCCTGCGGTGCTATAACCGCAGCTGTAGAAAGATTGAATTTCCCCACAAGATTAGTCAGTGCTACCGTATTGCGAATCGCTTCGGTAAAAGGACCGTCGGCCGCAGGAACCGTAACCGTACAAGTGATCGTTCCGGCTTCCGTATTGATTACCTTATCACCGACCGTCAATGTAACGACTTTTACAATCGGCTCACCGTTGATCCATTCATCGGTCGGATCTTTATAGCGGAAGTCAAACTTCACATCGGTGATGTTCGCTTCCTCGAATGCAGGTAGATCCTCCAAATTGCCTTTCAGACATGAAGAGCATACTAAAACAAGCATTAACAACAGACTATTCTTCACCAGTTTTATCATATTCTTTTTCATACTTCATTTATATTAATGATTAATCATCTATTACCAACCCGGATTCTGGGGACCTAAATTAGCATTACGGTCGATCTGTCCCTGTGGGATAGGAAGCAGATAGCGACGGTCTTCACGGAATTCACGAATATCATTGTCACCGTGGGTCACTTTACCGACATAGAATGATTTACGATCATTTGTAATCTCTACATAAGTAGGTATTTCCGTAAATCCGGCAATCTTACCACCCGGTGCTACGCCGTTATTGGCATATCCTCCGTGTTTACCCCAGCGTAACAGAGTCCAGTAATAATCGTTCTCCATCGGCAGTTCGCAACGGCGTTCCTGTTTATAGAAGTTCCAGGCTTCCTGCAAATTATTAACCTGTTTAGCCGGTAATTTACCATGAACAGTACGAGTCTGGTTACAGATAGCTACAGCATCGGCATAGTTACCCTCTCCCATTCCTGCCAACCACAAGATCGCTTCAGCTTTGTTCAACAGGACGCGACCGTAACGGGTTACCACAAAATGATAATCGGTCGGGGTTCCGGCCAAAACACGAGGTTCTACATTATATACACCTTTACGCCAGAAATAATTAGTTAATCCCATATGAGGACCTAAGCCACCGTTTACCTTACGCCACAAGTTACCATTCACGGTTAAATGAATATCTTCATTCCACCAGGTCGTCCCATCATACACGAAAGTATCATAAAAACGGGCATCACGGTTACTATACATAATCTCGTTGATAGGCTTATCTCCTTTCGTATTTCCATAAAACAATACTTCTGCCTTTTCCTGATCGATCGCCCAATCAGGGGCCGAACCCTGGACAAGCGTTACATTGTTCTTAAACTGAGTCGATTCGCTCCAAACCACACCTTGTCCGGTCGCCTCATCGATCACTTCGTAACCGTCTACTAAATTTTGTGTAGGGGCCCACCATAACCAACCGATAAAAGGTTGTCCGCCATTTGTCTGGAACAACGGACCGCAGCCATTCTTTACCAGGTTATCATTATTGGTATTGGGCATCACATTCTGTAGCGGTGCTATGGCATCCGTATTCGTATTTGCCTTATCTCGATAGATAGCAAAAATGATCTCACTGGAATAAGGATCTTTTTCATTGAAGATATTCCCGTAATTACTTCCTAAAGAAGCACCTTCCACAGCATCAGCCGCAGCAATGGATGCTTTCAGCCATTCTTTCTTTTTTGCAACATCTGTTTCGTAAGCGGCTGCCTGTAGAGCTATTTCCGATTTAAAGGCATAAGCCATATTACGAGACAATTCCCCTGCTTTTACAGAAGTAGGTAAATCAGGAATGGCAGCATCCAAATCGTTCAATATATAAGTATAACTTTCAGTTGTTGTTTTTGTAGTAGGCATCATCATTCCATTACTGGCCGTATCAGCCGGAGCCAACACACGATCGACCCATACAAAACGCCCCATCGTACGGGCCTGACGATAATAAAGTAATGCACGCAATAACTTGCCTTTCGCTATCAGGTCTTTAGAATCTGCATCCGAAAGACCTTGCCCCGTATATTCAGCTGCTTTCTCGATAATCAGATTACAGCGACGAATATTCCCGAAATCCCCTAATCCTCCATCATCGCTGTACCGGTCTATCTGTTCACGAACGAAGCCTATTCCACCGTTAGAATGAACAGCATTACCTGTACGTTCTTCCCAAGTAGTCTGGTTTCCGTTCACATAGCCATACATCACATTACTTATCGTTCCGATAACAAAAGCATCAGCTGTAGATTTAGATCCCCACACGGTTGCTTCATCATACGTTTCAAAGGGTTGAGTATCCAACACATTACAAGAAGCAACTCCCAGTAAAAGTGACAAGGATGCCAATGATACTATATTCTTTAGTTTCATAAGTCTATTCTTTATTTAATGATTAAAATCCAAGGTTCAAACTAATGGCATATACACGTTGCATCGGATAATCATAGTTGTTTGTACTACCATTTTCCGGGTCAAAGCCATATTTCGTAGCAGGTGAAATCGTAAATAAGTTCTGACCGCTTAACACTACCTGACATTTATAAAGCCATTTAATGTTCTTCAATAAGACTGAACGGAAATCGTAACCCAACTGAAGTGATTTCAAACGAATATAGCGTCCGTTGACCAGCCAAAAGTCGGAGGTAACATAGTTATTATTTCCATTTACACTCGAGTTCATTGCTATTCTCGGAAATTTAGCATCCGTATTATCCGGCATCCAATAATCCAACTGATAAGGATACACCATTGTATAACCGCCGGTTGATTGTCCACGTACCACATCTTCAATATACATGTCACGTGAAGTTGCCCCCTGGAATAAGATATTGGCAGAAAATCCTTTATAGGAAAGATTGGCATATATACCATAGTTTCCGCGCGGAAAGCTGTTTTTTCCGATACGCCACTGGTCGGCACCATCAATAAATCCGTCACCATTCATATCTTTATAAATGATATCACCGGCAACCAGATTGGAAGAACCGTCGCGACGAGGTAAATTCAATGTCTGATCCGAATTTTGATAATATCCCAGATTGGTATAACCTGTACCATAATATCCCGTTTGTTGAACCTGTCTTAGATATGGATTTTTTTGGTTCGCTAAATCTTCATCCCAGGCTACAGCTACAAGCTGGTCAAAATAAGTAAAGTTAGCACCCACCTCATAATTGAAATCACCCACGTGGTCTTTCCAGGAGAGGTTAAATTCATAACCGGCACGGCGATGTTCACCATTTGATTTAACTTTCGGAAGAGATAATCCCAATGGATCAGCATACCCTACATTAGACGGAGATGTCAGATAACCGGTTGTTTTCATATAGAAGTAGTCGAAACTACCGGATAAACGTTCGCCTAAAGTATTAAAATCGAAACCAATATCTGTAGAATTAATCGTATACCAGGTTATGTCATCACTAATCAAATTACCTTCACTAAAAGTCGGAACAATTTTACCATCAATTACATAACCACGTTCTGTCAAACCATAAGATGTCAAATAACTAAACCTACTGACATCCGCCATCCCGACCTGACCATAACTGGCGCGAAGTTTCAAGAAATTCAATATATTACGTTCCTTCAACGGTTGAAAAAAACCTTCTTCCGACACAGCCCAGGCTGCGGAACCGGAAAAGAAATTACCCCAGCGACGATCTTTCGGGAACAAGTCACTTCCATCATGACGCAAGGACCCTTCAATATAATATTTTTTCTTATAATTATAAGAAGCCCTGGCCACTAAACCGGCACTACCTCTCTCCCATTCACTACCACCGTTCTCCATCGTATCAGAAGGACCGGCCCCCATTTGGTCGATCATAAAAATATAATTTTTACGTTTGGCATCAAAACCTCGTCCAAAAGCGTAACTTTGTTCATATCCTAATGTCGCTGACACATTATGCGTTTCGTCTAAAAAGGAACGATTGTAATCCACAAAGTACTGCATTGTCCACATACGATTGTTGGAAGTTGTATATTGCAAACTAACAGGAAAATCCGGACCTTTATTTCCCTCTAAGTCATATTGGGGAGCAGTCTTATTCCACTCTTTGGTATCATACATTCCATAACGGTAATTACCTCCCACTTTTACCTTCAGTCCTTCCACACCATATACATTCCATTCAGCATTAAAAAGACCGGTAATCATCTTGTTATCAAACTTAAAATAACCGGATTCAGATGATACTTCTGCAACGGGGTTGTCGTAACCCACATAGATCTGTCCGTCTTTGTTATAAGCTAATCCCATAGGTCCCTGATTCTGGATGTGTCCCCAGGTTTGCCAATATCCGGTTGAATATTGAGAACGTGGAGTTTGCATAGTCGAAATATAACCATCCAAACCAAAAGTCAGTTTCAATCCCAAATCCTTAAACTCCGAGACTTCATTCATTCTGACATTGTATCTTTTAAACCATTCTGTATCGGCTTTGTACATCGACTTCTGGTCGTATGCCTGAAAAGAAACATAATACTTATTGAACTCCGAACCACCGCGTACAGCCAATGAATGCCTGGTTTCAGGAGTTAAATTACGAAGCATTATTTTTTGCCAGTCTGTATTCGGATAATTATACGGATCGGACCCTGTACGATATTTTTCTATTTCCTCATCCGTCCAGCGAGGTTCCAGGCCATACAGATTACGTACAGTATTATCGAATGATGCCCGTTCGTATGAATCCAGTTTCTTTTCCAAATAGGTCGGTTCACTCCAACTCTGGTTAAAACTATAATCTACACGAAGCCCTTTCAAACCGTTCTTCGTCTTTACCACCAATACGCCATTTCCGGCACGTTGTCCGTATACAGCAGCAGCAGCGGCATCCTTCAAAATAGACATCGATTCGATATCGTCTGAGTTTAAATTAACAAAGTCATTATACTCAGAAACAAATCCATCGATAACAACAATAGGTGTTCCGCCACCACGAATAGAAACGGTAGACTGTTTATTCAAACCACCACCAGCCGAAGTAACGATCAAACCTGTGGCACGCCCCGCCAACGCATCTGTAACATTGGCTACCGGCACGTTTTTCATTTTCTCCGTATTTACAGTAGACACCGCCGAAGTAAGGTTACGTTTCGAGTTGGTACCATAACCGATCACAACAACTTCCTCCAGCGCTTTCGAGTCTTCCTTTAGTGTAATATTCAATGTTGTTTTATTACCGACAACCACTTCCTGTGTCGTGTAACCGATAAAAGAAATGACTAGAACCGGTGACTTGATATCTTTCAGGTCCAGAGAAAATTTACCGTTCATATCGGTCGTTGTACCTATACCCGCCTGATCCTTAACCAGGACATTGGCACCGATAACAGGTTCGCCGAAGTCATCTACAATCGTTCCGGTAACAATCGTAGTGGGTTGTGACTGTTGCTTTACTTCTTCTTTTTTGAATAATACAATATGTCTGTCCGTTATTTTATATCCCAACGATTTATTACGTAATAAAACATCCAAAACTTCCGCTATTGTTTTATTTTCTAAATCAATTGATACTTTTTCATTCAGATTTACTTCATTCAGCTTATAAACGAAAGTAAATTCCGATTGGCCTTCGATAGCTTTGAGGGCTTCTAATACTGTTCCATTTATATCGAGGTTCAATTTTGTAACCTGCGAATATGAAGAAGCTGCTGTTGCTCCCCAGATACTAATGAAGAAGAACAAAAAGGAAAATCTCATAACAATAAAGATTCGACTATGTGTTTTTTGAGGAATATTAATCCCTAACAAAGCCTTTTTAGAGCTCTGTAACACTCTGATTAAATGTTTATTCATACATTTGCAAACTATAAATGATTATTTACTAAGGCAGTTGGTAGCTGCCGTGTTAATTAAATGATCTATGCGCAAGCATTGAATTGGGGGTGTTGGTAGCATTCCCAATTTTTTTGGTAAGTCTTTAAGTACTGTTCATAATTTATTGATTTAAGGTTGTTATACAATCTACTCTATAAACACATTTTTATCCTTGATTACATATTTATATTTCATTGAGATCTGAAGAATCGATAGTATATTATCTAATGATTCATTGTGTGTAAACTGGGCTGTTAGATAAACGTTCTTTAAGGCTTTATCCTTCAAATGAAACTTAACATTAAACGAACGTTCCAATGCATCTATTATCTGTCCGAATGTAACTTTCTCAAACACATAATCACCTGTTACCCAAGAGACAAAACAGGATGTCTGAACGGGATGTACCCGAATGCTTTCATTCTGTTTATCATATATAGCCTGTTCACCTGGGATCAGAAGTCTGTCTGGCAATGAGGTTTCATTGCTCTCTTTATATATAGCAACAGAGCCTTCCAACAAAGTTGTTTCAATAGTATTCGATTGTTTTTTAGCCAATACATTAAATTCTGTTCCCAAAACTTGTATAGTCATACCATCCAGATTTACAAGAAACGGACGGTGAGCATCTTTAGTGACCTTGAAAAAACCCTCACCTATCAATTCTATATGCCGGCTTTTCTCATCAAATGATTCCGGATAACGTATCCATGAATCTCCATTCAACCAGACTTCTGTACTATCCGGTAACAGGACATGTGTTTTTGAGCCGGCTAAAGCTGTCACTTCCAAATAAGATAAAGGTTTTATCAAAAAACTATCCCGGATTAGAAAAGAAGATACACATAATAAGGCTATGCATGCTGCGATAGATATATATTTCCATATCGGAGAAACACCTATCTTCTTTTTAGATGTTTCTATACGCTTCCATAATTTATTATAGACGTCATCAGTATCAACCTCTATCGACTTAAAGCGAATACGGTTTACACATTCCTGATACTTTCTTTTCTGCTCTCTATGTACTTCTTTCAAATTCATTGTTCATCCATTCTGTAAATATAGATGACAACCAAAAAGAAAAACCCTAATACCGATTTTTCACTATTGACTTTTATTAACAATATATACCATAGTACATGGAGAACTAATGCCATTTCCGTCGTAAAAATAGTATTTATTCACATAACTTCTACATAATAATGGTAAAAAACCTATACTCACGGTGATTCTTGTACTAATTTATATGGTTGAATGTGCTTATTTTTCAAAAGAAGGAGGTTTATACAGCCAATAAGGACAATTCAAGTCTATAAAAGACCACAGTTCTCCATGAACTATTAAATATTTATCAGAGAGAGGTTGTATATATGGGGATGAAAGTTACATATAAAAATCAGGATAATGATTTGATTTCCAACATTATCCAAGGAGACGAAAAAGCCTTTCGCCTACTTTTCGATATGTATTACCAAAAGTTATTTCATTTGGCCATTTACTATCTATCCTCTAAAGAATCGGCAGAAGAAGTGGTATCTGACGTTTTTTATACAATCTGGAATAGAAGAGAGACACTTCATGGAATAGACAACATAGAAAGTTATCTGTACACTTCGGTAAAGAACCAGTCTTTACATTATATCAGAAGATCGAATGTTCCTGATTGTAGTCCTTTGGATCTATATCATATAGAATTAATAGCAGACAATAATAACCCTGAATCGACTTTATTAGACCAGGAGCAACGAGAACTTTTACAAAAAGCGATTAACTCATTACCGGAAAAATGCCGGGAAGTATTCAGATTATTTCTTTCAGACAGACTCAAACAAAAAGAAATTGCAACTTTGCTGGAAATATCACAAAAGACAGTGGAGGCACATATTGCTACTGCCTACAAGAAAATCTATGCTTATTTGAAGAAAACATATTAGAACCGTAAATAGATTATATACATTTCTTTTATTCTTTACTTTTTGCTCCAGGCTTCCAAATAGAAAGTCAAAACGCATCAACAAACAAAATGCTCAAAATTATACGTATTTCATATCAAAATATCCCAAAACAACAACTTATACTAACCCACAAATTCTTCAAATACTCCTTCCAGAAAATCGAATATTACAATAATTAACACCACATATCTTCTATATCCAACTTTGTGTTTATTTAAAACAAATTCCCATCTCGTTTAAAACGAGTTTTTTTTCATTTTAAACGAGATGGGGATTTATTTTAAGTGAAGAACAGCGTAAATATATGTTAATTTAGCACTGCTCAAAAACATATCCCTTCCTCATTATTATGTTTTACAGCAGTTTTAAGCAGCTAATTAGAATCTTACCTCGATCATCCCACAGATATCAAAATCACTCACTGTTCCGCTTACACAAAACAAAAAGACATATTATACGTCCGACTTATTCATTTCTCTATTATTCAATATCAATTCGCATCAATTTGATATATACAAACCTTATGACATTCAAATAAAAAGCGCCACTCCTTACCTCAACTCTAAATAGAGCATCCATAAAGTCTTAAAATAACATTTTGATATTTTTTATCTCATCGTTTTTGTTCTTTCTATATTATTTCAATTAGATAGAATAAAAAGTCACTTACTTGCCTAGAAAATGGCCATTGATTCTTTTATCCAGATGACGGACAGCCTCATTGACATGACCGTTTGCCACTTCCGTGATGATGGCCCCTTCTTTTCCGGCATATTGCCAATGGTGCGTCAAAACCTGTTTAAGGGGAACAAATTCACCGACACCGGCCGGAGTTACATTCTTTACCGTCACGGTCCCATTCTCATGACACAAGGGAATTTTAATATCCGGATAACCGGCCAGATTATCTTCTCCTATTCCGACAATATAGCTTTTGCCGTTTCTGACCAGCCAGCCTTCCAGCTTGGCCGGATATTTATTGATCTTTTCGTGCCAATGTTCGGGAAGCATCTGGTTAGGCAACAGAAAAAGATCCTGCAACATATAACCGTCATCCAGATTATTTGCATAGCCGATACAAGCCAGTCCCAACTCGGCATACCGTCCGGTACCGTAATCGCTTACCCAGATCAATTCGCGGGTTTTATCTGTAACCGGATAGTTATAATATTTCATCAAGGAGATCACGGCATCTTTGGCAGCCTCCTCATTAAACTTACCGTCCGAAGTATAAAAGTCTGTATTGTTGAAATTCAACGAGATCGTTTCTGAAACTACTTTTTCCTGACAGGCAGTATCTCCAGCCTGTTCTTTTGAGGTTGTCTGATTGCATGCTGTCAACGCAACAACGGCGAGCGACAAAAGAAATAACTTTTTCATATTATATTTATTTTATGGTGTATGGATAAACTATTCAACCGGGGTTGTCTGATAACTAAAAGTAGAGACTACGTTATCTGATGTTTGGATAGTAAGCACAAAATCGTATGCTTTTCCTTTCTCAAACTTCATTTTACCGGGTAATGACACATTCGTCTTACCATAAGGATTCAGGGAAGACAACTTTGCCTGTCCCACTTCTTTCCTGTTTCCATCCTGTAATAATTCCAGTTTCAGGATAGCAGGTTTGGATGCCACCTGACCGAAATTCTCTACCACAACATTCATATCCTGACTATCTGGTGACACAATCGGCATCCGGGCAGAAAGGATAGGGTCATTATAGCTAACCCAGGGCAAACGGGCATATCCGAAAAGTAATTTGCCGGAAGTTGTTTTCCCTAACAACTTGGGCGCAAATTCTTCTGCGGTTATACCATTTCCTTTCGCATCGAAAGTAACGACCAGGTCTTTTCCTTCATTCTTCGTACTGAGCACTTTACAACCTTTACCATAATTCACCTCCGTAGATGCACCGAAACGAAGAGAGTTCAGGTCGATATCCGTTTGCGGATTAAATCCTTCTTCGGCTACAATCTTAACACGAATAGTCTTTGTCTTCTCCGTAATCGGCTTCGTATCGAGAACAGTCAGCAATACACCCGGATTCAGGGGGATGCTGATATTTTTGGAACTGTGGTTATCGTTTGGCAAATCTTCGTTCTTCAATGTGTCGATAACAGCGAAGTTTGCCTGGATGGCACGGCCATACTTATCCTGAAAGATTTTGATTCGTTCGTATTTGAACCAGTTCTCCACTTTTCCATCTTCATGGAAAGAGACTCCCGGCAGGTAAGCCTCTCCCGGATCGGTTATCCAATTGACACCATCTTTTGAACGTTGATAAAAGGCGATACGCCCCAACCAATCATTCACAATCAAGTGGTATTGAACGTGGTCACGCCAGACAACAGGGTCTTCAAACTCCCCTTTTACCGGAGGATAAGCCCGCTTATCGGAAATCTGGTTGTAAGGCGAAAGTCCGGTCTGGCTGATCCATACACCACCTCCACGGCAAACCATCAGATAGGAACCGTCTTCCCGTTGAGCAAAGGTCAGGTTGGAAAGACCTTCTATGATACGGCGGTCACGTTTATCAAAATCAAACTTCTTACGAGTCCACGGACCGTTCAGGCCATCGGAAATATAATATCCGTCGATTACATAAACAACAACACGTCCGTCTTTTAACCGGAACGCTTCCGGATTATGTCCCGGACCTATCGTATCTTTTATTATGAAAGGACCGACCGAATTTTTACATACGGCATGGTAAACTGTCGAATTGGGCCAGAACATATGTCCTTTCGGAGAGTTCTCCGGCCAGCCGCAGACGTATAAATGATATTGGTTATCTTCTCCCAGTAGGATATTTCCTCCCCAATAGGAACGAACATCGTCTTCGATGCCGTTATCGACATAACGTGGAACGACCTCTTTGGCTCCCCAGACATCACTGCTCAGTTTTCCCGCCGGCATCGGAAGAAAACGGTCTATAAACCGGGCGCCTTCAACCAGATGATCCCATTCGGCGGGACGAGGTCTTTCAGTGATCTGGGCATTTATATCCTGCATACCGAACCAACAGGCAGCTGACGCACACAATAATAAAGAATAGAGTTTCATTGTATTAAGAATTAAGCTTTTAATGCTTCAAATGTATAACTTTTATATATTGAGTGCTGCGGCTTATACGAAAAAAAACTACGCAAAGGTTTGCGTAGTTTTCAACCGGATATTATTTAACGACAGGCTTTTCTTTTAATATTCCTCCTTCATTATAACGCTGGTTATTGGGTAATCCTTTTTTATTTACCCCCTCTTTCATCAGCATTTTGAGCTCTTCCAGATAAGACTGGTACACCTTGCGGGGTTCCACTCCGTATTTCTTACATAAAGAGACGGCCATACCGACAACCTCGCCCATCATCCCTGTCGTACGCATCACACGGACCGTACCCAGTGCAACATGCGTAACACTGATATTACGCCCGGCCATAAACAGGTTATCTATATTGCGGGAATAAAGACAACGATAAGGAACCGGATACGGATGGATCAGGATATGTTTCGTTACCGCCTTAAATTCATTTCCCGGAAAATGGGCGCTGTTTGCAGGATCCTGCCAATGCAGATCAATACTCCAGGTCGTAGCAAAAGAAGCATCTTCATGGGTGACATTTTTTGTAATGTCATCTTCTTTCAGAATATAGTCCCCCATCAAACGACGGGATTCCCGTTTGCCTGCCACATAGGCCACCCAGCCCAGTTTACGGTTGCGGTACTGAGTATTCTCTTTCATCTGATTCTTCAGGTAACTCCAATTGGAATAAACGACCAGCATGCCATAGTCACGAATGCGTTCAAAATCTTTAATCTGGTCCAGGTTCATTCCGGTCTCCCAGGTCCATTCACCCATCAGGACTTTCTCGCAATTCTTATCATTGAACTCCACGCCGTAACTGAAATCCGGAAAAGACGAGCTTCTTCCATTGTCTACGGAATACCATTGGACAGAAGAACCCATTGTCATCTTATCGGCCTTTTCGGGAGCGATACTTTCTCCGAATTCACTCTTGGCTTCACGTCCCATACGAAAATCGGCTCCGGCCAGATAGCCTATTGTTCCGTCTCCCGTACAATCTGAAAAGAGAGGGGCTTCAAACTTCTGTTCTTTACCACTTTCGATATGCCGGGCTGTAACGGATGTTATTTTATTACCATCTTTTGTCACGCCGATTGCACGATAGTTCAGGAAAAGAGTCACATTCTTTTCATTTGCCAGCCAATCCAGTTTTTTCTGATCTTCGTAGTTTTCCGCAGGTTGGGCATTTCCTCCCTTTTCCGGACCGAATTCTTTTTGCAAACCTCCCAATTCCTTATAGACGCCTTCTTCGATACGTCCTCCCAAATGGACACGGATCTCCGAACTATTATTACCTCCAATAACCGGACGGTCGTTAATCAAAGCGACCTTGCATCCTAAACGGGCAGCCGACACAGCGGCACTCATTCCGGCAATACCGGCTCCGACAACAACCAGGTCATATTGTCCCGCCAACGGCGCTTCATCCGGAAAACCCAGCGCTTTCCGGCGGAAGGCTTCCAGTTGTTTCATATCGGACGGAGGTATCCGCCCCTCTTCCGTAGTGAAATAAATAGCATCGCAACGACCGTCAAAACCTGTCAGGTCATGCAGCTTGACCACTGTCCTGAGATTTTTCACCGACACCTTACCGGCGACCTGCCACATCCAGGCTGTACCTTCGGTTCCTAACGGTGACGCCAGCTTTTTACCTCCTACCAACAAACTGAATTTACCGGGACCTTCTCCTTTTTCCCAAGGAGAAGTCCAGTTATATGTACGGACATATACATAATATTCCCCCTTCTCAGGAAAAGTAACTTCAGTATAAGCATCGTCTACTGGTTCACCCATACCATGGGCCAGCAAATACGGCGATCCCATCAGGTCCATAAACTGCTGGTCGACTACCCAGCCTCCTTTGTTACTGAAACTTTCAGCTTCAACGAAAAGGTCGGCGGCTCTTACCGATAACAGGTTCAGGAATAGAAATAATGTAATTAATGTCCGTGTTCTCATTGATATAGGCTTATAAAATTTATTCTACTGATTATAAATAAACCACATAGTTACTTGATGCGATAAAGTTACTGTTTTTTCACATAAATCATTACATTTACCTGGCAGTTTGATTCTCTTTCTCCTTATCAATCTGTTGGACAGCCTTTGTTCTATAATCCATATAATCTTTTGTATTCAATGTCGGGAAACCGTTCTTTTCAAGATAATCACCAACTTCACCCAATGTCTTCACATTTTCTTCCAAAATTGTGCCGTCAGGGAGTGGCCCTATATTCAAAAGCAAGTTGGCATTTATCTTTGCACAATAATTCAATAAGTCCATAACCTCATCCTTCGACTTTTGTCTCTGTCGCGAAGAGCTATGATAAGCCCATCCCAATGTTTGAATAGGAATATTCAATTCAGCCGGTTTTCCTTTATTGCTTTCCCACGAATGATCAGCAGCATCCTGCACTTGCTGAGGTAAGCCGGCGCTCTTAAACACCGAAGCCAAAGAGCCCATTTCTCTTTCACCTGTAATGAAATCCTCATTTCCATTTGCACCTGTTTTAAACACAACCAGTGCATGCGGCTGGATTGAATGAATCATATCATAAACTTCCTGTATATTAAAAAGATCGGAATGCTGATATACACCACCGACTGTATCAAACCAAAGCCCGGCAATCGGTCCGTATTGCGTGCACAATTCCATAATCTGCGTTTTCGCAAAGTTCAGATAATGTTTAAAATCTTCCACCTTTTTAAAAGCATACTCGTCGGGCATTTCCTTATAATGGGGACGAGCCGGATTATACATAGAACTCGGTAAAAAATAAGGATGGTGCCAATCCAAACCGATCGAATAATAAATGAACAAACCTAATCCGGCTTTCCGGCAAGCGACAGCCAATTCCTTTACAAAATCACGTTGTGCAGGATAATCCACACTATTATAGTCGGTAGCTTTCGTATCCCATAAGGTATAACCATCGTGATGCTTTGCTACAAAAGTTATGTATTTCATTTTAGCTCTGACCGCCAAATCCACATAATCCTGGGCATTAAATTTCTCTCCTTTAAACTCTCTGGCTTTCTGCTCATATTCTTTATAAGGGATAGCGTCATTATACATCACCCATTCTCCTTTTCCATACAAAGAGGCTGGTCCCCAATGGATAAACAAGCCAAAACGAGCATCCTTAAACCATGCCAAAGCTGCCTCTTTAGGTGATTTTGCGTATTCGACTTCGTATCCTTTCAGATAATACGGGATTTCTCTCCATGTCTGTCCCTGCCCTCTTAGATTCAGGCCAAAAAGCAAACAGATAATCAATACTCTATACTTATTCATAACAACTCTTTTATTTTGATCAATTACCAAGTCTATTTATATTCCAGCCACGCCGTAGCTTTTGTATCTACATCTGTGGAGAAACGAATCCAACGAGCCTGGAACTCTGCCGGAAACTCATATGTCCATTTTTCTCCCGCTTTCACTTTCCGTACCATATATTCCATCCAATCCCCGTTTCCTGTCGGGTCTGCTTCAATAGTAAAAGTAATATCGTCAGTAGACTGATGCGATAAGGTTAACTTTTTCCTATCATAAAATCCAATCAGATAAGGGTCAGACGGGATATCGGCTTTTACTGACGTATCTTTCCACGGACCACCTTTTCCGAGCGGTTTACCCAACTGCCACAAATCATCAATAACACCTACCCATACTGCCGCTTTACCATCGTTGGAAACAATGACATGTTCATTATCCTTTCCTTCTTCCGGATTCACCCCCGTCAAGACAAGCATTCCACGATAGGAAGCATAATCATTTATCCGGTAATTATGAGTAGAAACGGGGCGAATCTTTGCATAACCATCTGCATTTTCGGCAGGAAGTTCATAAAATGTACCCATACAGGAAAATAAATCGCGCTCTGTTGCCACTTCGCGACAAATACGAAGTTGCCCCTCATTCGTCAAAGATGTATACGCCTTGTCCCCTAATGGCAAGCGCCATCTGCGTCCCAGGTCGTCGACAATTAATACCGAACTATTTTCTATTGAAACAACTTGTTGCGGAATAGCAAATTTTGAGCGGATCAAACCGGCTGTTTCAGCATCATCCTTGCGAACCAACTCCAACTTATCGCCCATTTCATAATAGCCGGTTTCAACCGTATTACCATTTACAACGGTATTAGCCAACAAACCCAAAGCACGACGGTTATCTCCAAGTCCGTACAATAAACCACCGGTTAAATTTTTATCCGTAGCAGAAGCCATACCTTTATAAATCATTGCTGGTTGTACAGAACGGGTATCAGGTGTCGTATAAGAAAAACTAGCTGTTGCCAATGTATTCTTGTCTGCTTTCACACGAATCCATTCTCCTTTATCCTCTGCCGGAAATATAACACTGGCGGCCTTTCCCGGACTTACAGTTACGGATTTTATTGTTTTCCAATCGTTCGTACCAGTTTCGTCCACTTCATAGGCAAAAGTTACCGGTTGTTTTCCCTCATTCTTAATCCAACCGATACGATTCGCCCAGCCGGCAAACAGGAAAGGCTCGGAGGCTTCATTTGCCTTTATGCTCTCTTTTGCCCAAACAGCCCCTTCGGCTGTTGCCGGACCTAATTCAGCCGGTTTCGAAAAAGAGGTAAACCACAGATTGGAATTAGATTGGCCGGGACCTTCTATATTTCCTTTTGCCTTACGTTTATTCAGGAATTCTTTCTGAGCTGAGTCATCACATCCGAAAACGAGCTGATCGTTCCAACGAGTGAAATCACCGATAACCTTCAGATAAGCAGAACGCGGACGGATACCGGCACTGTTATCTGCCGTAAACTGACTGGGGAAACGCCAGAACATGCCATGCATCGTCATCAGATAATCAGGATTGGATTCTGTTCCGACATTCCGGATACGGGGCCATTCCGTATTCCATCCGTGTGCTCCGTCATAGCTATGACTGGCTTTCGGAAGGCGATAGAAAGACCAACCTTTCTTCGCATCACGTACTCCCAGTAAAACAGACTTATGATCCCAACCCGTAGCCCACAACGGATCTGTCTCTGGATTCGTATTTCCATAAATGCCCCCCGGACCTGTTACTTCCGTAAATTGATTCCTCCGAACCGTTTTCCAGTCTTTACCATTCCATTCTGCTAAAACACCGGCTTTTACATCAAACTTTTTCAATGCTTCAGCCGTACCTTCTCCATTGTTGGAAAAAACAGCAACGCCTTGTCCCGAATAGAAACCTTTTCCATGTACACCTGGCAATACATCATTCGTATCATCCTTTATACCTTTCTTTCTATTTCCATCCTGATATAATTCTTTTACTTCCAACGTATTGACATCCACCTCATAAAAACCCTCTTCCATCGTACCGTAATAGATTTTATGGGCAGGATCCGTCAAATGACGGGCATTACCGGTATGACGTCCGGGCATTACCGAATAAGGTATCACCCGAACTTTTCCTGTTTTATCAATGGCATACGGACCAATAAAAAGCTGGTTACTTTCTTTATGGACCATGCGGTTCGCCGGAGTTCCTCCTATACTCTCATCATGTATAATCTGGCGATAATCGGATGTTACCTCATACAATTTATCCGAAGAGCCATTAGGTAAATGCGGCCCATAGGTAATAACCCATAACCGGTCTGCCCAGGGAACCACGGCTCCCGTTCCACATTCTCCTTCATTATTATAATAAGCCAAACGAGGATAAATACCGGATACCGAATCCGGAACTCTCTTAGACTCTTTTTGTGCCGAGCAACTCATTATCGATAGTACTGTCAATATGCCTATCGTACTGTTTAATTTCATCTTCATTTTATTTCTGTTATAAAATTAGCAATAAAGGCTCCTCTCAACGCTTATACGCATTAAGACAAGAGAGGAGCCAATATAAGAATTATTTATACGAATTTAATATCCGGGATTCTGTTTTAAATTCTCATTGATAAGAACTTCCTTCGTAGGAATCGGCCATAAATATTGACGATCGTTCCACATACGCTGAGACATTGGAGCTATCAGTCCGGCTTTTTCCATCGCAGAGAAATCAGGAATACCGTCTTCGTCAATCTGCGGAACATCCGGCCAAAACCATAGGCCTTTATCTATGATCTTTTCACGCAATAAGCTTACCGGATATAGCATTCCATAATTAGGACGCGTCAATGCTTTTCCTGCAATTTTCCATCTGACCAAATCCATATAACGCAAACCTTCCTTTGCAAATTCCACACGTCGTTCGTTACGGATAATCGTACGTAACTTCTGTTGAGAAGTTGTAGTAATTGCCGGATAGGCATTTATATTTGTATAATCTACTCCATATGCTCTGGCACGAACCTTGTTAATTGCATCTAATACGGATTGATCTATCTGATTCAACTCGATCTTTGCTTCAGCATACATGAGTAAAACATCTGCATAACGGATAATTATTTTATCGGGATCAACATCCTTCCCATTCTCCAGCCATGTTTCATCAATTCCTTTTTTCCATAATAATCCATTATAAGATGCAAACTGAGCATTCACACGTGCATCGTTGTTTTTCTGCATCTTACCCGTATTGTAATTCATTACCTCCACTGCATCCGGATGCGGATTATAATCAAATCCCAAATGCCGGGTTCCAAATTCAACAATCGTCGCCGTACAACGCGGATCACGATATTTAAATGGGTTTTGAGGATCAAACAAAGGTGATTCATCTATCGGAAGACCATCTGTACATTCATAAGCAGCAAGTAAATCCCATGACGGAGCAAAAGCGCCCCAACCACCCGGATTTCTTGATACCTCATTCATAACCGTCCAGTTTCCTAACGTCACTTTATATTCGATAGAACGGGGTAACAAGAAAATCGACTCTTCTGAATTTTTAGTAGTCGTCAAAAAAAGTTCGGCATAGTCCGCATGCAATTTATAAAGTCCTAAATCCATACACTTTTTAGCAGCATCAGCCGCGATTTCCCAATCCCCCATATAAAGAGCAAAACGAGCCTTCAATGCCAGGGCTGCTCCTTTTGTTGCACGCAAAGAAGATACACCGGTATATTTCTCCGGCAAACCTTCTGCCGCTTTATCGTAATCTTCATAAATCTTCGGTACTATTTCCGATTTAGGAGTACGACCAAGTGTAAAAGCCTCTTCAATATCGACCACACTTGTCACGTAAACAACATCTCCGAAATAAGTGACCAGTCTGGCATAACAAGATGCTCTTTGAAACAAAGCCTCAGCCTCATACCGTTTTATCTTTTCTTCGGAAATACCCATATCTGCCGCCTTATCCATATTGGACAAAATAGTATTCGTTCGTGCGATAGATTTGTATTGATTGGCCCATAACGTTGTAACATCTCCGCTTTGACCATTAAAGGTCCCTTTTATAATTTCAGAGGGAGTTTCCCTATAAATAAAATTATCGGTCTTATCTTCATTGTCCAATGGCCAGAATGCATCTCTATAAAAGTCTTTGATCGACATTTCTATTTCAGTCTCATTGGAGTACCAATTTTCGCTGGATGCCTGTGACAGAGGATTTAAATCTAACTCATAACAAGAGTTTAAGCCCAAACAACATCCTAATAATATGATAAATGTACGTTTCATCTTTTTATTCTTTTAAAATTTTACAGACAAACCAAATAACACAGACGTAGTAATCGGATAAGCAGAACTTCCCATCTCCGGGTCCCAACCTTTCGGATATTTACTGATACAGAACAAATCATTGGCTGCCACATAAATACGAGTTTGCTTGATCATCACTTTCTCTGTCCACTCCGCTGGTAATGTGTAACCTAATGTCAGATTTTTCAAACGGAAATAACGGCCATTAAATAACCAGAAATCTGACATGGCATAGTTTATACTATTATTAGAATATGTCAGACGAGGATAAATAGCCTCGGCATTCTGTGCTTCCGTATTTTTTTCACTCCAATATTTACCGTCGATAATCGCCGGAGTATTCCCCCAGTTTGCTTGTAGCGGTTGTACCATTGCAGAGGATAGACGGGTATTTCGCCTGCCTACTCCTTGAATTGCAACAGAGAAATCAAAACCTTTATACCCCAGATTTAACGTTCCTCCATATTGAAAACGCGGCAAAGATCCGCCTAATAAAACACGGTCATACTCAGGAGAAATCTTTCCATCAGGTACACCGTCTGGTCCGGAAATATCTTTATATTTAACATCGCCCAATTGTACGTTATCATTCAATTTCGGTCCTTTTAAATCCTCTTCCGTCAGCATCAGACCATCACTCAAATAACCATACCATTCGTTAAATTCACTGTCTTTCAATTTCACCTGATCTCCCAGGAATTCCGTTCCACCCAAATCTCCCATCTTAGAAACAAAGTCGGAGAAATTCGCAGAAATTCCGTAAGTCAAATCCCCTATACGGTCATTCCAAGCTAATTCGATGTCATATCCATTGGTATACATCTTACCTGTATTTCTCTGAGGATTATCAAACCCGACATAATCAGGGATTTCCAAAGCCAATAGCATATCCTTCGTCTGCTTGTTATAATAATCAGCCGTAAAGCGCAAACGATTATTAAAGAAATTAGCATCCAAACCGATATCTACCGAACTTGTTGTTTCCCAGGAGATATTTTCAACGGCATAAGCCCACTGCGCCGCTGATAACTCAGGAACAACCGTTCCATTCTGATAGAACAGGACATCACTGAAGTTGATAAAAGCCTGATACGGATAGTAAAGGGCATTTCCATCTTTGTCCGTAATCCGTTCATTACCCAACGTACCATAAGAAGCCCTCAATTTCAGGAAAGACAACCAATTAATATCCGCATTCTCCATAAATGCTTCTTCACTTAACACCCAACCGGCAGAGAAAGACGGAAATACTCCCCAACGATAATCAGAATGAAAACGGGAAGACCCGTCATAACGAATATTCGCCTGAAACAAATATCTGTTATCAAAACTATAAGCTACACGGCCAAACCAGGATCTATAAGACAGCTCCGTAGCACTTCCGCTATTATCACGCAAATCCAACGGACCTACATTCAAATAAGGGAAATTACTCAATTCATATTGATCACGGGAAGCACCCAGATTCTCACCGGATGAATAATAAGTTTCATAACCAGCCATCAAATTCAAATCATGCTTACCAAAAGTCTTCATATAATTGGCAATTCCTTGAATTGTTATATTATAACTGTCATTCCTCTCTTCTGATAATTTTGTTGTATTATAGCCTTCCATGTAACCGCCAATCATATTCGGATCATTTTCCAAAGAATAAGGTACCGCCTTACGGAAATGTTTCTTTTTCTCGAATGTATAATTAGGTGCGATCACTCCTGAAATTTTCAAACCTTCAATCGGAGTTATATTAATTGCAGCACGTCCTCCCATCTGATTATACCACTCATCTTTAAAACCTCCGGAATTTACTACAGCATAGGGATTATTACCATTCTTTCCGCTCGCATACTCTCCGTTAGCCCATACAGCCGGATAAATCATAGGAGCTAAGCGCATATCAGAGAAGGGGGAGTAATAAGGCTGATGATTTTTTGTCCGTTTAAAATTAAAATCCAATGTCGCACCCAAATACTTATTTACCGTAAAATCATTATTGGCACGAATCATAAAACGCTCATAATCACGGTCTGCGTATAAACCGTCCACTTTATCATAGACGAATGAGGCATTCGATTTTACAGTCTTAGAACCTCCGGCTACACTAATCGTATGAGTCTGACGCGGAGCCGAACCTTTCAAAATCATTCCAACCCAATCTGTCATAGGATATTTATCAGGGTTTGTCTGGTGATATTTTTCCCAATTATTTATATCATCATCCGAATAAGCCTGATTCCAGCCTCCGGATTTATTGTCATTATAACGTAACTCATTGGTCGTTTCCAAAAAACGTTTAACCCCTACGTATTTCGGTTGCTTGGTTGGTATCTCCAATCCATATTCAAAATTATAATCGATCGACAGACTTTTCTCCTGGGCTCGCTTAGTCGTAATTAAAATGACGCCTGCCGCTGCACGTGAACCATATATGGAAGATGACGCTGCATCTTTCAAAACAGACATGCTTTCCACATCATTCGGATTCACATCATTAATACTACCGGGAACACCATCGATAATTACTAACGGACTGGTATCGCCAATCGTCGTAATACCACGAACCCGGATACTACCGGCAGCTGCCCCCGGAGCATTGTTATCACGGGTTACCGTCACACCGGCTATAGCACCCTGTAATGCAGTAGATAATTGTGTTGTCTTACGGGCTGCCAAATCATCCCCTTTTATAGCGGCTACAGAACCTGTCAGGTCTTTCTTTTTCATGGTACCATAACCAACAACGATAACTTCATCCAAAACTTCAGTATCCTCTCTCAAGGTGATTGTTACGGAGTTCTTACCAATGACAGGTATCTCACTCGTTACATATCCAATATAAGTGATAACTAACGTAGCGTCAGACGCTACGTTAAGGGAGAACCTCCCTTCGGCATCCGTTATTGTACCGTTTGTTGTCCCTTTTTCTACCACGTTTGCACCAATAACAGGCAAACCTGTTTCATCATTGATAACTCCCGATACAATTTTCGTCTTCTGTTGTGCTGCATCCGTAGCCTGATTGGGTTCTGTAGAAGCCTTAATTAATACCTGACGATCGATAATCTGATAATCATATCCCGTATTATTAAATATCTGCATAAGAACTTCATCCAATGTTACATTCTTAGCATTTACACTTACTTTCTTATTTACATTCACATGATTGTCATTAAAAAAGAAAGTAAACTCGCTGTCCTTCTCAATCTCTTTCAAAATTTCAATAATACTGGCATTATTCTTTTTGATTGAAACTTTATAATCCTGCGCATAGGTAGAGGCAGAAATACAACAGGCAACAGCCAATGAAAATAAGGTTGTGATCTTCATAATGCGAATTGTTTTTCTTAATAACGGGACACAACAATCCCTGTCATTGTTTTTTTTCATAACTTTGTATTGTTTTTAATGAATAATAAATGCAAGTCGTTGGCTTGGACTCCTTATGACGTGCATTTTCTTGAAAACTCACGGATTGGAAGGTACTTGCAGGTATCTTCCAATTTTTTTTAGGTTAACTGCTCGATATGTCCATAGGCCATAGATTTAGATTATTAATTATTTGAGAACTAACACATAATTTCCATTACTTGTCTTTTGATATTTTAAAGGAGATGATTCTCCCAACATAAACAATATCCGTTCCAATGATTCATCCCTTACCTTAAATGTAAAGCGGTATTTATCCGCCAGATCTTGCTGGCACATAATCTTACGTCCGTACCATTGCTCCAGACGTGGAATAATCATTGATAGTTTTTCATTTTCGAAACTGACTATCTTCTGTTTTCGCCATGAAGTATATTTATCTGCATCGACAGTTAAAACATAGGCCGAATCTGCTTGCTGATCATATACCATCTTTTCATTCGGCGACAAAATAAACTCAGTTCTATCACCTTTTGAATTATTTATTCCTATCTTGACTTTCCCATTTAACAGGACAGTCTCCGATTTACTTTCTATATCATAATCAAACACCTCGAATGCCGTCCCCAGAGCCTGTACTTCCATTTCCGAAGTATGTACGATAAAAGGTTTGTGAGGATTTTTATGGATATCAAAAAAAGCCTGACCGTCTAAATGTATTTCACGTGTTTTCCCTGTAAATGCAGCAGGATAGGTCAATTTACTACCGGGTCCCAACTGTACGACCGTCCCGTCCGGCAATGATACCGATTGCATATTCTGAATACCTGACGTAACAACATAAACAGGAATATTATCTTTCTCTCCTAGATAATAAGCCATCCCTCCAACAGCCAACAACAATAAAACAGATGCTGCCACACTATAAACTTTATAGAATAAATATCTTTTTACAGATGCATTGTCCCAAAGACTTTGGCGTATACGATGCCATATCCGCATACTGTCAGCCCGGTCAATATACGCAGCATCCGGGGCATTGTTCCACTGACTGAACATTTGTGTTTTTACTGCATCCCGCTCATTCAGTGCAGTACGTTCCTCCTCTCCCAATGCATCCTGCATCAGCTTTTTTAATATATATCTTTTATTATCCTGATCCATTTCTTTTTATCTGCTTTATAATAAATACCCCCGAGCATATAGGTTACCCCTATCCGCCCATCGTTTTTTTTAATTTTCTAAGAATAAAAGAAAAAAGGGAATCGGTTTTTACAGGAAAAGAGAAAGTAGAGTGATATTCTTCCGCAGATATTTAAGTGCTTCACTAATTTGATTTTCAACAGTCTTCTCCGATATATTCAATAATTCGGCTATTTCTTTATAGCTCTTGTTTCCTTTCCGGCTCAGGTTAAATATTTCCCGGCGGCGTGGCGGCAACTCGTTTATAAGCATGTCAATATATTCGCTCAGGTTCTTAGCCTCTATCTCCTCTTCAATATCGTATGAATCTTCCATAGCGGCGAGGACGGTCATTTTATAAAAATCTTCGTTCAAATTTTTCCGGTGTTGATTAAATATCAGGTTGCGGGTGATGATAAACATCAATCCTTTGAAATTATCGTCTTCACGCATAAAGTCACGCCCTTCCCAAACTTTTATAAAAACTTCCTGCACGACTTCCTCGGCTGTATCCTGATTGGTCAGGTAAAGACGGCTGAAGTTGTATACCTGCCTCCAGTACTTTTTATATAAAGCAGTAAAAGCCTCTTTACTGTTTTGCTTCAATAATAATATCAATTCGTTATCCTCCATCTTCCACATTCAGAATGTATGCAAATATAAGAGATTTTATTTTACCCGGTAGAAAGTAAAAAATAAAATATACCCTCTTTATGGTATTTCCCATAATCAATACTCCTCTTATCTTTGTTGCATAAATAAGAACAACTAAAATATAGAATGATATGGCAAACGTAGCAAAAAAACTGACAGACCTGATTGGTAACACTCCGTTATTAGAGTTTTCCAACTTCAATGCAAGTAAAGGATTAAAAGCAAAACTGATCGGTAAACTGGAATATTTCAATCCGGCAGGCAGCGTGAAAGACCGCATCGCCCTGGCAATGATCGAAGACGCAGAACAGAAAGGACTTCTGAAACCGGGAGCGACTATTATCGAACCGACAAGCGGGAATACCGGGGTAGGACTTGCCTTCGTTTCTGCCGCCAAAGGATATAAACTGGTTCTGACAATGCCGGAAACAATGAGCGTAGAACGCCGCAACCTATTGAAAGCTCTTGGAGCCCACCTAGTATTAACTCCCGGAGCCGATGGCATGAAGGGAGCTATCGCCAAAGCCGAATCATTACGTGATGAAACACCTGGTTCCGTCATCCTGCAACAATTCGAGAATCCGGCCAATCCGGCTAAACACGTACAGACTACTGCACAGGAAATCTGGCGCGATACGGATGGTAAAGTCGATATTTTCGTAGCCGGTGTCGGTACGGGCGGAACAGTCAGCGGTGTCGGTGAAGGATTGAAAGCACATAATCCGAATGTGAAAATCGTAGCGGTAGAACCGAGCGACTCCCCTGTCCTCTCCGGTGGAAAACCGGGATCGCATAAGATACAGGGTATCGGGGCCGGATTCATTCCTAAAACATATAACGGCAAATACGTCGATGAAATCATTCAGGTAGAAAACGACGATGCCATTCGTACCAGCCGTGAACTGGCACAAAAAGAAGGATTGCTGGTAGGTATCTCTTCCGGAGCTGCCGTATATGCTGCTCTAAAACTGGCGGAACTGCCGGAAAATGCAGGCAAAACAATCGTCGCTTTATTACCCGATACCGGAGAGCGGTACCTTTCTACCGTATTATATGCATTCGAAGAATATCCGCTATAATTTCTGTTCACGAGGGCCTCATAAATGTTTTTGACGCCCTCGTGAATATTTATGAGGCCCTCGAAAACATTTATGAGGACGTCAAAAACAGCTTCTTTCCCTTAGTTTTTCACACATAATTAGTCAAATATTTGACTAATATCCGATAAATATCTATCTTTGCGCCGATAAAAACAGCAAGTATGACAGATAGTGAATTAGCTCACGAACTTAATCTACTAGTATTAAGGACACGCATGACATTCCGCCAGACCATTCAGCGAATACTGAAAAGCAACAACGTCGATATGACCTTTGAAATGCTTCAGGTAATGCATTGTTTGTGGAAAGAACAGGGAGTCAGCCAACAATCGCTGGCCGAAAAAACAGCGAAAGACAAAGCATGCCTCACCAACCTGATCAATAATCTCGAGAAGAAAGGATGGGTTATACGGCAGGAAGACTGTAACGACCGCCGTAATAAACTAATATACCTCACCCCCGAAGGAGAAAAGGTAGCCGCCAAGATCAAATCCCTCCTGAAAGACATGTACACCCAAGTCGGGCAGCAAATGAACACCAAACATATGGAAGCCTGTATGAAACATCTAAGCAAACTGAATGAGATATTTGATCAAATATAGTTTTTTATTGTTACTGTTTATAGGAAAGCCTGTTGCGACTTGTTCCCAACAGGCTTATTCTCTTACCCTCGACGAACTCTTCCACCTGGGTACGGAAAACAGCTTACGTCTGCAAGCCTCCCACATGCAGGAAGTCGTCGCTGCCGACAAGGAAAAAACAGCGCAAACGGCCCGCCTGCCCGGTATCAGTATCGGTGCGACGACCGGATACATCGGACAGTCCACCGTCTTCCGTCAGGGACTGACGCAACCGATTCATCCCGACCTGCCCGACTGGTCACATAATTATAATGTAGAAGTAACCCAACCCATCTATCGCGGAGGTAAAATACATTATAATATCAAACGTGCCTCGTTGGAGAAACAGATTGCAGCACTCAATTCTGCCAGTAGCAAAGCCGAAGTCAAACTGCTCCTGCTCCGTCAGTATATGGACCTTTTCAGCCTCTACAAACAAAAAGATGTATTTGCCCGTAACGTGGAAGAGTCCACCCGCAGACTTGAGGATATCCGCCGCCTGAAGAAAGAAGGTATCGTCACCCGCAACGACGAGTTGCGTAGCGAACTGCAACTTACCAACGACCAGCTGGCTTGCCGCGAAGCAGACGACAATATCGCAATCGTCTCCCAGCAACTCGACGTCCTGCTCGGACTGGATGAAACATTCCTCCTGCAACCCGACACGGCATTGCTTTACACGGCTGTTTCACTGGAAAGCTATGATGCCTACGTCCAACAGGCTTACCTCAACTATCCCGAATTACAGATCGCCCGCTACAATACGAAGCTGGCCGAAAACGATATATTCCTGTCAAAAGCCGACTATCTGCCTTCACTCTCGATACGTGCCGCCAATACCCTGGCACGCCCGCTGAGCACTACGATGGAAGACGTCTTCTCCAACAACTGGAATATCGCTTTAAGCCTCTCCTACAACCTGTCATCTCTCTATCAGAATAAACACAAGATGCATGAGGTAAAACAAGTTGTCAATATCCAAAAAAATAAGGAAGAACAAATCCACCAGAATATCCGTATTAATGTCAAAAGCGCCTGGATCAGGCATCACGAAGCGCTCGACCGCGTACAGGCACTGATCCTGTCGGTCAGGCAAGCGGAGGAGAACTACCGTATCGTAAACAACCGTTATCTCAACCAGCTATCCATCCTGACCGACCTGCTCGATGCCAGCAGCGTCAGGCTTGAAGCCGAACTGCAACTGACCAATGCACGCACCGAGGCCATCTACAGTTATTATCAACTGATGCATGCGTGCGGCAATTTATAACTCAATTAAAAACAGACAAATATGTCCGGACTAGATAGAAAAAGAAAACAACTGAGGAGACTGAAAATAAGGAATATCACCCTCAACACCGTATGTATCCTGCTCGCTTTCGGCGGCATATCATGGACGGTCAACTACTTCTGGAAATATGTCAACTACGAAATCACCAATGACGCCGTAGTGGATCAATATATCACCCCCGTCAATATCCGCGTACCGGGTTACATCAGGGAAGTCCGTTTCACCGAGCACCAGCAGGTAAAGGAAGGCGACACCCTTCTGATCCTCGACGACCGGGAATACCGTATCAAGCTGAAAGATGCCGAAGCCGCCCTCCTCGACGCCCAGGCCTCTAAAGACATACTAAGTTCCGGCATCGAAACCTCCCAGGTGAATATCAGCGTACAGGAGGCAAATATCGCCGAGACGGAAGCCCGCCTTCGGCAACTCGAACAGGACCATCGACGTTATGCCAACCTCCTGGCCGAAGAGTCCGTCTCGCAACAGCAATACGAACAGGTCAAGGCTGAATACGAAGCCATGAAAGCCCGTTACGAATCCCTGCTCCGCCAAAAGAGTGCCGCCCAATCGCAATATTCGGAGACGAGCAAGAAAAGCGGCAGTGTGAAGGCGGCCATCCTGCGCAAAGAAGCCGACCTGGAGATGGTGCAGCTCAACCTGTCGTATACAGTCGTCACCGCCCCCTTCGACGGATACATGGGACGCCGCACACTGGAAACCGGACAACTGGTTCAAGCCGGACAAACCCTCAGCTACCTCGTCCGCAACAACGACAAATGGATAACTGCCAATTACAAGGAAACACAAATCAGCCATATCTACATCGGCCAGCAAGTACGCATCAAAGTAGATGCCGTAGACGACCGCATTTTCCACGGCACCGTGACGGCGATCTCCGAAGCGACCGGCTCCAAATACTCCCTCGTCCCGACCGATAACTCTGCCGGCAACTTCGTCAAGATACAACAGCGCATCCCTGTGCGCATCGACTTGACAGACGTTTCGCCCGAAGACATGAACCTGCTCCGTGCCGGCATGATGGTGGAAACGGAAGCATTGAAAAGACATTGAATAATACAGCATAATGGCTACACAAACACCCCTGAATGTCCCTATCCGCCCCTGGGTCCCCCGCTGGCTGGGGATCGTTACGGCTTTTACCGTCATGCTGCCGATCATCCTGATCAACGGAGCCTATACCGGGACTATCACCGAAGTTTCGGGAACGCTGGGTGTGTTGAGCGAAGACATCAGCATGGCTTACTATGCGACATCGGCGGGAATGGCGGTTGCTTATCCGCTGATCCCGAAAGTGCGTCCGGTTGTGACTACTAAAACGATCCTGCTGATCGACCTCCTGTTACAGGTGATCCTCAGCTTTATCTGTGCGCAGGTGAACCAGATGGATATCATTATCGTATGCAGCTTCTTTATCGGTTTTCTGAAAGGTTTCGCCATGCTGGAGATCATCCTGATGATACGTCCGCTTTTCAGTCCGCAGAATGTGCGCAGCGAATTTTATGCTTACTTCTACCCGATCGTGTTCTCGGCAGGCCAGGTCTCGATGGCGGTCACGGCACAGTTGGCCTATTATTACCAATGGCAGTATATGTATTACTTCGTTATCCTGCTCTTGCTGGTTGCCATCTCTTTTATCCTGATGTTCTTCCGGTATGCCAGGCGTCCCGTTTATTTTCCTTTTAAAGAGATAGATTGGAAAAGTATCCTGCTCATGGCCTCCATCCTGCTTTTCACCATCTGGTCGGCCACCTACGGGAAGACACTCGACTGGTTTTCGTCCGTTAAAATCACGGTGTATGTGTTGTCGCTGCCGGTGTTGGTCTGGTTATTCCTGTTCCGGCAGAAGACGCGGAAAAATCCGTATCTGAAACTGGAAGTGCTGAACAGCAGCAAGGCGTTGATCGGCTATTTCTTCATGATGCTGGTGATGTTCTTTTCTTCCACCAGTTCGCTGGTGACCAGTTATATGAATAATATCATACGGGTAGACAGCGTACATGCCAACTTTCTGAATCTATGGATGCTGCCGGGGTTTATCTGCGGGGCGGTGATCTGTTTCTGGTGGTTCCGCTGGCAACGGTGGCGTTTCAGGATACTGATATCCGGAGGGATGCTGTGTTATGTGATCTATCTGGCTATCCTCTATTTCGGGATCACACCGGACGGGAGGTACGAAATGTTATATCTTCCGATGTTTCTCCGGGGAATGGGAATGATGATCTTGTTTATCGCTTTCGGTGTGTATGCGGTGGAAGATATGAATCCGAAGCTGATGATATATAATGCCTTTTTCCTGATCACCTGCCGTTCGGTGATAGCACCTGCCCTGTCGTCGGCCTTCTTCAATAATATGCTTTACCGCCTGCAATTGCGGGATATGGCGATCCTGTCGGAGAATATGCGCCTCGATAACCCGCTGGCAGCACAGCAATACAACCAGTCACTCAATAATGCACTGGCACAGGGACATAGCATGACGGATGCCGTGCAACTGGCGACAAACAGCTTTTACACCATCCTGCAATCGCAAAGCCTGTTGCTTGCCTTGAAAACGATCATCGGCTACGTGCTCATCTTTGCGATTGTGGTGATGGTTATCTCCCGCTTTACGCCTTTCCACAAGACTTTGAAGGTCGAGATTGTAAAGACTGGGGAAGATATGGTTTAAAAAAGGATGGAAGTGTTATGGGTTGGGATCATTGAATAATACTCCATCTTTATATAACTTGACATTTGCTGCGGTCAGTGCATTGGGATTATTGGGATCGGGAGTAATTGTGCTGGCTCCTATATATGATGAACCTTTACTATCTTTATTCAGATATAAAATACAGTCAGAAAGAGTTATACTTCTGCAGGAAGATCTACGTCCCGATCCGATGGCATAAGCCCACTCCCAATTTCCCTTACTTATAGCAGTGACTGTTCCTCCTGATATTGTTATATCTCCACAACTAGAAAGCCAACTTCCTGAACCTATTCCAGCTGCATTGCTATTTCCCTCAATATCTAATGTTCCATTAAGAATTGTTATATTACCACATGTACAATTAGAATTGGAACCTATTCCAGCTCCATATGTATCATCAAAAGGATTTCTTATGATAAGTGAACCCTGCCCATTTATAATAATATTAGCATTCTCATTTGTTAAGAATATTCCACCATCACCTGTCAATTTATTTGTTCCGGTAAGAAGAATAACAGGAGTACCCTGTTCTATTTTAATAGGTGCCTCCTCAGTATTCATTTTTATATTCACATTACTCAGAGTGACAATAGCATCATCCTTTATAATAATTTGTCCATGTGTTTCTGTTCCGTCGCCTTTTATCAGATATTCTCCCTTATTTAAAGTCTGAGTATCATCATTAGGAGTAATGGTCTTAGCCTTGAAACTCAGTTCTAATCTATAAGTATAAGTTTGATTATTCTTATCAATAAGAAAAAGCAATAAGTTTGCAGAAGTTCCGTCGACAGCTTTTACTTTTACTTCCGTATCCGTTACTGAAACAATTTTCCAACTATTATCTACCATTGCAGAAACTTTTGCACCTGCTTTATCTGCTCCTTCTATAGTATAACTGATAGAAGGATAGTCACCTTCAAAATCACGATCAGCAGTAGTAATGTTCAATGAAAGATTCTTATATTTGGAAACCTGGAAAGTACTGCCATTTGCTAAAGTAAACTCAACATAGTCAGCATTATCTTTATTGATACTACTGAATATACAGTTGGCATCGCTACCTGGTGTTCCTGCCGGACCGGTACTACCCGTATCGCCTTTGTCTCCGGTATCTCCCTTATCTCCGGTCACTTTTTGCCAGTTTGCTCCATTATCTATGCTCAAATAATAAGCACTGTTCTCTTTAGGTTCGGGATTGATCGTTCCTGTCGTTATGTCACTGCCTAACTTCAACAAAGGAGCAGCGGCAGAAATTCCATCATGGCCATTTGCACGGATTTTCTCTCCGGTATCCGGATCAGTCAGCCAGTTTCCGTTTAATTTCCAATAATAATCGTCTCCATCTTTAGCGACGGTTATTTGTGGGGTATCGCCTGATTTACCTTTCTCACCATCCCAGATGTAAGCATATTTTATTTCGTCAGATAAAGTGCCATTGTCGTCTGTTTCCTGGTAACTGATCTTCTGTCCTTTTATGTCCGGATTGTTCGGATGGATCGTTTCAGAAATGTCAGTAATAAAGATTTTTCCACTAATCAAAACCCGGAAGGCCTCTATTTCATCATTTATAGAATTCAATATCTGATTGACTGATTCTGCCCATGTCCAGGTGGGAACTTTTATCTGGCTTCCGCCTGCCAAATGGAAAATGACATAATCCGTACTTGTCTTGATATCTACTTCCGTAAACATCGTGTCGCCATCGTTTCCATCATTTCCATCGTTGCCCGAAACCTTTGTCCACGATTTTTTATTATCTACACTCAGATAGATTGCATCTGGAATTAAGTCTTTGGCAAGTCCCTCATCCATAAGCTCTTTTCCTGTTTTTAATTCCGGTTTCGGAGCATTTTGTCCGGGTGCACCATCCTGTCCGGAACTTCCATCTTGTCCGGGTTTTCCGTCTTCACCGGGTTTTCCGTCTTGTCCGTCCTTGCCGTCCTGACCGTTGGCACGTATGGAGTTTCCATCCGCATCTTTCAGCAATTCACCGTTCAGCGTCCAGTACCAATTCCCGTCTTTCTCCCGGATGACGCTGATGACAGGTACATCGGTTGTGATACCCTGATCGCCTTTATCGCCTTTGTCACCTTTTTCACCATTATAAATGGTAATGGGTGACTGGCTTTTGAATGTAATAGTATAACCTACGACCTCACCGTTCAAAGTAACAGGTGTAACCTTGGTGATGTAATCCTGTCCGTCGACCAGACTTTGTAATGCTTCAATATTACTGTTCATTACTTTCTGCCAACTTTCCAGGGCTTCGATGCGTTGCTCCTGTTCGTCCAATGCATTCCATAGTTTATCATCGTTGTAGCAACCCGATAAAACTATAGCCATTATTATTCCAAATAGACAATTTTTTATTTTCATATGCTTTTCTCTTATTTATTCTATTTCAGGACGATCTCCGCCACCGCTGCCGCCACCTTCTTCAGTACCGCTATCGGGGTCATGCTGCGCCTCTTCGCCGTCATCGGTTTTACCGCCCTTGCCGGTTCCGATGCGGCTGGAAATAACGGTACGGTATTTATCGATCAAGGCATTCCACCAGCCAAAGAGTTCCAGATAGTCTGCATCGCCATCGATAAGAGCCAACGCATTCAGGCGCTTCACCAGTTTTTCGTAGGCGTCATTCAATTCCAGACGGGTGATGGTTGCTTTACGCTTGCGCTTATTCAGGCCCTCATCGTCAAATAGGGATGATTCGAGTTCCATCGCTTCATTGTATAATGTTTTGAGTCCGGTAACGCGTTTCATGAGGTTTAATTTTTCGATATATGTCTTGTATTTATCCGATTCACACTCTTTGATCAGGTTATTGAGGAATTTCAGGATATCATTATATTTCATCCGTCCCATATTGGTATATTTTTTCAATACCTCGAATATGATGGCGGCAGCAGCGGCAGTTTCTGCGTCTTCACTGGATAATTCACCTTTAACAAGATTGTAGAATCCTATACGCGAAGCATTTATCTTTTTCTTCAACTCTTTCGATCTCAATGAATAATCGGCTTTGCTGATTTTGTTGAGACTGCCATCGAATTGATCTACCTTCGCATTAAATAATTTCGATTCTTTATCGAACTTCAGGACGGAGAAGTTAGAAGCATTTAAATAATTGACGATAAAAATACAGAAGTTCAACCATTCGCTTTGTGTAAACTTCGTTTTAGGAACACTCTGAATTGTGGCCATAATGCATTTGTTTTAATGTTTATAATATAGATACTAATGCGTCAGCTTGATATGTAATTCTGACAACCGCGGGTGTCAGTGCGTTGTCATTGCGCATTTCATCAAAAACCATCGTTTCTGACAAATAATCCTTGCGCATACGGTCAAAAACCATCGTTTTTAGTATTGTGCATAAGGGAAATGTTAAATAAACTGCGATTGTCTTACTGTTTTCCATAAACATCTTATTAAAAACCGTGGTTTTTGCAACTCTGCTTAGAGGAAAAGTAATATCACCCATGTTTTTTATAGAAATGTTCATAGGTGAGTGAGTAAAAACCGCATTTTTTGTTTTTTGAATTTGCTTTTTTATAGTATCATTCATATTTGCTATTATTAAGAATGACTAGAATAAACGATCGTTTTTTCTAGTCATTTTAACTATCACCAACTTTACACAAATTAACACTATTGATTTTATACTTTGATTGATATTCAATTAAACGATAGGTTTATATAATTTCAAAATAATTCTATTAATGTTTTGATATGTAAAAAATAATAACGTCATTTGTGACTAGAAAAAACGATCGTTAAATCTAGTCATATATAAAATGATATATATCCATTGAAATACATATCACCAAATACGTTTTTTCAAATCATCAAAAAAGTCTATTTTATAATACAGCATGCCTCTAAAAGGCATTGTAGAGGGGTTTCCATTTGTTAAAATTCAGCAAAGGCATAATTAAGAGGTCTTTGGGGGGATATGAATGTTTTGGTTATTGTCAGATATGAGCTATTTATAGTGACTGGTTGTACCTGGCTCCCCTCTCGAGAGGGGGAAGGGGGTGTGTCATATTCCGCCTACACAACCACCATAATCAGAGTTACTTGACTATTGCAGACGGCAAATAAACCTGTAACAAGGCTTGTTTTATTGACTGGCTTTAACACACCCCCTACCCCCTTTCAAGAGGGGAGCCAGATACAACCAGTCGCCATAACAATACAGTAAATAGTTCAATTATTTCTAAATATAGTATTCCGCTGCATCGACTATCCCTGCGCGCAGGGCATATTTGGTTGCCTCGTGCACATTATTTACTTCCAGTTTGCGGAAAATGTTTTTGCGATGGGTGGTGATGGTGTGGATGCTGGAGAAACGCTCGGAGGCAATTTCTTTGGTTGTCTTGCCTAAAGCGATGGATTTCAGTATTTCTTTCTCTGTCGAGGTCAGTACGGGGTGCTCTTTGGGTTCATGGACTATTTTCTTTTCTGAAAGCAGGTTATGAATCCGTTGACAGATAAAACGTTCGGAATGTAAAGCCGATTGCAGGGCCGCACGTATTTCTGCTGACGGGGCATCTTTCAAGACGATGCTGAAAGCCTCGCTGCTGAAGAGGATGCGGCGGATAAAATCTTCGCTCAGTTCATCGCTGAAAAGTATCCAGGAGACCTGTTTGAAACGTTCCTGCAAGATCAGAAGTTCGTCGGCACCCGTCAAATCGAAAAGCGTGTAGTCGAGGATTATGACAGCCTGCGGATGCTGTTGGAGGAGTTGAAGCAGCTCGTGTTTGTCGGCAGCCTCGGTCATAAGGCCAAGGTCCGGCATCCTGTCGCTCAGGTAAAGGATGCCGGCTTTGGTGATATCCTGGTTATCGGCTATGATAAGCGTCCGCATCAGCGTATGGCTAAAGCCTGTTTAATGTCGTTATACAAATCGTCGACCGGTTCGAGTCCGACTGACAGGCGGATTGTTTGCTGGCTGATATCCATTTCCTGCCGTTGCATTTCGGTGAAACTGCCATAGATGGTGCTTGCCGGATGGATAGCCAATGTCTTGTTGTCGAACAAGTTCGTGGCACGGCAGATTAGTTGCAGGCGATTCATAAAGGCAAAGCAAGCCTCACGGGAAGACAGGTCGAATGTCAGCATGGCTCCCGGATATTTTCCGAACTGGGCAGTGCTCAGTTTATAATAAGGATTATCTTTCAGGCCGGTGTAATTGACCGACACAATACCTTCCTGCGTTTGCAGCCGGCCAGCCAGTTCCAGGCAAGTTGCTCCCTGCCGTTCGAAACGGAGGGGCATGGTTTCCAGTCCCAGCGTCTGCATGTAGGCGACCTGCGGAGTCATATAAGCGCCCAGATTCCGGTGTATCTCCTTCCGGAGGCGGGCGGTGAAAGCGCGTTCGCCAAACTGTTCATACCAATGTTTCAGTGTGATAAAATGGCTCCAGTCGAAGGTCCCGTTATCAAGTATCAGACCTCCTATGCTTGTTGCCCCGCCGGAGATATATTTGGTGCTGGATACGATCTCGATATCTATACCGAAATCTTTTCCGTGGAAGACGGAGAAAGGAACGATCGTCGTGTCGGCGATCAAAGGTACTCCCGCCTCCTTTGCGATAGAAGATAACATCTTCAGGTCGGCCACTTCCAACTGCGGATTGGTAATCACTTCGAGAAAGATCGCACAGGTGTTGCAGTCGATATGGGCGCGGACCTCGTCGGGATCGGTCAGGTTGCAGAAACGTGCCTCGATATCAAAGGCGGCCAGCGTCGTCTTCATCAATGACCAGGTATTGCCGAACAGATGCGGGGAAGTGACGATATTGGCTTTTGCACGCCCGATCGTCATCAACGTGTTGCAAATGGCGGCCATACCGGAATTAAGGGCGGTGACACTCATGGCTCCGGTAACGGACAGCACACGATCTTCAAAATATTGTACGGTCGGATTCGTAATCCTCGAATAAGCATGGTCGGACGTACGGCCACAGAAAGCGGCTTCCATCGCTTCCGCCGATTCGAACTCGTAAGCAGCAGTGTTATAGACCGGCATTGCCAATGAGCCATAGGCGTCCGGCTTCTCGTAAGGCGTATGAAGCAAACGGGCTTCAAAACTATTTTCTTCCATTCTGTATTTTCCTAATGTAATTTTCTTTTTGCCGCTACAAATGTAGGATTCATTTACATTCGGAGTATATAAAACGGAAGTTTTTTTACCAGCCGCCCGGTCTGCCGCCTCCGCCACCGCCTCCTGGTCTACCGGAATAGGAGCCGATGGTCGTTACCATCGAACTGGTGGTAAAGGTGGCGGCCTGTGTGCCGCCGGAGTAGGTTGCACCGGAATAAAGCCCGTAAAAATCAGTGCCACCGGCGACAGTCCCTCCGGTATGGATCGTATAACCGGAACCGGATTTCAATGCCGGACTGCTGAATAACAACGTCATTTGCTGGAGCGTGCGCGGGATATTGAAAGTCAGTATGTCTGTCCCGTCTGCGGCACTTATATGGAATAATGTGTTTTGCGTACCGCTTCCGCCATAGATCAATGAAGGTTGGGTACATACGTTAGAGGTCGGTGTGCTGGTGCTTCCGCCGATGCCGATGAGGGTGCCGCCTGTTATTTTGAAAGTATTCTGGTCGCAGTCGAAGCCCTCTTCCGGTGAAGAAGTGCCGATGGCAATGACGATGCCGCCGGTGATGGTGAGCGTACCGTTGGAATCGACACCGTCGTTTGCCGTACTGTAACAATAAATATCGCCGCCGTTGATAACGATGGAGGTGGCGGCATTGATACAGTCGTCGTATGCCTCGACGATGATGTATCCGTCATTAATGGTCAGTTCTTTCTTGCTTTCGATGCCCTCGGCTTCGGAGCGGGAGGTTTTTATGCGGATATCTCCCCCGTTGATGGTGAGGTTGCCCAGGCTTTTGATGCCTTTGGCGGAGGTGCCGGTTGTTGTTATGTTGATCGTGCCGCCATCAATGTCCATATAGGGGTTGATGGAAGAGTCGGAACCTTCATAGGAGGTGGTGATGCCTTCGTCGCCGCTGATGATTATGATGTTGCCGTCTTTAATAAGGATATATCCTTCTTCGCATTCGATAGCGTCGGTGGCAGCATTGATTGTCAGGGTTCCGCCGTCTATGATTACGGCATCGTTGGTATGGATGCCGTCGGATACTTTGCTGGTGAGATTGAAAGTGCCTTCGTAGATACGTACGTAATCGTCACTGCAAAGGGCGTGTTTGTTATTTCCGTTTATGGTCAGTGTGCCGTTTCCGTTGAAGATAAGCTGTCCTTCGCTGAAGAAAGCGGCTTTCTGGTCTTCGCTACCGTTTGTTGCATAGGAAGAGCCGTCGGTTAATGTGTTTTGAGTACCCTCGTTCAATTGCACGAAAACGCGTTTATGGGATTGGATATTGATAGCGGGGCCGGATGGATTGGTGATAGTTAGTCCGTTGAGGGTCAGCTTGAATTTATAATCGCTGTATATCTTCACCATGCCATTGGCGGTCGAGCCGGAAAGGATATATTCGATTTCCTCCGCCGTCGAAATAATCGTTACCTGATCGCCACTGGCCTGGACCGATACACCGTTATCCGCCATCGGATTGGATATGTTTACCGTATTATCAAAAGAGATGGTAACCGTACTGGAGAAGTCAGAGTTTTCCACCTGGTCTTTTTCATCATCGGGAACAGCCTTCGTTTCTTCACCGGAAGAGATATTATCCGTCCCGCAAGCCGGCAAAGAGAGCACTGGCATAACCAGGGATACCATAAATAAACAGCTTTTTATTACATTATACTTTATCATATACATTGTTATATCTATTACTATAATACATTGACTTTTTGACCTTCAAAAATATCCTTCTTTCCTATCCCGTTAAAAAAGAATCAGTAAACAGCTCGTTTTTATCTGTAAACTGATTTCATTGAATAAATCCTCTACTTCACTGATTATTTTTTTCATTGTATAATACTACTTCTACTTTTGAAACTAAAATGTAACAAGTATAACTATCAGTCCGAAAGGCAATATGAAAGAAAAGGTTATCTACTCTCTTCTGGAAAACTTTCCCTCCATCTCCCTGGCTGAGATGGAGGGCGTCCGGCTAATGAACCGGATAGATACGAAGTTCACCACGACTACCGATCAGCTGGCACAGCTACTGATACTGCTGCAAAAAGACTACTATGTACAGGAAATAAACAGCAATCGGATCAGCCCTTACCGGACAGTCTATCTGGACACCCCAGGACTTGCCATGTACCTCGCCCATCAAAATGGACATAAAACCCGTGAGAAAATACGTATGCGTTCTTACATGGACTCCTCTCAGACCTTCCTCGAAATAAAGGATAAAAACAACAAAGGAAGAACCCGGAAAGTACGGATGCCCCTCCCTTCCATAAATGCCTGGCTTCTGACGAAAGCCAAACTGTTCCTGTGTGAACATGCCTCTTATCAGTTGGATGATTTAAGATTACAGGTAGAAAACCTATTCGACCGCATCACGCTGGTGAACCGAGAGAAAACAGAACGGCTGACGATAGATACCGGCCTCTCCTTCCGTAACCTCTCTTCCGGCAAAGAACAATCGCTGCCCGGGTTGGTTATCATCGAACTGAAGCAGGACGGCAACATCCCTTCCCATGCCAAAGCCTGTCTTTCGCAGTTGCATATCCATCCGGTCAGCATCAGTAAATATTGCCTGGGCACACTCCTGACTAATCCGGATGCCAAACGCAACCGCTTCAAAAAGAAACTTACTCAAATAAATAAACTAGCAAACTATTCTTATGGATACATTCTTTGATATCGTAGAGGAAGCGCAGTTGATGGGTTCTCCTGTCATGGATACGGAGGCATTCACACAACTGATCCTTCGCTTTCTTTTCAACTTTGTGGTTGTCGGACTGATCATCCACTTCTTTTATTATCCCAAAAGCCGCCGAAGGGATTACTATTTCACATTCTCCCTGATTAATGTCAGCGTCTTTTTCCTGATTATTCTGATGGGAAGCGTGAAATTAAAAATCGGTTTTGCACTGGGTATATTTGCTATCTTCGGGATTATCCGCTACCGCACGGAATCGGTCCCTATCCGCGAAATGACTTACCTGTTCATTATCATTGCCCTGTCTGTCATCAATGCTCTGTCCGTACAGATCAGTTATGCGGAACTGATTGCGACGAACTGCATCTTTATCCTTGTCACCTGGCTGCTGGAAAGCGAACGTTGGCTAAAACATATCTCCTGTAAACTGATCCTGTATGATAAAATCCAACTGATCGTTCCGGAGAAGCGCGAAGAACTGATGGCAGACCTTCGCAACCGTACCGGACTGGATATCCGGAAGATAGAGATCGGACATATTGATTTCCTGCGCGATGCCGCCTTCATTAAGGTCTATTATGAATCCGACGTACGCGAAATCAACTCGGTCGATACAGTAACCCGTTTCCCGCGGGAGGGAGAATAACCTCTTTTAAACAGATTATTTATGAAACACCTGAAGACTATATTTCTCATAATATCCCTGCTGGCCGTCAATCAGCTCTCGGCACAGGATGACCTCGGCTCCTCCCTGAGTGTCGACATAACGAAAAAGATCATCCCCAGATTAAACCTGTCGCTGGAAGAAGACTTCCGCCTGCGTGACAACCTGAGTGAAGTCGACCGTTTCTCGACTACGCTCGAATTAAGTTACAAACCCTGGAAGTTCCTGAAACTGGGCGGAGCCTACAACCTGATCAACTACAATCATGATACAAAAGGTTGGGAAGTACGCCACCGGTATTATTTTTTTGCCACCGGTTCTTACCGTTTTAACCGCTTTACCGTATCTTTACGGGAGCGTTTTCAGAGTACCTACCGTGTCGGAGTGAAAGAAACAAGCAAACGGGCCAATCCTAAGCTGTATCTTCGAAGCCGCCTGGAAGTGGAATACGATATAAGGAATTGCAAGTTCGAACCTTTTGCCTCCGTCGAGTTATATAACACCTTGAATGACCCGCAGGGAAACAAGATGAATAAACTCAAATATACAGCGGGAAGCAAATACAAGCTGAACAAACGTAATTCTTTGCAACTCTACTACCGCTATGTCAATTTTAAAGATGATGATGAAGGGAATGGCAAACATATGATTGGAGCAGGATATTCATATAAATTCTGATGGGAATGGAAAAACAGGAACAAAGACAAAAGATACTGGAGAATCTGATCTACCTGATTATCTGGGTAGTTATTCTCGTCTCTCCGTTATTGGAACATAAATATAATGGGGAAACGATCAACTGGAACGATATTTTCCGCGCTTGGAAGATGATCTGTCCTTTCTTCATCCTTTTCCTGATCAACAATTACGTATTGATCCCGTTGTTGCTGATACGGAAAAAGTCGTGGCTTTACCTGTTATTTACTCTGATGACCGTCTGTCTGATATTTGCCCTGAACCCGTTTGTCCGGTTTAAACGGCCGGGAGACCCGGGAAAGCGTCCGCCTCGTGAGTTCGTCATGGACCGTCCTCCGCTGAATGAGAAAATGCGTAAATTTCCGATGGAGAAAGAGCCTCCCCGCCAGTCGATGCAGGAGCCTCATCATCAGTCGATGCGTCCTCCGTTATGGCTGATGCCGGGTGTAATCTCTCCGGTGGTAAATTATATTCTGACTGCTATCCTGGTACTCGGGATAAATGTCGCCATCAAGCTATTGTTCAAATCCATACGCGACGAACACCGGATGAAGGAACTCGAAAAACATACGCTGCAAACTGAACTGGAGTATCTGAAACATCAGATAAACCCGCATTTCTTTATGAATACGTTGAATAATATCCATGCGCTGATTGACCTGAATACGGAAAAAGCGAAAGAGACTGTGCTTGAATTGTCGAAGATGATGCGTTATATCCTGTATGATGCCGCCCAACCAACCCTTCCGCTGGCCAAAGAAATAGGTTTCCTGAATAATTATATCGGTTTGATGAAACTCCGGTATACCGACCAGGTGGAGATTCAGGTCTCGTTGCCGGAAGAAGTGCCCAATATACAGATTCCGCCGCTATTGTTTATCTCGTTTATTGAAAACGCCTTTAAGCATGGCATCAGCTACCAGCAAAAATCATTTATCCATTTCTCTATGGAAATAAAAGATAATGAGCTGGAATGCTTGGTAATCAACAGCAGTTTCGATAATGCCAACGAACAGCATAAAGGTATCGGTCTTGAAAATGTGAAGAAAAGGCTCCGCCTTTTGTATGATAATAAGTATACGCTGGAAATTAAGAGTGAGAATAATGAATATCGTGTTTTACTGCTAATACCCATACAATCATGATAAGATGTATAGCCATTGATGACGAGCCGCTAGCGCTCACGCAAATAACCGGTTATATCAGCAAGGTCCCTTTTCTCCAACTGGTGAAAGCCTGCTCCAATGCACTCGAAGCGCTGGACGTGATTGCCTCGCAGCCTGTCGACCTGATCTTTGCCGATATAAACATGCCGGACCTGAGTGGGATGGATTTTATCAAATCGTTGGTAAAGAAACCGCTGGTAATCTTCACCACCGCCTATTCCGAATATGCCATCGAAGGCTACCGGGTAGATGCCATCGACTATCTGCTAAAGCCTTTCGGATACAGTGATTTCCTGAAAGCGGCCAATAAAGCGCTCCGGCAAATGGAACTGCTGAATGCCCCTCCTTCACCGCCTCCGGTAAAGGAAGAAAACGGCCAACCTGAAAATAATGCTCTTTATATCAAGGCGGACTATAAAATGGTGCGCATAGATATGAATAAAATAATATACATCGAAAGCCAGAACGAATATGTACGTATTTTTACGGAAGACCAGAAACCGGTTATGTCCCTGCTCAGTATGAAGTTACTGGAAGAAAGGCTTCCTCTGGATAAGTTTATGCGGGTACACCGTTCCTATATGGTGAATTTATCCAAGATCACAGCCGTAGCGAATAACCGCATCATCTTCGGAAAAGACGTATATATCCCTATAGGTAATCAGTATAAAGATAAATTCACCCTGTATCTGGAAACACATTTCCTCGGAAAATAGAATTCTCCGGTAAAATTAGCACATCCAACCGTTAAATTGTATCTTTGGATTCCTATTAAACGATCTAAAAGAGCTGTTATATGAAGATAATAACATACAATGTAAACGGCCTCCGCGCCGCTGTGGGAAAAGGCTTTCCGGAATGGTTAAAACAAGAGCAGCCCGATGTACTCTGCCTGCAGGAAACTAAACTTCAGCCGGATCAGTTCCCGGCAGATGCCTTTGCGGATTCAGGTTATAAACCTTACCTGTTCAGTGCCCAAAAGAAAGGTTATAGCGGAGTAGCTATCCTCACCCGCCAGGAACCCGATCATGTGGAAACGGGAATGGGCATAGAGAAATATGATAACGAAGGCCGTTTTATCCGTGCGGATTATGGTGACCTATCAATTGTCAGTGTCTACCATCCTTCCGGAACCAGTGGTGATGAACGCCAGGCCTTTAAAATGGAGTGGCTGGAAGATTTCCAGAAGTATGTAGTGGAATTACAGAAAACACGTAAGAATCTGATTCTTTGCGGCGACTATAATATCTGTCATGAACCGATAGACATTCATGATCCGGTACGCAATGCGACCAATAGCGGTTTCCTTCCCGAAGAACGCGAATGGATGACACGGTTCCTGGATGCGGGATTTATCGACACATTCCGCCATCTCAATCCGGAAAAGCAGCAATATACATGGTGGAGCTATCGTTTCAATGCCCGTAAAAACAATAAAGGCTGGCGTATCGATTACTGCATGGTCAGCGAACCGGTAAAACCGTTGCTGAAATCGGCTTATATTCTGAATGATGCCGTGCATTCAGATCATTGCCCAGCGGTATTGGAGATTGAATAAAAGACAAAAAGTATATATGAAAAGGGCCGTATCAAAAGTCTTTTGATACAGTCCTTCTTCTCTTTATTCACGCCAATACTCCGGCTTGTCCATTGCGTCAGCGCATCTTACCTTTCCTTTAGGGACATCCCCTGCTTCCGAAGTAAGGGATTGATACATCCAGCAATCAGCATAGATATCTTCAATCGGATAAGGAGGCGGATAACCGGCTGCTTCTGCATTTCCTTTAAAACCATGACGGGGATAATACTCTTTATGCCCCAGCACAAAAACCATCTCCACTCCCATCTCCTTCAATATCCGATGGCCTTCCCGGATCAGCAAACCTCCGAGACCTTGTTTTTGATACTCCGGCTTTACGGCCAGAGGAGCCAGGATATAAACAGAAGGTGAAGGATTGCTCCCCCCCAATGAGGCCTTTGTAAAAAGGATATGGCCTATGGCCTCCCCCTGATAACAGGCAAGCAACGAGACGATAGGTTCTGCTGTCTGATCTGCCAAAAGATCTTCCACCAGTACGGCCTCGTCATCTTCACCGAAAGCGAGTCGTTCAACGTTCATTACATCGTTAAAATCGTCAGAAGTAGCCCTTCTGACTTGCACGTCGTTTAAATTCATGACTATAATATATTAAATGGTTACTATGCTCCCTTATGGGAACAATTTTTATATGAAAAAGGATATAATAATAAGGTCCGGATAAAGATGTATATCCGGAAAATTGAAGTGGCCAGCCTATAAAGAGTTATAGGCTGTTATTAAGCACTTATAGATGTAGAAAGTAGTGTTTTCAAAAAACTGTTTTTATAATTCGGGAGCAAATATAGCAAAATAATCCGGTTAGTAACCACTCAGTGCCGGAAGAAGTATCTTTTCCATGATCTTATATCCGTCCAAAGTAGGGTGCACGCCGTCTTTGGAATATTTCTCCGGCAAACCTCCTCGCCCATCCGTCAATTGAGAATGATAGTCAATATAAGTAAAGCCGTTACGGTCTGCATAAGCCTTAATCATTTTATTCAGTTCGATAATTTTATCGGCAGGTTCCAGTCCTTTACGCCAACCGAAATCATAGGCCGGCAAGGCGGAACAAAGAATCACATCAATATGGTTTGCTTTTGCCAACTCGGTCATAGATATGATATTTCCCAGTATATTTTCCTGAGAGATATATCCGTTGTTTTGGGCAATGTCATTGGTCCCGGCCAGGATTACAACAGCCTTCGGTTTGAGATTGATTACATCTGCACGAAACCGCACCAGCATTTGCGCCGTCGTTTGTCCGCTGATACCTCTGCCGATAAAGCCATTGTTCTTAAAGAAAAGCGAATCGTTATTCCACCAGCCTTCCGTAATCGAATTTCCCATGAATACCACTTTAGATGGGAGTTCTACCGTTTTATTAAGTTCGGCATACCGGCCAAAATTGGCCCAATCTTTCTCCTGGCCTAAAAGAGAGGAGGCAGCCAATGCACACACAACCAGCATCAGCCATTTCTTAAAGTTCTTCATAACATGATTTTATTAAGTTACATGAGATACAAAAATAATTCTTTTATCCTTATCTTTGCCCTAAATCTAAATTAAAAACACATCATATTCCTATGAAAAGCTATTTCAAACGAAATCGTTTCTTTCTTCTATGCATTCTCTTCTTCGCGACAGCCCTCTCTCCTATCGCTGCCATGGACGGGGCGGGAATGGCATTCAAGGTCAGTTTATCCGGGAAGATATACCGCCGCTTCTCCTTCCTGGTGGAAGAAGACATACGTCCCCAAAGCGACTTCCGGCAGGCGGAGTGGTTCCTGACCACCGGAGAGGTGAACTACACTTTCAACCGCTACTTCAAGACAGGCATCGCCTACATGCTGCTCTGCCGGTATAAAGCATCCGAAGAGCTGCGGAACCGTTACTACGTCTACGCTTCGGCCAACTACCCGGTCGGCAACTTCACCCTGTCGCTCCGCGAACGTTTCCAGAGCACATACAAAACAGGCGGCCAGCATCCCAAGAACTATCTCCGCAGCATGCTCACCCTCTCCTACAAGATCCGGAAGACAGGCATTTGCCCTTTCGCCTATGCCGAGGTATTCAACGATACGGGGTACCAGGGGCGGATGCATGCCGACCGGATACGCCTGTCCGCCGGAAGCGACTACAAGATAAACAAACAGAACTCGCTGCAACTGTATTACCGCTACCATATATTTAATGTATACGACCCGGTGAACTATAAACATGCAATAGGCCTGACCTATGCACACCGGTTCTAAAAAAATACTTATCTTTGCCCCCGAAATTAAAAGACCTGATACGGAAAGCCCCGGCTTTCCCGAGTGCTTGATAAACCTCGTAAAAAACAAGAATTATGCAGAAGACAACTGTTTCAATCCCCTTCATGCTGCTGGGCATCCTGTTCAATATATGCCTGGTCGCTTCCAACCTTTTGGAAACCAAAGTAGTCCAGGTATTCGGCATCACTGCCACTGCCGGGCTGATCGTATTCCCTATCTCGTATATCATCAACGACTGTATCGCCGAGGTATGGGGATTTAAAAAGGCGCGCCTGATTATCTGGAGCGGCTTTGCCTCGAATTTCCTCGTGATCGGGTTCGCCCAACTGGCCGTTATGCTTCCCGCCGCCCCGTTCTGGGAAGGGGAAGAAGGGTTCAACTTCGTATTCGGGATGGCGCCGCGTATCGCCATTGCCAGCCTGATCGCGTTTCTGGTGGGTTCGTTCCTCAATGCGTATGTGATGAGCAAGATGAAGATCGCTTCCAAAGGGAAAAACTTCTCGCTGCGTGCCATCGTTTCGACACTGGCGGGTGAAAGTGCCGACTCACTGATCTTCTTCCCGATCGCTTTCCTCGGACTGATACCGCCCAGAGAGCTGCTGATCATGATCGGGACACAGGCCGTACTGAAATCGCTTTATGAAGTACTGATCCTGCCTGTCACCATCCGCGTGGTGAAGTATATCAAGAAAGTGGACGGAAGTGATGTGTATGATATCGGGACGTCTTACAATGTGTTGAAGGTAAAAGATATATAAGAGAAGAAAAACCCCGCGCCTGTTACAGACGCGGGGTTTTTGCTATGTACGGGAACGGGTTACTATCACCTTTACCACTTCCCCATTTTCAAACTTGACGATGTAGGCACCGGAAGGCAAACCTTCCACACGCGTCTCGCCGTCAGGCAGGCGAAGGTTGCGCTGCGGACGTCCGGCCAGGTCGAAGATGATGGCGGTCGTGGCCTGCGGGACAGTGATCGACAAGGCACTGCCGAAGACGCGGACAGTGGCGGGGACGGTCGCCAGGGTTTCGTTGGCCACCGGGTTGTTCTTCACGATGCCGTCGATGTAGACTTCCACGTCGTTGCGGACGTACTTCACCTGGTAGGCTCCGTCGCTCAGGCGGGGCAAGAGCGTTTCGTTGCGGCTGGTGGTGATGATGGACTGCGACTCCGAATAGTCCGCGTCAAGCGTGAGGTAGAAACGGAAGGTACTCCACGACTCCACTTCGTACGTGCCGGCGACCGGATCGGTGATGGCACCCTCCACGGCGGGAAGGGTGACGGTGTAGTAGACCGTCGGCGGCGTGGGATCGGGATCGGGATCCGGTGCGGGCTTATTTGTCAGGAAGCTGCTTGCGGGCAGGTTGGGCTGGGTGGAGGATTGCCACTCACCGTAACCGGTAACGTCGCCGCCAGCATCGAGTATCACCCTGCGGAGTTGGGGGAGATTGCTGTCCGTCCATGTCCAGTTGCCGCTGCTCCAACTGTTGTCGCTGGCGGGGTCTCCGCCCAGGTCGGCCTTGTAGGTATCGAGCCAGGTATCGGAGCCGTCGAAGCTGTCGGTATCGGTCGAGGTAACAGGCTGGCCGTTCAACAACATGACGGGGCGGGCGTAGTTGGAAGAGATTGAGCTGGGAAAAGGTAAACCATCGGTAGCATAGGAACCAACTATCCGGTGGCAATAGGAACCGGATTCAACCGCCACTTCGCTGTTCAGGGCGAGGTTGTAGGTTAAGTCTCCATCGTCTTTAAATCCGCAAATACCTCCGGCATATTGGGTTGTTCCTCCGTTTACTTTCACGCTTCCGGTGGCGTAGGTGTAGGAAAGGGTGATTCCTTGGAATGCTCCGACGATACCGCCAGCGCGACATGCGTTAGTCGCTTTCGCTTCCACAGCGACCGTTGCATAACAATGGGTGAGGGAAGCGGTATTATCTCTTTCGGGAATTACCCTTCCTGCTATTCCTCCTACATAACTTTGACCATCTGTTGATGTTCCCTCCACTTTCCCGTTTCCTACCACGTAACAATTTCGTAGGGAGACATCGCCCAAAAATCCATTTAGCAGTCCGACAATTCCGCCGGCGAAGACTCCATCAACAGAACTAACCTTTATCCCATCTTCATGCAGGCTGACACCCAGGTTACAAAGCGTGCTACCTGTAACATAGCCGAATAATCCGGCGTATGGCATGTCACCAATAACCGTCAGCCCCTTCACAGTATACCCCCTGCCATCGAAATGGCCTCTGAAAGGATTATCGCCTCCTATCGGCGTCCAGTTTCCCCCTTCGAGGTCGATGTCGGCGGAGAGGGCGAAGTATATACCGAGAAAACCGCTGTTGTTCCGGATAGTTCCTCCATCAGTAAGAGTTAAATCCCCTCTTGCATTCACCTGCTGTGCCAAATAAGCCAGCTCGGCTGCGTCTTTGATCAGGATTGCTTTGCCGGGGGAAGAACCGTCGCCGTCCCCTGTATTCTCTATTTCCTTAGCAGCCGCATCCTTCCAGGACAAGCAAAGGTAGTCTTCTACCGAATAAGGCGTTTGTCCGGACAGCGCGTCGCCATATGTGTTCTTCCCGGCATCTACCAGCTTCTTCAACTTCGGGAGTTTTCCGTCCTCCCATATCCAGGCGTTATTCCATTCGTTGGAGGAGAGATCCAGGTCTTCCTTTAATTTGTTAGACCAGGTGGGGGCGCCGTTCCGGTCATCGGCATTGGTGGAGGTAACAGGCCGGCCATTCAACAACATGGCGGGGCGGGCGTAGTTGGAGGAGATTGAGCCGAGATCAGGAAAACCATCGTAACCAACTATCCGGTGGCAATCGGAACCGGATTCAACCGCCACTTTGCTGTTCAGGGCGAGGTTGTGGGTTAGGATTAAGTCTCCATCGCCTTTAAATCCGCAAATACCTCCGGCATATTGGTTTTCTCCTCTGTTTGCTTTCACGCTTCCGGTGGCGTAGGTGTGGGAAAGGGTTCCATTGGACACTCCGACGATACCGCCAACTCCACATGTGTAAGTCGCTTCCGCTTCCACAGCGACCGTTGCATAACAATGGGTGAGGGAAGCGGTATTATCTCCTACCTCTACCACTACCGCTCCTGCTATTCCTCCTACATGACTCATATAATCTGTTGATGTTCCCTCCACTTTCCCGTTTCCTACCACGTAACAATTTCGTAGGGAGACATCGCCGGAAAGTCCAATTAGCAGTCCGACAATTCCGCCGGCTTGGACTCCAGCAACAGAACTAACCTTTATCCCATCTTCATGTAGGCTGACACCCAGGTTACAAAGCGTGCCATTTACAATACGGCCGAATAATCCGGCGTATGACATGTCACCAATAACCGTCAGCCCCTTCACAGTATGCCCCCTGCCATCGAAATGGCCTTGGAAGGGATTATAACTGCTTCCTATCGGTGTCCAGTTATACCCTTCGAGATCAATATCGTTGGAAAGGGCAAAGTAGAGGCCGGCGAAGCCTTTGTCCTTATTGTCACTGTTATTAATTGAGGTTCCGTTCGCAACGTTAAGTTGCAAGCCTCCTGCATTCACCTGCTGCGCGAAGTAAGCCAGCTCGGCGGCAGTTCCGATAAGGATGGGGTTGTCGAAGGTGCCGTCGCCTGTGCTCTCTATTTGAGTAGCGGCTGAGCCATTCCAAGGTAAGGATACGAGGTAGTCGGTTGCCTTGCGAGGGGTCTGGCCACGGACCGGTTCTTGGCTATAGCCGTTGCCGTCGGCATTCTCCTTTCGCAACTGCGGGAGTTGGCCGGGCGTCCATGTCCAAGCTTCTTCCCAACCGTTATCCGGGGAAGGGTTACTTTTCAGGGCAGTCTCGAATGTGTCTGACCAGGTGTCGGCGCCGTTATAGTCACCGGTTGTGCCGCCGGTGGCAGGTTGGCCGTTTAGCTTCATACCGGGGGTGGCGTAGTTGTCGGAGCAGACACCTGAACTGGTATAACCTGCTATGCGGTTCTTATATTCATCTCCCCCGCCAGTCGTAATACAACTAATCTCCTTATTCAGGGCCAGACAGTTTTTTATTGAAGCAAAAACAAACCCGCAGATACCGCCTGTAAATGAGTTGCTATAACCACGTCCCTCCACCTTTCCTGTGGCATAGGCATAGGAAATATCCTGGGCATATCCGGCAATGCCACCGACCTGAACAAAACTATCGTTGCTCTTAGCTTCCACATCCACGGTTGCGTAACAATGGGTGATAAGGCCGACACTACTTATCCCAGCGATCCCTCCGGCCCTGAGATAGCGATTTCCCGTTATCCTGATTGCCCCGTTCCCTTCCGCTTCCACGTAGCAGTTGCGGATAACGATAGTAGTATAATCGCTACTATATATACCTCCTACCAGTCCTCCGGCATAGAGAAGGTGATCTTCGCTTGAAGAAACCACTATCCCATCCGGCGCCAGCCATACGCCCAGATTGCGGAGCGTACCGCTTACCACGCAGCCGAATAATCCGACGTATACAGTATTCGATGCCTGAATATTCACCTTCAGCCCTTTTACAGTATACCCGTCGCCATCGAAATGGCCCTGGAAGGAATTATAACCGCTTCCTATCGGTGTCCAGTCATGCCCTTCGAGATCAATATCGTTGGAAAGGGCAAAGTAGAGGCCGGCGAAGCCTTTGTCCTTCTCTCCGTTATCGATTGAGGTTCCTTTCGCAACGTCAAGTTTCAATCCTCCCGCATTCACCTGCTGCGCGAAGTAAGCCAGCTCGGCGGCGTCTTTGATAAGGATCGCTTTTTCAGCGGTCAAGCCGTCGTGGCCATCGGCATTCACGATTATATCGGCCGGTCGGCCATTCCAGGGGGGAGGAGAAGGTGAAGCATGTACTACGGAGGCCATTGCGGCCATAAAAGCAAAAAGCAGCCCGGCGAGGATACGGGGGACTGCGCGAAGTTGTTGTCGTATTGTTTTCATATGCATAAATGGATAATTAGTTACAAGATTACTTTAAACCGTTCATTCCCGATTCGTACAAAATAGATACCGGCCGGAAGCTGAATAGTCCTGATCTCTCCGGCTATCAGACGGCATACCGTTTGCAGTTTGCCGTCGGCGGTATAGATATAGCCCGGTTCGTCGGTAACGGCTTGCATATGCAAGTTATTCCCTGACTTCCAAACCTTCGGATACCCGGCTTCTATCGTTTCGTTGGCCACCGGGTCGGGGTTCTTCACGATGCCGTCGATGTAGACTTCCACGTCGTTGCGGACGTACTTCACCTGGTAGGCTCCGTCGCTGCTGCGGGGCGCGAGCGTTTCGTAGCGGCTGGTGGTGATGACGGGCTGCGACTCCGAATAGTCCGCGTCAAGCGTGAGGTAGAAACGGAAGGTACTCCACGACTCCACTTCGTACGTACCGGCGGCAGGGTCGGTGATGACGCCCTCCACGGCGGGAAGGGTGACGGTGTAGTAGACCGTCGGCGGCGTGGGCTCGGGATCGGGTTCCACCGGCGGCGGTGTCGGTGCGGGCTTATTTGTCAGGAAGCTGCTTGCGGGCAGGTTGGGCTGGGTGGAGGATTGCCACTCACCGTAACCGGTAACGTTGCCGCCAGCATCGAGTATCACCCTGCGGAGTTGGGGGAGATTGCTATCCGTCCATGTCCAGTTACCGCTTTTCCAACTGTTATCGCTGGCGGGGTCTCCGCCCAGGTCGGCCTTGTAGGTATCGAGCCAGGTATCGGAGCCGTCGAAGCTGTCGGTATCGGTCGAGGTAACAGGCTGGCCATTCAACAACATGGCGGGGCGGGCATGGTTGGAGGAGATTGAGCCGAGATCAGGAAAACCATCGAAACCAATTATCCGGTGGCAATCGGAACCGGATTCAACCGCCACTTCGCTGTTCAGGGCGAGGTTGTGGGTTAGGGTAAAGTCTCCATCGCCTTTAAATCCGCAAATACCTCCGGCATATTGGTTTTCTCCTCCGTTTGCTTTCACGCTTCCGGTGGCGTAGGTGTGGGAAAGGATTCTGCTGGACATTCCGCTGAACCCTCCGACGATACCGCCAGCTACACATCTGTCAGTCGCTTCCGCTTCCACAGCGACCGTTGCATAACAATGGGTGAAGGAAGCGGTACTAGATCCGCTGATCAATACCACTCCTGCTATTCCTCCTACATAACTAACACTACCTGTTGATGTTCCTGTTCCCTCCACTTTCCCGTTTCCTACCACGTAACAATTTCGTAGGGAGACATCGCCGGTATATCCTTGTAGCACTCCGACAATTCCGCCGGCGTTGACTCCATTAACAGAACTAACCTTTATCCCATCTTCATGCAGGCTGACACCCAGGTTACAAAGCGTGCCATTTACAATACGGCCAAATAATCCGGCGAATGACATCTCGCCATTAACCGTCAGTCCCTTCACAGTATACCCCCTGCCATCGAAGTGGCCTTTGAAATAACCATAACCATAACTATCGATTCCTATCGGCGTCCAGTTCCCCCCTTCGAGGTCGATGTCGGCGGAGAGGGCGAAGTATTTGCCGAAAAAACCGTCGTTGTTCGGGATAGTTCCTCCATTAGTAAGATTTAAATCCCCTCCTGCATTCACCTGCTGTGCCAAATAGGCCAGCTCGGCTGCGTCTTTGATAAGGATCGGGGTGCCGGGGGAAGAACCGTCGCCGTCGCCTGTATTCTCTATTCTATCAGCCGCCGCATCCGCCCAGGACGAGTAAAGGTAGTCTTCTACCGAATAAGGCGTTTGTCCGGACAGCTCACCCTCATATGTGTTCTTCCCGGCATCTACCAGCTTCTTCAACTTCGGGAGTTTTCCGTCCTCCCATATCCAGGCGTCATTCCATTCGTTATCGGAGGAGGGATCCAGGTCGTTCTTTAATTTGTTAGACCAGGTGGTGGTGGCGCCGTTCCGGTCACTGGCGTCGGTGGAGATAACAGGCTGGCCGTTCAACAACATGGCGGGGCGGGCGTGGTTGGAAGAGATTGAGCCGGGAGTAGGAAAACCATCCAAAGCATCGTAACCAACTATCCGGTGGCAATCGGAGCCGGATTCAACCGCCACTTCGCTGTTCAGGGCGAGGTTGTGGGTTAAGTCTCCAACGCCTTTAATTCCGCAAATACCTCCGGCATATTGTCTTTCTCCTCCGTTTGCTTTCACGCTTCCGGTGGCGTAGGTGTAGGAAAGGGTTCCATTGAATCTTCCGACGATACCGCCAGCTACACATCCGTTAGCCGCTTCCGCTTCCACAGCGACCGTTGCATAACAATGGGTGAAGGAAGCGGTACCAGATCCGCTGATCACTACCGCTCCTGCTATTCCTCCTACAGAACTATCACTACTTGTTGATGTTCCCTCCACTTTCCCGTTTCCTACCACGTAACAATTTCGTAGGGAGACATCGCCGGAAGATCCTTGTAGCAGTCCGACAATTCCGCCGGCGTAGACTCCACCAGCAGAACTAACCTTTATCCCATCTTCATGCAGGCTGACACCCAGGTTACAGAGCGTGCCATTTACAACATAGCCGAATAATCCGGCGTATAACATGTTACCATTAACCGTCAGCCCCTTCACAGTATGCCCCCTACCATCGAAGTGGCCTTTGAAAGAATTATAGAAGTTTCCTATCGGCGTCCAGTTCCCCCCTTCGAGGTCGATGTCGGCGGAGAGGGCGAAGTATATACCGGGAAAACCGTCGTTGTTCAGGAAAGTTCCTCCATTAGTAAGATTTAAATTCCCTCCTGCATTCACCTGCTGTGCCAAATAGGCCAGCTCGGCTGCGTCTTTGATAAGGATGGGGTTGCCGGGGGAAGAACCGTCGCCGTCCCCTGTATTCTCTATTTCCTTAGCAGCCGCATCCTTCCAGGACAAGGAAAGGTAGTCTTCTACCGAATAAGGCGTTTGTCCGGACAGCGCGTCGCCATATGTGTTCATCCCGGCATCTACCAGCTTCTTCAACTGCGGGAGTTTTCCGTCCTCCCATATCCAGGCGTTATTCCATTCGTTATCGGAGGAGGGATCCAGGTCGTTCTTTAATTTGTTAGACCAGGTGTCGGCTCCGTTATTGTTATCGGTTGCACCGCCGGTGGCAGGTTGGCCGTTTAGCTTCATACCGGGGGTGGCGTAGTTGTCGGAGAAGGAATCTGAAGTGCTGGCAAAACCTGCTATGCGGTTCTTATATTCATCTCCCCCGCCAGTCGTAATACAACTAATCTCCTTATTCAGGGCCAGACAGTTTTTTATTGAAGCAAAAACCGCCCCGCAGATACCGCCTGTAAATAAGTAGTCATGAGCACGTCCCTCCACCTTTCCTGTGGCATAGGCATAGGAAATATCTATGGCAGATCCGGCAATGCCACCGACCTGAACACCCCCCCCGTTGCTCTTCGCTTCCACATCCACGGTTGCGTAACAATGGGTGATAAGGTAGGTACTAATACCGGCAGAAATCGTCTCCCCAGCTATCCCTCCGGCCATGAGATTGCCATTTCCCGTTATCCTGATCGCCCCGTTCCCTTCCGCTTCCACGTAGCAGTTGCGGATAGCGACAGTAGTATAACCGTTACCATATATACGTCCTACCAGTCCTCCGGCACAGACGTTATATACGCTTGAAGAAGAAACCACTATCCCATCCGGCGCCAGCCATACGCCCAGATTGCGGAGCGTACCGTCTACCACGTGGCCGAATAATCCGGCGTATACATTAGTCGATGCCTGAATATTCACCTTCAGCCCTTTTACAGTATGCCCGTCGCCATCGAAATGGCCACGGAAGTAATTATAACCGCTTCCTATCGGTGTCCAGTCATGCCCTTCGAGATCAATATCGTTGGAAAGGGCAAAGTAGAGGCCGGCGAAGCCTTTGTCCTTATCGTCACTGTTATCAATTGAGGTTCCTTTCGTAACGTTAAGTTCCAAGCCTCCTGCATTCACCTGCTGCGCGAAGTAAGCCAGCTCGGCGGCGTCTTTGATAAGGATCGCTTTTTCAGCGGTCGAGCCGTCGTGGCCATCGGCATTTGTGATTACATCGGCCGGTAGGCCATCCCAGAGAGGCGGAGAAGGTGAAGCATGTACTACGGAGGCCATTGCGGCCATAAAAGCAAAAAGCAGCCCGGCGAGGATACGGGGGGCTGCGCGAAGTTGTTGTCGTATTGTTTTCATATGCATAAATGGATAATTATGTTGATTGTTTAGGAAACGAAAATTTACGGGTGCCGTAACCGCCCGGTTACGGGTGTCGTAAACGGACGGTTATCGGTGTCGTAAACGCTCAGTTACGGGTATCGTAAACGGGCGGTTATGAGTGTCGTAACAGCGGGGTTACTCGATTTCGGGTCGGTCGTCCCCTCCTCCACCGCCGCTGTCGCCCACTGTGAGCAGGTAAGGGAAACGGCTGCGGCGTACATCCTTTAATAGTGTTTTACTGTTTCCGCCATACTGTGTGGCGATCTCCAGATAGTAGGTGCCATCGGCCAGGGCGGGGATGATAAAGGAGAAATTGGAAGGCTCGTTGCGCGAAAGGACGCTTTCGGGGACAGGCACTATCTTTGTCTCGTCGGTCGAGTCGATGAAGAAGAAGCCGACGGTGTTGTCTTCGGTGCCGACAATCTTCACGCGGTCGCCTTTGCCGTTGAGCGTGTTGCCCGGGGTGATCCGCTGGTTGACCGTCTTGCTGCCTACGTCGGTCAGGGTTCCGATGGTTGGCAGGCCGTCTTTCACACCGTTAATAATTACGTCTATCAGGTCGAGCTCGGGACGGAGCTCTGCCAGCGGGGTGCAGCGTACTACCAGACTGTTGACTGCCCGGTTGAACTGGGCACTGCGGCTGATCAGGGGGCCGTCTACGCCGAGGGCGTTGTAGGCCAGCCCGAACTCGACGGTAGCACCTGAGTACATTTCTTCCTTGGCCTGTGTCTTCAGGATGTCGTAGGCCGCATATAACTCGGATGCCGAGTATTTGCCGTTCTGTTTGGCGGCGATGGAACAAAGGTCATTGATACTGCGGCGGCCTACATAGGTAATGTTGGCTGTGAAGTCGTCTTCGCGCTCGGTAAGTTTGTTTTCTACTAGTGTTGCGACGACGCTTCGCTTTTTCGGTTCTTTCGTTGCCATGATATTTTGTTTTAGATTAGTCCATGAAGAACTATGTTCCCCTATGTATATACAAGGGATTGAACCGAAAAAAGTATTATTTTATCAACGTTTTTCCTTTTAAAGCAGGCAAAAAAGAAAGGCCACAAATCCTGTATTGGTATCACATGAAGGCACAAAAGGGTATCAAAAAGAGCTCTGTGAAGTAAAAAAACACACAGAACCCCTGATAATTAATCGTATCGATAGTTGGAATCTACTCATAATTACTATATTTGCATCCACAATAACATAGTTCTTCATGGACTCCGGTGCAAAAAAGCCATCCCATCCTACTATTCAGCCAGTCGGCAGATCAATCGTTTCAGAGTTTTCCGTCCAGTTCACCACTTCAAAGTTAGCGGAAAAGAT